>CAMBFD010000001.1 GCA_945865625.1 Chitinophaga pinensis
ATTTAGGGAAATATCATTTGCATGAATTAATGAAAAACGGTCTACCTAAAGGTTTGTTGCGCGATGCATTTAAAGATTTATTGCCGCAGGCATTATATGGTCGTACCGATAAAAAAGGATTTAGCGTGCCTGAAACTTTGCTGACACAAAAACATGGGTTGAAATGGAAAGATGCATTTATGTACGAGGGACTAAATGCTTATCTTAAAAGAGATTACAGAGAAAACATATTGAAGAATTTCAATCAATTGGGCTCAAAAGATTTGCAATTTTATTTCAGAGTGAGCTCACTTGGATTTTTCTTAAGCATGTTAGATTATGAGCGGGAATAGTCCTTTAAAAACATATGGTTGGCAATTGAGCAGGGCTGTCATTTCCTTTGGAGTGGTTATTATCTATTCTCGATACTTAGGTTCAAGTGGAAGGGGTGAAATGAGTATTTTACTGCTGTATTTGCAAGTAATTTTAATGTTTGTAGAGTTGTTTGCTGGAAGTGCAATGGCAAATTGGTTGGTGAAATATAGACCAAGTCAAATTATTCCTTGGGTACAATTTTATTCAATTGCTGTGATCGCATTATCGGGTTTTGTGTTGCATTGGGTATTTCATGTTGAAGATTTTAACATCTGTTTGCTTTCTATACAAGGTTTCGCATTGTCGTTTTTAAATATTGAATACAATATTTGTCAGAGCAAAGGATGGGTTTTAAAGCGAAATAAATTACAGATGGCCTTGGAATTAATTAAATTGATTTCGCTTTTAAGTGTTGTATTGATCATTCCGAGCAATGTAATTTCTGCTAAAAACATAGAATTAATGTTATCTGTTTTGGCCTTGGTGACATTGTTGATAATGGGATATTCATCTCGATTCATCACCAATGAAATTCATAAAAATGGATTTCCACCTGAAGCTCCTCCCAAAGGTATTTTTTTTGAGGGACTTTGGGCGCAACTTGGACATTTTGTGTTGTTTTTAGTGAATAAAGCTCCACTTTGGCTGGTTGCCAAATATTTAGGAGATTCAGAAGCGGGAATATTTGCAAATGCATTGTTAATTGCAGATACCATTTGGATTTTTTCTGGGAGTTTTGGCACAATTATACACTCTCGGGTGATTCGAAATACAAGTGAATCGTATCATCAACGTTTGTTAAGTAGGTATATCGAATTTTCAATGATTGGTACGGTGGTCATTTGCGGTTTCTTGTTACTTACTCCCAATGGGATTTTCACTACCATCTTTGGTTCCAATTTTTCAACGTTGAAATACAATGCTATATTGTTAATCCCTGGCATACTCTTTATTTCAATGTCAACATCTATTGGAAACTACCTTCATGCAACAAATCGGTTTAAGGAATTGTTACGCAATCATTGTCTTTCTTTTTGCATACTTTTAGGTACAATTTTGATTGGTTTTAGGTATAAATTCAGCGTAGAAATGGTTGCATTTGGCATGAATTTATCGTTTTTAACATTGTTAATACTACACTTATACACAATAAATTGGGTATTCAAAACAGGGCTACACTTGAAGTTTAACATATTGTTAATCAAAAGATTAATTTCTATTAAATTGAGAAACAGGTAAGGCAAAGTGTCTATTATTTTGTAAATGGTATAAAAAATATTTTTTACCCCGTTGCAATCTTCTAATTTTGCCATTCAAATCATTAAAGATTTTGTACATATTATGTCAGCACCAATGAACGGCGGATCACCAAGGTACAATCCGCTAGAAAGCATGAATCGTCGCTTTGATGCGGCTGTGGAGATTTTAGGTTTAGATGAACAGTTTGCGAACGTTTTGCGCGTTCCAGATAAGGTTGTCATTGCAAATATGCCTGTAACAATGGATGATGGCACAGTAAAAGTATTCGAAGGATTTCGTGTTGTACACAGTGTTCATTTAGGACCTTCAAAAGGTGGTATTCGATATAGTATGGACGTAAACCTCGATGAGGTTAAGGCGCTTGCTGCATGGATGACATGGAAATGTGCTGTTGTAAATATTCCTTACGGCGGAGCTAAAGGTGGCATCAAATGCGACCCTCGTACCATGAGTAAAGGTGAATTAGAGCGTTTAACAAGAGCTTATACTTTGGCAATGAAAAACGTATTTGGACCTGAGAATGATATTCCAGCTCCTGATATGGGTACAGGTCAACAAGAAATGGCTTGGATTGTAGATGAGTATAGCAAAATAAAAGGACATAATGCATGGGGCGTTGTTACCGGTAAACCTTTGGTTTTAGGTGGTAGCTTAGGTCGTGTTGAAGCAACTGGAAGAGGCGTTATGGTGAGTACCAGGAGCGCATTGGCTAAATTAGGTTTGAAGCCAACCGATTGCACTTGTGTTGTACAAGGATTTGGAAACGTAGGAAGTATTTCAGCAAAATTAATTTCGCAGATGGGTGTAAAAATTGTTGGTATCAGCGATGTTACTGGCGGTTATTACAATCCAGAAGGAATTGATGTGAATGCAGCCATTGCATACGTTCAAAATAGCCCAAATAGAAATTTAGAAGGTTGTAATATTGGTCAAAAAGTAAGCAATTCGGATTTGTTAGAATTAGAATGTGATGTTTTAGTTCCTGCAGCAATGGAAGATCAAATTACACCAGAAAATGCGCATAACATTAGAGCTAAATTAATTGTAGAAGGTGCAAATGGACCAACAACTGCTGCTGCTGATGCAATTTTACAAGAAAAAGGAATTTTAGTGGTTCCAGATATTTTGGCAAATGCTGGCGGAGTGACTGTTTCTTACTTTGAGTGGGTGCAGAATCGTTTAGGATATTATTGGACAGAAGAGCGTGTGAACAGAAGAGCAGATAGAGTCATGAAACAATCTTTTGACAATGTATTTGCATGTTCAGAAAAATATAAAATAAATATGAGAATTGCGGCTTATGTAGTGGCGCTAGATAAGGTGTCGAGTACGTTAAAGTTGCGCGGTTATTTTTAATATAATATGAGATTACATAGAGAAGGTTTTACAATTATTTTAATCACCACATTGGTGTTGGGAGCAATTAATGTTCCCTTGCAAATTTATTTAAGCGAAAGCTTAATATCAACCATCGTTTTGGCAATTTCATTGTTGCTTTACATTACGGTTGTTCAGTTTTTTCGTCATCCAAACAGAAACATCCCAACAGGTGAAAATTTAATTATTGCTCCTGCCGATGGGAAAGTTGTTGTGATAGAAGAAGTTGTTGAAACTGAATATTATAAAGATAAACGCCGCCAAGTGAGTATTTTTATGTCGCCAATTAATGTGCACGTAAATCGTTACCCAGTTTCAGGTAAAGTTGCATACCAAAAGTATCATCCTGGTAAATATTTGGTTGCTTGGCACCCTAAAAGTAGTACCGAGAATGAGCGCACAACCGTGGTGGTTGAATCACCGAAAGGATCTATTTTGTTCCGTCAAATTGCTGGAGCATTGGCAAAACGAATTGTTTGTTATGCTAAAGAAGGAGCAGAAGCTAAAATGGGTGCTGAATATGGGTTTATAAAATTTGGATCAAGAATTGATTTATACTTGCCATTAGATGCCGAAATCTGTGTTGAAATGAATCAAAAAACTGTTGGTGGCGAAACAATCGTTGCCAAATGGTAATCAAATAAATGCATTTTGTCGAATTTAATTCATAAATTTTTAGAAAATCCATTTTTTCGGCAATTGAGGCATAAATTTTGTATCTTTGTAATAACAAAAAAATAAAAAGTTTAGTTATGAAAAAAATCGTATTGTTAGGAATGTTTGTATTTGGTTTTGCTTTTGCTGCTTCAGCACAAACCGATAAGCCTGCGGCTGAACAAAAAACTAAAGCTTGCTGTAAATCTAAAACAGCTGGTGAAAGCAAAGAATGTAATAAAGTTGCATCAACTGCTGAAGCAAAAGCGTGTTGCAAATCTAAAACTGCAAATGCTGGTGAAGCGAAAGCTTGCTGCAAATCAAAATCTGTGGGTGCTAAATGTGAAGGAAAACATGAAGCTTCAGAGAAAAAACACAACTGTGAAGATCACAAAAACAATTAAATAATCTTTAATAGATATAATGAAACAAAAAGCTACTTAGGTAGCTTTTTTTTGTTTCATCTTTCTCCTAAAATTTCAACCCTAAACACTAAAATTCGTATCTTTGCAAAATGATTGATAAAGGATTTATGCGAATTGCAATTGGTTTAATTGTCTTGGTGGCAATTTCCGCAATTGGTGTAGGTGTTTACTTGTATTTTAATTTTAATTCCCAAAGTCGCTTGCCCTTAATTGTCCCTCAAAATGCAAACTGGTTTGTGCAAATTCAAACAAAAAAATTAAAAGAAGACTACGCCGGAAATAAACCTATTTATTACGATAGTTTTTATCAAATAATTGCCAAAGCGTCTGCATTTAAGGAGTGTGAAGATCCCGCAACTCCAGGCGTTGGATTGTTTTCAGATTTAATCTTGTTTGAAACCAATAAAGCTAAGTTTTTAGGACTATCAGTGACCTCCGATTCTAAATTAAGTGTGTTTTTGGATTCCTTGAAATCGAAAAATAAAGTTCATGGAAAAGTTGATAAAGGGAATTATACTTATGTAAAAATTGTTGGTTCAAATCTCTATATCGCTTACAAATACAAAGCAATGGTGTTTATGCAACCTTTTGATACCGCTGAAAATGTAACAAACAATGAAAAAAACCTTGCGGAAGTTTTTTCTGGCATAGAATCAAAATTCATTCACGCAAAAGCCATCCAAACATTGTATGATAAAAATGCGCATGTTATTTGGTATCACAAGCATTACAATCAAAAGAATTCGAAACCAATAGAAATGGCGCATGGATTTAATTTGAAAGACAAGGATTTAAATGTGATTTCGATCATTGATTCTAAAATGAAGGTGAATGCATCGTGCACAGATTATACTCATCTCAATTTATTTAATGCAGAGAATTTAGCTTATGGTTCTAATGCATGGGAATCGCGATTGCCTGCATTGCTTGAAGACAAATTGGCCATTCATTCAATCAAAAAGCAAATCACGTCTGAAGCATATTTAAATTCAGTGTTTAAAACAGCCTATCAATATCTAAATTCATTTAAATGAAAATTACGGATTTATTAAAAGAAAGAATTGTCATTATTGATGGTGCCATGGGTACCATGATACAGAAATATAAATTTTCCGAAGAAGATTATCGCGGAACCCGATTTGCAAATTACGAGCATCCATTAAAAGGGAATAATGATTTACTTGTTTTAACCCAACCACAAGTTATCACTGCCATTCACAAAGAATTCTTAATGGCTGGAAGTGATATTTTAGAAACCAATACGTTTAATGCAAATGTGATTTCTATGGCTGATTACCACATGGAAACATTGGTGAAAGAATTGAATGTTGAAGCCGTTAAATTGGCGAAACAAGCGGTTGCTGAATATCAATCGAAAGTTGAAAACAGACCTATTTTTATTGCAGGTGCCATGGGCCCAACCAATAAAACTGCAAGTTTAAGTCCGGATGTGAACAATCCAGGTTATAGAGCTGTAAGCTTTGATGATTTGGTAGCATGTTATACAGAACAAGCAACTGCATTAATTGACGCTGGTGCAGATATTTTATTGATTGAAACTGTGTTCGATACATTAAATTGTAAAGCTGCTTTATTTGCCGTGAATACGATTAAAGAGGAGATGGAAATAGACATTCCAGTGATGGTGAGTGGAACCATCACCGATAATTCAGGAAGAACCTTGAGTGGTCAAACACCTGAAGCTTTTTGGAATAGCGTTTCTCATGGAGAATTGTTGAGTGTTGGCTTTAACTGTGCCTTAGGCGCTGATCAAATGCGTCAGTATATTGCAGAATTGTCGAACGTTTCTAACATCAGCGTAAGTTGTTACCCAAATGCGGGTTTGCCAAATGAATTTGGCGAATACGACGATACCCCCGAGGGAATGAGTGCAATTATTTCTGAGTGGTGCAAGAATGGTTGGGTCAATATTATTGGGGGATGCTGTGGCACAACTCCAGACCATATCCGCGCAATTGCTGATTCTTGCAAGAAATATTCGCCAAGACCTTTGCCAATTTTTGCTTAAGTGTAAGATTGACACTTGCGAAAATGATTTTTATATTAAAAAACTCCGTATCTTTGCACCCAGAAAATCAATGGCAGAAATTCAAACTCAAAATGTCCCTGTAACTACATTTGACTTGTTTGCAGGTTTAGAGACAACACAACACGAGCAAATCGTATTATGTCAAGATCACGCTACTGGCTTAAAAGCCATTATTGCGATCCACAATACCGTTTTAGGCCCAGGCTTGGGTGGAACTAGAATGTGGTATTATGCTCATGAAAAAGATGCGGTTAGAGATGCGTTGAGATTATCTCGAGGAATGACATATAAAGCTTCAGTAGCTGGTTTAAACTTAGGTGGTGCGAAAGCCGTAATTATTGGCGATCCCAAAACCATGAAGAGCGAACCTCTAATGAGAAAATTTGGTCGTTTTGTAGAAAATTTAAACGGCAAATATATAACTGCAGAAGACGTAGGAACAACAACTCGCGACATGGAATACGTGAATATGGAAACTGATCACGTGGTTGGTTTACCTGAAAGCATGGGTGGTGGCGGAGATCCTTCTCCAGTAACTGCTTATGGTGTATACATGGGAATCAAATCTTCAGCAAAGCAAGCCTACGGTAACGATAGCCTTTCTGGTAAGAGCGTTTCTGTTATGGGCATTGGTAAAGTTGGAATGCACTTGTGCGAATATTTACATAAAGAAGGTGTAAAACTGTACGTTTCCGATATCAATGAAAGTGCATTGAAATATGCTGCAGAGCATTTTGGTGCAATTGTGGTTTCTGCTGATGATATGTTAAGCCTTGAAGTAGATATTTTTGCTCCTTGTGCTTTAGGTGCTATCTTAAACGATAACACTTTGCCTAAGCTGAAATGTCAAATCATTGCAGGTGCAGCAAATAACCAATTGGAAGACGAAAATATCCACGGTAATATCTTAAGAGAAAAAGGAATTATTTATGCGCCTGACTTTGTAATCAATGCAGGTGGGTTAATTAACGTTTACAGTGAATACAATGGTTATGTTAGAGAGCAAGCAATGAGCCAAACTGAAAATATCTACAATACAATTTTAGATATCTACAAAATGGCAGATGCTCATAATTTAAACAATCAACAAGCTGCGATTAAACTTGCTGAAAAACGTATCAACGATATGATGTTGGTTCACAGCACTTTTTAATTTGTAACAATTTTATAAAATTTATAATAGAAATGCCGGCGAAAGCCGGCATTTCTATTATTTTCGCTTTATGTTTTTCAATAAGTTCACGGTTCATCGAAATAGCAATGCTGCAATTGTAGCGATTGCTGCGGTGGCTATTACTTATATTTATATTTGGATCACTGCCCAAAATCCTGCAGGCGGTCAAGATAGTTGGAATCACTTTCTCTATGCCCGATGGGCGTATCAAAATCCTAAATTACTCTTGGATCAATGGGGGAAGCCGTTTTTTACACTTATTGCATTGCCTTTTGCTCCTTTCGGACTAAATGGAGTGTATTTGTTAAATTTCATAGCCACCTTAGGCACAGCATGGATCTGCTATTTAACAGGTAGAAAGTTGGCCATGAGAAACCCGTGGTTGTTAATCTTTTTATTCGGATGGCAACCCATTGTTTTTGCCAATGTGCACTCATCACTAACTGAGCCCACCAATGCATTGGTGCTTATATTTATCTGCTATTTATTTGTTTCTCATAAATTTATTGCAGCAACTTTCTTTGCTTCCTTTTTGCCCCTTGTGAGGTCTGAAGGGTTGATTTTACTGTTGTCAATTATTCCTTTTTTACTGATAAGAGGACAATGGAAACTCTTGCCTTTATTATTTTCTGGAACGATTGTATTTGCAATATTTGCGGCAATTGTGAGTGGTGAATTAACTTATTTCTTTTACCATAATCCGTACATTAACCATGAACTTCATGGTCGTTTTGATCCAGGCAATGGTTCGTTGTTTCATTATGTTAATGCGCAAAGAGAAATCACAGGAATTGTCATTACCTTACTGCTCATTATTTCGAGTTTAATTGTATTCAATTATATTTTATTGAGGTTTAAAAAGAAAACGCCTAATGAAATGAGCCAATTTATGTTGTGGTTATTTTTGCCCTTGTTTGGTTCGTTTTTTTTAGCACATACATTTATTTGGTATACTGGAACGATGGGGTCGCATGGATTAATTCGAGTGTTTGTAGTAGTGGCTCCAATTGCAGCCATTTTAGCCCAATATGCATTGGATCGATTGATGTCTTATAATATTCGTAGGGTCAATCAAGGTTTAAAGTTTATTTTAATTTCTGTAATGTTTTTCTTGGCTTTTAGTGGATCCAAATTTCCATATCCTTGGAAGAATGAAGCACCAATATTAGAATTTCCGGGAATGCCTCAAATTCGAAATGCACTTGCTTTAATTCAAAAAGAAAAGTTAAACAATCACATTCTTGTGCATCAGATTCCAGAAATAGATGTCGATTTGGATCTGTTGAATGCGCATTTCGCAAAAGATCCCTCTAAGGCAAAATCATATTATTTATGGAGTATTGATAAAACGCTAGGGAAAGATTGGATGCCTGATTCTTCAGTGGTTATTTGGGATAATTTCCATGGTCGCCGCGACGCACCAATGTCCCTCCAAGAAATGCGTCATTTAAAAGAATACAAGGAACTTGCCTATTTCCCAAGTAAAATAGATACAATCTACGATGTTAGGGTGTATCTAAAGGTTAAGCAGTAATTTAAGGCTTAATATCGCGAAGTCTTAACTGAACTGAAACCCTACCATTATAATTATTTTCTTCAATGCAATAACACGCATTGAAAATGTTTCCGTTAGAAACTGTGTGAAAATGTTCAGCAAGTCCGAAACCAATTGCATCAAAAGTGTGTCGGGTGTTTCCTGAAAGTTGCAATTTCAAATGTTTATCTTTCAATACTCTAGCGGTATTTTGAGCTCTTACATTTGTTGTTTTAAAAATTGGAACAGTATTTCCAGGACCAAATGGAGCCATTTGTGCAATCAAACTCATCATTTTATCGTTGATTTCATGTAGTTGTAATTCCAAATCATATTCAACTTCAGGAACCAAAGAGCTTTCAGTAATGGTTTTAGCCACAACTTTTTCAAATGCCTCTGCAAATGCTTCAAAATTTTCAAGTTTTACGCTTAACCCAGCGGCATATTTATGTCCGCCAAACTGATCTACATGTTGAGAACAGGTTTGTATGGCCTCATGGATGTCGAAGTTTTTCACACTCCTTGCCGAACCGGTATAAATTCCATCATTCAAAGAAAATATAATGGTAGGTTTATAAAATTGCTCAACCATTCTGCTGGCCACAATTCCTATAACACCTTTGTGCCAATCTTCACCTCTGAGCACAATGCTTTTAAGATCGAGCAATCCAGGTGTGTTTTCAACAATATGAATGGCATCTTTAGTAATATCGGTATCAATTTCTTTGCGCTCATCGTTTCTATCATATAAGATACGCGACAATTGACGAGCCGTCGAGTAATCTTGTTCAATGAGAACTCTAACAGCAGATTTAGCATCCGCAATCCTGCCAGCGGCATTGATTTTGGGGCCAATTCCAAAAATGATGTCTTGAATTGAATATTTGCTTTTAGCGGCAGCACCATCGAGCAGCGATTGAAGTCCAATTGAAGGATTTTCGTTTAGTTTTTTTAATCCAAAGTAGGCTAAAGTTCTATTTTCGCCACGCATATCAACCAAATCAGAAGCAATGCTCACAGCAACAAGGTCAATATAATCGAGGATTTTCTCTTCGGAAAAACCTTCTTTTTTGGAATAGGCTTGAATGAGTTTGAATCCAATACCTGCGCCAGAAAGTTCTTTATAAGGATAGGTGCAATCAGATCTTTTTGGGTTTAAGATTGCCTTAGCTTTTGGGAGTGTTTCACCTGGAAGGTGATGGTCGCAAATAATAAAATCGATTCCTTTAGAATTTGCATAATCAACAAGTTCATTTGAACGAATTCCACAATCGAGGGCAATGATGAGGGAAATATTATTTTCAGCAGCAAAATCGATTCCTATTCTGCTAATTCCATAACCTTCTTTGTAGCGGTCTGGAATATAGTATTCAATATTTTGGTTGAGTGTTTTGAAATACGAATAAACAATACTTACTGCAGTGGTGCCATCTACATCATAGTCGCCATAAACCATCATTTTTTCTTGGTTTTGCAGGGCTGTTTTAATCCGAGAGTATGCAACATCCATATCTTTCATCAAGAATGGATCGTGTAAATCTGTTAAACTGGGCCTAAAAAATTGTTTTGCTTTTTCAAAAGTATCTATTTCACGCTGAACCAAGATGGTTGCAATATGTTCAGATACATTGATTTCTTGCGATAGACGGGCAATAATTTCGAGATTGGGTAAGGTTTTTGCGCTCCATCTATTTTCCATATTATCTGCAAAAATCGGTAATTTTTAGTTTATAGAAAAATAATATTAGAAGATTTTTTTTAGTATATTTGTTATATGCGCAAATTTAAATGTTTCGTTTTGGCAATTTTGTTAGTCTCATTGCATGGACTAACAGCTCAAATTACAATTACATCTGCATCGATGCCCGCCGCAAACGATACCATTCGTTATTCAACGGCTTCGCCTTCTGGGATAGGAACTTCATGGAAAACCAAGGGTGGCAATCAAACTTGGGATTTTTCAACTTTAACTTCTACAGGACAAGCATTAAATGAATACAAAAGCGCAAATAAAACGCCTTATGCTTTTTATTTCTTCGGTCAAATTGGTCAAAAAACTGCAGATAGCTTAGGTGGAGGTCCTTTCTTGTTTAAAAATATTTATTCATTTTATTCTAAATCGTCTACAGTATTTAAAGCTGAAGGTTTGGGATATACAATATCAGGAATTCCATTGGCTTCAATGTACTCTGACGAAGATGAAATTTATCAGTTTCCACTTCAATACAACGACAGTGATGTTTCTAAATTTAGGTTTGTCTTTTCAATACCTGGTCAAACGTTGTTTACCTTCATTCAAGCAGGTAAAAGAACCAATCTTGTTGACGCTTGGGGAAGCATTAAAACGCCTTATAAAACATATACGGATGCCATTAGAGTGTTTACCATTGTAGATGAGGTTGATACATTGGCTACGCAGTTCAGTAAAACACCAATTCCACGTAAAACGGTGTCGTATAAATGGTTGGCAACCTCTGAGAAAATTCCTGTGCTCGAAATCATTGGAACGCTTTCTGCAAATGGAACTTTCACACCTACAATTATCAATTATAGAGATAAATATATAGCGAATACAAACACAAATGGGATGGTTGCTGATTTTACTGTCGATAAAGATACTGGAACAGTGGTTGTTGATACATTTACATTCACCAATACAACCAAGCCGTTTTCAATTACCAATACATGGACATTTACGCCGAGCATGGGTGTGAAATTTGTTAGTGGAACGAGTGCAACTTCGAGAGATGTTCGTGTGGTTTTTCAACTCGGTGGCGGACTGTATTCCGTGAACTTGAAAGCTAGTGCCGGAATTCTATCAGATGATACAACTTACAACGATTTGATTTTTATTGGGTGGGGATTAAATAGCCGGGAAATTCATAAAGTTGTGAATTTTTATCCCAATCCAGCCAAAGATTTTATCATTTTAGAAGGACAAACATCAGCTAAAAACGCAACTATTTTCAACAGTCAAGGACAAGCGGTCAAAATTGGGTTGGTTGAAGATGGTAAAATTGACGTAAGAGATTTATCATCAGGTATTTATTATTTAAAAGTTGAATCTGGGGTGATTCAGTTCATCAAACAAGATTAACAAAAACAAGATCTTCAACTTTAAGTTGCTTCAAAATTATTGAATTGCGTTGTAAAGTCGGTGGTTTTCAATTATATTCGCATCAAATCAATTAATGATTAGAGCTAAGTGAAAATTGCTGTATTTAAAGAAACAAGACAGGGTGAAAATAGGGTGGCTTTAACCCCCCAAGTTTGCGCAAGTCTCCAAAAAATGGGTTTCGAAGTTTGGGTAGAGAAAGATGCTGGTATCAGCGCCCACTTCACAAATGAAATGTATGAACTAACTGGGGCCGCTGTAAAGTCGTCTGCTGAAATTTTAACTGCGGATATTTTCGTTCAAATAAATGTCCCTACAGTAGAACAAATTCAAACGATTCCTGATGGAAAAACTTGGATTTCTTCTTTGTATTTCAGAACCAACCCAGAAGTAATTGAAGCATTCTCAAAAAAGAATATTTCTGCGGTATCTTTAGATGCGATTCCTCGTATTTCAAGAGCTCAGAGTATGGATATATTGAGTTCTCAAGCCAATTTGGCGGGATATAGAGCTGTCATAGAAGGTGCTTATCATTTAGATAAGATTTTCCCTATGTTAATGACGGCTGCTGGAACTGTTACACCTTCAAAAGTTTTAATTTTTGGGGTAGGAGTTGCTGGTTTACAAGCCATTGCAACCGCAAAACGTTTGGGTGCGGTGGTTGAAGCAACAGATGTTCGCCCTGAAACAAAAGAACAAGTTCAAAGTTTAGGGGGTAAATTCATTGAAGTAAAAGGTGTTGAAGTTGGATCTGAAGGCGGTTATGCAAAAGAAGCCTCTGAAGAATACCGCAAAGCTCAACGTGAAGCCGTGAATAAATCTTTGGCGCAAGCTGATTTAGTAATCACAACTGCCTTGGTACCCGGTAGGAAAGCTCCAATTTTAATCGATGATGAACAGTTAGGGCTAATGAAAACAGGTGCTGTACTCATTGATATGGCCGCTGAACAAGGTGGAAACTGTACCCAAACAAAAACGGGTGAAATCATTCATGTGAATGGCGTTAAATTGGTTGGTTCTGTGAACTTGCCTTCTTCGCTTTCTGCAAATGCAAGTGAACTTTTCGCAAGAAATATTTGGGAACTTTTAAAATTAATGGGTCCTAAAGGCGAAATGACTTTTGAGATGAATGATGAAATAGTTCAAGGATGTTTAATTTCTCACCAAGGTAAAACTTTACACACTGCTTAATAAAAAATGGAAACGATTTTTGAATTTATAGGATCAAATATTACCTATATATACCTCATTGGTTTGATGGTATTTGTTGGAATTGAATTAATTTCTCACGTACCAAGTGTACTTCACACACCGCTCATGAGTGGTGCAAATGCCATCCATGGGGTGGTTTTAATTGGTGCAATCATTGTTCTGGGCAAATCCGAAACAACCGATTATTTTTCTATTGTTGTTGGATTTATAGGTGTATTTGTAGGAACGCTAAACGTGATTGGTGGATTTGTAGTTACCGACCGTATGTTGGAAATGTTTAAGAAAAAACCAAAGGGAGGCAAATCATAATGCAACACTTAATGGAAATTTGCTACTTGATAGGTTCATTTGGATTTATCATAGGACTTAAATTAATGGGTCAACCTGATTCTGCTCGTAAAGGAAACTTGGTGGCTGCATTTGGTATGGGAATGGCTGTTTTTGGTACTTTATTCCTAGATAAAACTGGGTTTGCCGTGATTCCAAATTTTGGTTATATAATTTCAGCCATTTTACTCGGTACCGTTGTTGGTACACTTATGGCAAAGCGTGTTCAAATGACCGCTATGCCTGAAATGGTTTCAATATTTAATGGAATGGGTGGTTTAGCCGCAGCTTTAATTTCTATCATCGAATGGCAAGAAATTGCTCACCATCCTGAAATTGAAATGCCATTGGGTCATTATATTCCAATCATTGCCGGCTTAATTATTGGTACCATTTCTTTTGTGGGAAGTATCATCGCTTGGGGTAAGTTGAACGGTAAAATTGGAGATTTCCGTTTTGCTGGTCAACAATATATCAACGCGTTCATTTTATTGGTAATTATCGTTGCTGCATATTTTAATTTCACTCACATTGCCGATGGAGGTTCATTGTGGTTTTATATTACAATGGCAGTAGCCATAATATACGGATTATTGTTCGTATTTCCAATTGGTGGCGCCGATATGCCTGTTGTAATTTCATTGTTGAACTCATTTACAGGAGTTGCCGCTGCATGTGGTGGTTTCTTGTATAGCAACAACGTAATGTTAATGGGTGGCGTATTGGTAGGTTCAGCTGGTACCATTTTAACTGTTGTAATGTGTAAAGCCATGAATCGTTCGCTTATGAATGTATTAATTGGAATGGCTGGCTCAAACAGTTCAGGAAGCGGCGCCGCTGTTTCTGGTTCAGCTAGAGAAGTTCAAGCTACCGATGTTGCAATCATGATGAAGTATGCTTCTAAAGTAATTATCGTACCTGGTTATGGTTTGGCTGTTGCTCAAGCCCAACACGTTTGTCATGAGTTGGAAAATATATTGGCTGAAGAAGGTATTGATGTTAAATATGCAATTCACCCAGTTGCCGGTCGTATGCCAGGGCATATGAACGTTTTATTGGCTGAAAGTAATGTAGAATACGATAAATTAATTGAAATGGAACATATCAACTCTGAGTTTCCTACAACCGATGTAGTGTTGGTGGTTGGGGCAAACGACGTTGTGAATCCTGCAGCTAAAACTGATCCAACATCTCCAATTTATGGCATGCCAATTCTTGATGTTGAACAAGCAAAACAAATTGTTGTTCTAAAACGTTCAATGAAATCGGGATATGCTGGAATTGAAAATGCATTGTTCTTTGATCCTAAGTGTGGAATGCTTTTCGGGGATGCTAAAGATAGCTTACAAAAATTAGTGAATGAAGTGAAATCACTTTAATTATTCTTTATATAACAAAAAAGGGGCTATTAAAAATAGCCTCTTTTTTTATGATTTTAACTTTCTCGGGGTGTTATTCTGACTGGAAAATATCATCGAGGATTTCAATGGCTTGATCAACAGAATTCACCGGTTCGAAACATTGATTCCCGGTGCAAACAAAAATTTGGGGCTGTGACTCAATTTTGTGATTTAACCAATGAACGACTGAATTTTCATTTATGGAATTTACATGTATCCAAGAGGGCAAATGCGATTTAATTTTTAGCACATCGGTTACATGATGATGGTTCGATATTGCAACTGTGCTCTGTCCACATGCAGATTGCATGTACATTCTTGTCCAATTGTTATACCACCCAGGGAATTTAGTCAATTGAGGGACCATTTGATTGAGTAATGTCATTGATATTTCTTTGAATTTTAAATTCCCTGTGTGAATTGATAAATCGTTTAAGCAATTTGCAAAAATACTGTTGGCGCTTGGAATCACATCATCCATTGAATCTGACTTCCTTAATATCAATTGCTCTCCATTGTTAGGTGCAAAGTAAAGTTGACTGTTCTGAGTGTCGAAGAATAATTCTATTGCTTTGTTTGTCAATATTTCAGCGCGTTCAATATATAATTCATTATTCGTGCATTGGAATAAATGCAATTGACCCTCAATCAAACAGGCATAATCTTCTAGAAACCCAGTTCCATAAATTGAGTCTTTCGACGAAATTCTAAAAAGTTCGTTGTTTTTTGAATTGTAAAAATGTTTCCAAATAAATGCCTCCAATTCAATTGCTAACGCTTTGAAATGGTTATTTTGTAAGTAAAAAGCAGCGTCGGAAAGTCCTTTTAACATCAATCCATTCCAAGATAAGATGATTTTGAAATCGAGTCCAGGTCTTACACGACTTTCTTGGAGTTGAAAGAGTTTAGATTTAACTGAAGACAATAACTGCTGATAGGTTTCATTGCTTAGATTCATTTTTTCAATGATTTGCAATGGAGCCATTTGTGTATGAAGAATGTTGAATTGATGTTCCCAGTTACCGTCGGGACTGATATTGTACAAATGTTTGGCAAATTCAAATTCTTGGTCGTTGAGTATAGATTTGCATTCAGATTCAGTAAAAACATAAAATCGTCCCTCAATCCCTTCACTGTCGGCGTCGAGTGCTGAAAAATAACCACCGTTTGATGCTTTTAGCTCACGTTCGCAAAATCCAATGGTTTGTTCAACAACGTCTTTATAAACACTTGCATTGCTCCAAGCGTAAGCCCGGGAATATAAAGAAATAAGCTGGGCATTGTCGTAAAGCATTTTTTCAAAATGCGGTGCGAACCAAAATTTATCGGTACTATATCTGTAAAAACCACCTCTAAGCGTATCGTAAATGCCTCCATTGAACATTTTCAACAACGACAAATGCATGAATTCCTTGGCTCTTTCATCACCTGAGATCAATAAATAATCGAGGGCAAACTCAAATTGACCGGGCAACATGAATTTAGGAGCTCTGTTTTGTCCCCCATGTTCCCAATCAATATCTTTCGCAAAAACTTCAAAAAGTTCAAAGATATTTTTTCGCGAAAACTGCAAATCTTTGTCAGTTTCCAATTGACCATTCATATTTTTAAGGTCTGCATATAATTTGTTTGCGTATTCCTCGAATTTCTCAGGTTCTTGCTTAAAATGGGTGGTTAATTGAATGATTAATTGTTGCCATTGGGGCATAGGAAAATAAGTTCCCGCGTACACAGGACGTCCATCGGGCAAACAAATGACATTCAATGGCCAACCTCCTTTTCCGGTCATGAGTTGGCAAGCATCCATGTAAACCATGTCAATATCAGGTCTTTCTTCTCGATCGACTTTGATATTGACCAAAGAAATATTCATAATTTCTGCCGTTTGATGGTCTTCAAAACTTTCATGTTCCATGACATGGCACCAATGGCAGGCGCTGTAGCCAATACTGACCAAAACCAACTTTTGTTTTTCTCTTGCTTCTTGCCACGCATTGTCGCTCCAAGGTTGCCATTCAACTGGATTATAAGCATGTTGAAGGAGGTAAGGACTTTTACTTTCAATTAATTTATTTGGAATATTGTCGGAATTTTTCACAATTGCTGTTATTTTGTAATTACATGTTCAAAGGTCGGTATAGCATTTTATTTCTGTTGGTCATTTTATTGTTTTTTTCGAAAAATAATTATGCCGCCCAGATAAATGTCCATCAAAAAATAGAATATTCATATCGTTCTATCGATTCGTTGGAACCAAATGTTTTAAATCAAGGGTTTATGGATGAGCGTGAGGCCTTTGATAGTTTGGTGTATTGGGTTATACATCCTAAATCAAAACCTAATTACGGATTTTTAACGGAAGAATTGTTCATGACACAATTGCGTAAAATTGACACAGTAACACCACCAGTGATGGTGAAAGCGCAATATATTGAATATAAACATCGTGTTGTAAAGAGTGTTGCAAAGTTTCGGAAATATTGCAAATCAAATTCTATACTGCTGAAAAAAATGGATAGTTCCAGTGGATTGCCGGCATTGGTTCAATGGCCGCCAATTATTTACAAAAACAAAGGCCCTTTTAATGTTAAACGGTATGAACTTGAAATCAATCGCAAAAAATTTAAATTCATCTTCCAATACGAATTGTGGTGGATCAATGGAAGGGCTTATTGGAACAATGAATTTCGGTATTACAACAATTCTGATTGATTTAATTGTTTAATTTCCAGTGGGTTAAACTCGATTTCTTTTCAATATTCGCTTGTTTTTTCTGAGGGATATTGTGAAAAAAATCTCTGCCTGTAAGTTTTTCCAAGCTATCGATGGTAATTACAAAATGAGCCAATGGAAGGGAACTTCCTTCATTTTGAATGACAAATGCAATTCCATTTCCCGTTTGATTTGTATCGGCAATGGCCTTGAAATATAAATTGGGTACTGTGATTTTGTGAGTTTTCCCAATTTGCTGGGTTAATCGACCTTTTAAAATAGGACCAGTTACAATAAATAGGGCAGTGGTTGTTTTTGCCCATTGTCGCACTTGTTCTTCAAGTTTTTTCCAAATGCCACGATTGAATTGAGGCCTTTGGGGAGTTATATTACTCATGTAAAAACTTTCCTTCATCGCTTCCAACGACCATGTCATATCGGCAGCTGGTGCTAAGTGACCTCTATCGAACCCCGACTTTGAGTAATCTTTAGTATTGCAAGTTTCGGGATGAATTAAAGGGTCTACTAAAAATTTATTGGTTCTTTCAGCAACACCATTTAATTTTTTTCGCGTTAAAGTATAAGCAACCCAATTAGGTTGATGGTGGGTATGATTATAAGAAGTAATATACCCTAAATGTTGGGTTGTGATTTCATTGTCCAACAATAAGGGACATTCGAAAGGGAGAACTTTAATTTTCGAAATGGTAAACGAAAACAAGAAAGTGGCAATGAAGATTATACTTAAATGACTTTTCAAATTCATTTAAGCAAATTAACTGTTATAATTGATATCTTTTAAAATATTTTTAACAATCCATGGTCCTTCATAAACAAATCCAGTATAGATTTGAATCAAATTTGCTCCGCGTACAAGTTTTTCTGTAGCGTCAATACCGTTAAAAATACCACCTACACCAATGATTGGAATTTGTCCACCAAGTTCAATACTTAAAGCTGCCAGCATTGCGTTGCTAGTTTCAAAAACGGGTTGTCCTGATAAACCACCGGCTCCAATTTTTTCAATTTCTTTATCTGAGATGGTTAATTTTTCTCTTGAAATGGTTGTGTTTGTAGCAACGATACCATCCACTTTGGCTTTTTTAATGATTTCAACCAAATTTTTGATCGTATTGAATTGAAAATCAGGTGCTAATTTCAAGAAAATTGGTTTTGAAACAGATTTATTATTTCTAATTTTTTGGAGTTCCGTAAATAAACCAACGATAAATGTTTCTTCCTGCAAATCTCTCAATCCAGGTGTGTTAGGGCTTGATACATTTACAACTATATAGTCTACATAATCATATAGTTTTTCAAAACAGAATACATAATCAATGCTGGCTTTATCGTTTGGTGTCGATTTGTTTTTACCTATATTCCCACCAATTATAAGTCCTTCAGGTCTGTTCTTGAGTCTTTCAACCATGTGATCAACCCCTAGATTATTGAAGCCCATTCTATTAATCAGTGCAAGATCGTTGGGAATTCTAAAAAGTCTAGGTTTGGGATTGCCTGATTGTGCTTTTGGGGTAACGGTACCTACTTCAACAAAACCGAAACCAAATTCTTTGAGAAGATGCAAACGTTTTGCGTCTTTATCGAATCCAGCGGCAAGTCCTACAATATTTGGAAAAGTTATTCCAGCAACAATGACTGGTGTCGAATTTTTAATTTTAAAACTACGGCGCAATATTGTTCCAATTATAGGCCATTTGAGTGCACTTTGCATTAAATTGAGTGCAACATCGTGAGCCTTTTCAGGTGGCAAAAGGAATAAAATAAACTTAATTAATGAATACATATTTTAGATAAATATAAGAGTGAAAATCATACCAAACTTAATGTTTGAAGTGTCTAACACCAGTGAAAACCATTGAAATTGCGTTTTCGTTACAATAATCAATGCTTAATTGGTCTTTAACGCTACCACCGGGTTGTACAACCGATCTAATTCCTGCTTTATCTGCAATTTCAACACAATCTGGGAAAGGGAAAAATGCATCGCTTGCCATCACTGCGCCTTCTAAATCGAATCTAAATCTGTTTGCTTTGTCGATGGCTTGTTGCAAGGCATCAACTCTACTTGTTTGACCGGTACCACTGGCCAATAACTGACCATCTTTAACCAAAACAATTGTATTACTTTTGGTTTGTTTTACGAGTTTCAATGCAAATTCTAAATCGTTTAGTTGAGAATCAGTTGGTTTTGTATTTGTAACCACTGTCATTTGAGCTTTTGTCTCAGTAATCGAATCGCGTTCCTGCACCAAATCGCCATTTAAAATTGTTCTCGTTAATGGATTTTTTAAGGTAATAGGATATTTGCTTTTTAAAATAATGCGATTTGTTTTTCCCGAAAGAATTTCTTTCGCTTTATCCGAATAATTTGGAGCAATAAGCACTTCAAAAAATAAATTATTAATTTCCAATGCCGTGGTTTCGTCAATTTCACTATTGCAAGCCAATATCCCACCAAAAGCACTCACAGGATCACATGCCAAAGCATTTGTCCAAGCCTCAAAAGTTGTTTTTCTTGTTGCAACACCACAAGCGTTGTTGTGTTTGATGATGACAAAAGTATTTCCTTCGTTATGGTTAAATTCATTCAACAAGCAAATTGCGCTATCTACATCGAGTAAGTTGTTGTATGATAATTCTTTACCTTGTATTTTTTCGAAAATTGATCCAAGATTACCATTGAAAGTTGCCTTTTGATGTGGATTCTCGCCATATCTAAGAATATAAACTTTATCGCCATTAAACCAATTGGCAATTTGTGTATCGTATTGAGAAGTTATTTTGAATGCATTTCCAGCCAATTGCTTGCGTTTTTCAAGAGATAAAATCCCGTTTCCACTTTCATAGGCATCCAAGAATGTTGTATAATCAGATTTATCGGCAACGATACAAGTATGTGTATGGTTTTTAGCTGCCGCACGAATCAAAGAAACTCCACCAATATCAATTTTTTCGATAATATCATCATCTGAACCACCAGCGGCAACTGTTTCAGCAAATGGATAAAGATCAACAATCACCAAATCATATAAAGGAATTTGATATTCCCCAATTTCTTGCATGTCGCTTTTGAGTTCTCTACGCGCTAAAATTCCACCAAAAACTTTTGGGTGTAAGGTTTTCACACGGCCACCTAAAATACTTGGGTAACCTGTGATATCTTCAACTGCAACACATGGAATACCCATGTTTTCAATAAATTTACGAGTTCCCCCTGTAGAATATAGGGTAACATTATTGTTGTGTAGGGCTTTAATAATGGGTTCTAGACCATCTTTATAAAAAACGGAAATGAGGGCGGATTGAATTTTTGAATTCACACTACAAATTTAAGCATGAAATCAGGCGATGTCGAAAAAGGTTTTTACAACTTTTGCACAAATTCTCTCGAAATATTTGTATTCCCGGCTTGGTGTTTTGGTTGATATGGACAGTGTCTGCAGCCATTTCCGCAACAATATCCTCTTTGTAACAAGAATTTTTCTGTAAACACACAAAAACCGTTTTCAAAGTAGTACGCTTTGTCAACGGTTTCTGTTTTTTTATTGTGATCTTCCGACATATTACTCTTTGCCGTGGCAGGATTTGAATTTCTTACCTGAACCGCAAGGACAAGGATCATTACGGCCAATTTTTAGTTCGTGTTTGATTGGATTTTGAGGGACTTTAGGCGCCGAAGACTCAATTGCCGATTGGTTTTCATGAACACCAGATCGGATTTCTTCTTTGCTTGCCACAACCTTTGGATCAACTTTACGCATAGGTTTGCGCGCTTCTTCAACTGGGTTTTCTTCTAAAATACGCGTTCTAAATAGTAGTCCAAGTACTTTGTGGTTAATTCGTTGTAACATTTGCCCAAACAATTCAAAACTTTCAATTTTATAAATCAACAAAGGATCTTTTTGCTCATATTGAGCATTGTAAGTGCTTTGTTTCAATTCATCCAATTCTCTTAAATGTTCTTTCCACTCATCGTCGATGGTTTGAAGGGTTGTCGATTTTTCAAAATCTTGTGCCAAAGAGCGACAATGAGAATCCAACGCTTTTTGCATAGAAACTGTTAATTGGAAACTATGAGTTCCATCGGTCATTGGAACAATAACATTTTCAATTTTTTCTCCTTGTTCTTGACGAATGTGTTGGAACACAGGGTAAGCTTGGTCTGCAATTTTATCTAGTTTACCAATGTATTTATTCGTAAGTGCAATGAACAACATTTCTGTTAATTCTTCTGCTTTTTTAGTGTCGTAAGTTGCTTCATCAAAAGGAACACCCATTGCTAGCGTACGAATCACTTCAAGTTCGAGTTCTTCATAGTTGCTACCTTCTTTATGGTTGTTTACCGTATCATTACACCAATTGTATAACATATTGCGTAAATCGATGCTTAATTTATCGCCAAACAATGCATTTTTTCTCATACGGTAGATGTTTGAACGTTGTTTGTTCATCACATCATCGTATTCAAGCAATCTCTTACGGATACCAAAATTGTTTTGCTCCATTCTTTTTTGGTTTCTTTCGATGGTTTTGGTCATCCAACTATGTTCAATGACATCGCCTTCTTTATAACCAATTTTATCCATCAAATTTGAAACGCGCTCAGCGCCGAAAATTCGCATTAAATCATCTTCCAAGCTTACAAAAAATCGAGAGCTTCCAGGATCGCCTTGACGACCCGCACGACCTCTTAACTGGCGGTCTACCCGTCGGCTGTCGTGGCGTTCTGTACCAATAATCGCCAAACCACCAAAAGATTTTACTTCATCTGAAATTTTAATATCGGTACCCCTACCAGCCATGTTAGTTGCAATTGTAACTGCAGATGGGTAACCAGCTTCAGCAACAATTTCAGCTTCTTTTTGGTGTTGTTTTGCATTTAATACGTTGTGTTTAATGCCACGTAATTTTAACATGCGCGACAATAATTCACTCACTTCTACCGATGTTGTTCCTACCAAAACTGGGCGTTTAGCTTCGCTCAATGCAACAATTTCATCAATGACTGCATTGTATTTTTCACGCTTAGTTTTGTAAACTAAATCTTCATAATCCTTACGAATTACAGGCCTGTTTGTAGGAATAACTTTGACACCTAACTTATAAATATCCCATAGTTCTTGTGCTTCCGTTTCGGCAGTACCTGTCATACCAGCAAGCTTGTGGTACATTCTAAAATAGTTTTGAAGGGTAATGGTTGCATATGTTTGTGTTGCTGCTTCAACCCTTACATTTTCTTTTGCTTCAATTGCTTGGTGCAAACCATCTGAATATCTTCGACCTTCCATGATACGACCAGTTTGTTCGTCAACAATTTTTACTTTTCCTTCTTGAATGATGTATTCGATATCAATTTCAAATAGGGTATAAGCTTTTAAAAGTTGTTGAACAGAATGAATTCGTTCACTTTTCTCCGCAAATTCTTGCATGAGTTTATCTTTCAATGCAATTTTTTCTTCATCAGAATGATTGCTTTTTTCAATTTCAACAATTTCAAGTCCAACGTCAGGAAGAACAAAGAAATTTTGATCTTCGGCATTCCCGGTGATTAACTCAATTCCCTTTTCTGTTAAGTCAACAGAGTTGGTTTTTTCGTCAATTGTAAAGAAAAGCGCTGAATCCGCTTTTGGCATTTCTTTTTGTTGATCTGCCAAATAATGGTTTTCAGTTTTTGTTAATATATTGCGAATACCTGCTTCCCCTAAGAATTTAATGATTGCTTTGTTTTTAGGCAAACCTCTGTGAGCGCGCAACAATGCCAATCCACCTTCTCCTTCATTATGGCCATTTTTGCCTTCGGTAATGAGTTTTTTTGCATCAGTTAATGCGGTATTGATATATCTTTTTTGAGCTTCAACCAAAGATTGAATGCGCGGCTTTAAGGCTTCAAATTCTTGTATATCGCCTTTTGGTGTTGGTCCGCTAATAATTAAAGGCGTTCTAGCGTCGTCAATTAAAACACTATCAACTTCATCAATCATTGCGAAATGATGTTTACCTTGAACCAATTCATCGGTTTCGTGTGCCATATTGTCACGTAAATAATCGAAACCAAATTCATTGTTCGTTCCGTATGTAATGTCGGCACGATAAGCTTGACGGCGTTCTTCGCTATTTGGGCTATGATATTCTAAGCAATCAACAGATAAACCTAAGAAATTAAACAAAGGGCCATTCCATTCACAGTCACGACGAGCCAAATAGTCGTTTACCGTAACCATGTGAACACCACGTCCACCCAGTGCATTTAAATAAACTGGCAAAGTACTTACGAGCGTTTTACCTTCACCAGTACCCATTTCTGCAATGTTGCCCATGTGAAGGGCAATACCACCAATGAGCTGAACATCGTAATGAACCATGTTCCATTTGATTTTACCACCTGCGGCCAACCATTCGTTTGAATAGAATGCTTTGCTTCCTTCGATTCTAATGTTGCTATGTTTCACAGCAAGATCTTTATCGAGTTCAGTGGCGGTAGATTCAAGCTCGCTATTTTCACTTAATCTTTTTGCCGCTTCTTTCACAACAGCAAAAGCTTCTGGTAAAATTTCTTTTAGAATTTCTTCCAATTTCTCGTCTCTCGATTTCTCTAAATCGGTTATTTGTTGGAAAACTTCCTCCTTTTCATCGATTTGCTCAGAAGTAAAAGCCAATATTTTAGCATTTGCTTCTTTTAAATCTTCGTCGATGTCTTTTAAGTATTCACCAATTCTATTTTTGAACTCTGCGGTTTTATTTCGCAATTCATCGGTAGAGATGGTTTGATATGACTCGAAGTGCTCATTGATTTGTACAACCAACGGCATTATTTCTTTCATGGCTTTTTCAGCGGCATTGCCCCCGAAAATTTTTGCAATATTGTTTATGATATTCCCGAACATAGGTTTAAGCTGCGAAGTTAATGTATTATTCCGTTTGCGAAAAGTCTGCCAAACGAGAATTACTGACTATTTGTCGCACATTTGTTCACACTTTAATTCATTTTCGATATAAAATGTATATTTTTCACTTTTTTGTTTAATTTTAAAACCCTTTTTTGACAAGTTTGTTTATTTATTTCTATAGGATATGCTAAAAACAATTAAACTTTTTTTCGCGGTTTTCGCATTTTTACTTTTGATGGATGCAAGTGCGCAAGGAATTACAATTAAAGGTAGGGTGGTAGATGCTTCAAATAACAATCCTATTAAAGGGGTTTTGTTAAAAATTATCAATTCTAAAGTTGAAACAAAATCAAATGAAAATGGCGAATTTGAATTAGCCAATTTGGAGCCAGGCTTTTATACTGTTCAAGCAGAACTTGAAGGTTACAAAAGTTCAAGCAGTTACGAACAATTGTTTACATTCGATAAACAAAACGCGGTAACAATTGAAATGGAATCTGAAATTACGGGGGTTGGACAAGTGGATATCCGCAAATCGTCCCTCCAAAAAAGATCTGCTGAAAGCCCGGTTTCTTCGCAAGAATTATCGATTCGTGAGATTGAAAAAAATCCAGGGGGAAACCGCGATATCTCTAAAATCATTCAATCGTTGCCTGGTGTAATTACCATACCTGGATTTAGAAACGACATTGTCATCAGAGGAGGTTCTCCTGCTGAAAACAAATTTTACTTAGACGGAATAGAAATTCCAATTATAAATCACTTTCAAACCCAGGGCAGTACTGGTGGTCCTATCGGATTGTTAAACGTTAATTTCATTAAAAATGTGAATTTTTATACAGGTGCGTTTCCAGTTAATTATGCAAATGGATTGAGTGCTGTGATGGATTTTCAACAAATAGATGGAAATTTACAAAAAGGGAAATATCGTTTTACCGTGGGTAGCAGTGACGTTGGTTTTACAGCGGATGGACCTATTGGGAAGAGTAAGAAAATAAGTTATATTTTTTCTGCGCGTCAAAGTTATTTGCAAGGAGTGTTTTCACTTTTGGGACTACCATTTTTACCGAATTTTATAGATTATCAAGGAAAGGTGAAAATTCAATTGAAAGGAAGAGACAATTTAACATTTGTGACTGTTGGTGCGGTCGATTTTTTCAAACTCAATGTTGGTGTGAATGAGGGAATCACAGACACCAATAAATTAAAATCCAATAAATACATTTTAGGGTATTTGCCAAGTTATAGCCAGTGGAATTATACCTTTGGCGCAATTTATTCGCACTTCGGAAAAACAACAAAAACACAGGTGTTTTTAAGTCGAAATATGCTCAATAATGAAACATACAAATACAAAGACAACGATCAAACAATTGCATCGAATCTAAATTTGAAGTTTATTTCCCGTGAAGCTGAAAATAAACTCAGGGTTGAGCATTCAGGTAAATTAAACACTTGGAATTGGATGGTAGGTTCTGGTTTGGAATATGTTAAATATTCTGTGAATTCTTATAGCAAAGTTGTAAAACCGTACCTTACAAATCCTTTGGAATTTAAATTCCAGAGTTTAATGGAAACATTCAAATACAATGCATTTGGAAGAATTTCTGGAATCGTAGGAAAAGGAACTCTGGTGTCGTTGGCAACGCGTTTCGACGGATCATCGTATGGTGTAAATACTCAGAATTTATTTTTACAACCCACTATTTCGGCCTCGGTTTCTGTTCCTTTAAAAGACAAACTTTATTTTAATGCCAATGTGGGTCAATTTTTCCAATTGCCGGCGTACACGGTTTTAGGATACAAAGATTCTAACGGAAATTTTGAAAATAAGAATAGGGTAAAATACATTCGAAATAGAATGATTTCAGCAGGTTTCCAATATAACCAAGGGCAGGAAACGAAAATTACTTTGGAAGGGTTTTACAAAGTTTACGACAACTACCCGATGGCTTTGAATGACAGTATAAGTTTAGGTAATTTAGGAGCTGATTTTGCAGTTGTAGGCAATGAACCTGTTGCATCTATTTCAACTGGTTTGGCCTATGGCGCCGAGTTTTTAGTCCAGCGGAGATCTAGAAATGGACTTTATGGAATATTAAGTTACACTTTGGCATGGAGTCAGTTTGCCGACAAAAACAACGAATTGGTTGCAAGTGCCTGGGATAGCCGCCATACTTTAAGTATTGTGGTAGGTAAAAAATTGAAGAAAAACTGGGAAATTGGAGGTAAATGGCGTTTTGTAACAGGCCGTCCTTACACTCCGAATAATGAAAATTTGTCAATGAATGTTGCCAATTGGAATGTAAAAGGGATCGCAATTCAAGATTATAATTCATTGAATTCAAATAGATTGGGTAATTTCAATCAGTTCGATATACGGGTTGATAAAGTTTGGTACAAGAAAAAGTGGTCGTTGAATTTATATTTAGACATTCAAAACTTCTTTGGATACAAATATTTAGGCCCTGCAACATTAATTGCCCGCCAAGACAAGCAAGGCAATTTACTTAAGGATCCAAACAATCAAAGTCAATATTTGAAAGATTATTTGCCCAATGAATCTGGAAATGTGTTGCCAACAATAGGGATTATCTTAGATTTTTAAACTTCAAGAAAAGAATTTATCAAACATAAAAAAAGCGGTCAAGACCGCTTTTTTTATGTTTGATATAAAGATTGATTAATAATCGTAAGTAAATGCTGTTTCACGTGGGTGAATGCACATAATTGCAACATTGTTAGCTCTATTTACCAATTGTTGGGTTAAAGTTCCAATAATAATCTCTGAAATGCCTTTTTCGGTATGTGTCATAGCCAAAATTAAATCAGCATTTACAATATTTGCGTAGTTATGAATTTCGGTTGCAAAGTTGTCTAATACTCCGTCTTTAAATTCATAAATTTGATATTTTACATTTTTTGACTTAAAGTCAAATTCAACTTGAGCAATATTGTTTTGAATTTTACGATCTAGATATTCGTCGTTTGATTTAGAATAAACCACGTGGATTTCAGAATCGAATTTTTTTGCTAAATGAATAGCCCAATCTACTTTTTGACGCGTTTCAATCGTTAAGTCAATTGGCATTACGATTTTTTGATATCCTTTTTCCGATATGTTAGAGTTTTTAATAACCACTACCGGTACTTCGGCATATTGTATTGTGCGTGAAGCATTAGAACCAACAATTTGCTCTAATCCACTTGCACCATGGCT
Organism: Chitinophaga pinensis; assembly: GCA_945865625.1. GTDB lineage: Bacteria > Bacteroidota > Bacteroidia > NS11-12g > UBA955 > VMCP01. The sequence continues at coordinate 27,723 of CAMBFD010000001.1, forward strand.
ACCCATTATAATTGAATCAAAATGTTCATCGTTGGCAATTTCTGAAATTGCTTTGTAAACTTTTCCTTTACCAATTCTTGTTGAAACTTTAATGCCAGTTTTTTTTGTGATTTCATCTGCTTTTAATTGCAATTTTGTGGCAATTGCATCTTTCATAATTTCAGACTGCGAACCAGAAAACAAACCACCCAAAATTCCTTCTTCCAAAATGAAAAGTAAGGTAATTTCGTTTTTGTAAGCTTGAGCTACATTAATTGCATGATTCAATGCACATTCTGCAACATCAGAAAAATCGGTAGGGACTAAAATGTTATTATTTGTTTCTCTTTTCATGACATTTAATTTAATTCAAAGGTAAGATGTTATTTAGACAAATAAAATGATGTTTGTCATAAAATAAGCAAGCCCCATCGAAATGGGGCTTTTTAAAAGTAAGTTTAAATTATTCTTTAATGAATTTGATTTTTCGTGTTTGAGAGTTGTTTGTTACTTGCAGAAAGTATACGCCCTTTGACCAATTTGAGCACTGAACTTTTTGGCTTAAATTATCTCCATCAAGGCTAAATAAACTTACAATTCTTCCCATTTGATCGTAAATTACAATATGTGAAGATTGATTTACATTGATGTAAAATTCTGAATTAACTGGATTTGGTTGAATTTTTATTTGATTTGCTTCAAATGGATGAACCCCAACCCCAGAACAATTAATATTTATTTCTTTGTGTATAAAGGTGTCGCATTTGTTGCAAGTGTCGCTTAGACCTAAATATATATGTTGAACCCCATTGCTGCCAAATTTATGTTGAGCCAATCTTCCATACAATGAATTGGTATTACTAGAATCACCAAAGTACCATTTGTATATGATGCAATAATTATTCAAGTTTTTAGCTTCAAAAGTATACATGCAAGAATCTACAGAAGACCTATTGTAAGAAAAGTCTGGTGAATTCCAATTGCATTTTTTTGTTGAATTGCAGTTAACAACAATTGTTTTACAAATCATTGTGTCACAATTTTTACATTTGTTCTTTAAATACAAACAGACAGTATAAGTGCCATTGCTCGTGAATTCATGAGTAGACAATCTTCCATATAAATAAGTAGGGGCGCTAGTGCTTGTGCTACTAATTTTATAGGTGTAAGTCATACAAGTATCAGTAGAATTTGTGGCTTCAAATGTGTATTTTTTGCACTGACTGCTATAATTCCATCCGAAATTATTCCAATTGCATTTTGTTGCACCAATACAATCTGTCGTAAATGAAGAACATATAGTTGTGTCACAACCAGTGCAGGGATTGCTAATTTTCATGCAAATTTTATAAGTGCCATTTTTAGGCATTTTATATGCAAACATCCTTCCTGTTCCCCCATAATAGGGAACGAGTGAATCATTGATGTAGCATTTATAAATTAAACATGAATCGTTGTTGGAATTGGCCACTATTTTAATGTAAGGGCATTGAATAAGGGCAGTGGTATATCCTAAGTTAGAAGGCCAATTGCATTTATTGGCAAAACAATTGATTTCAAGCTTCGACCATATCGTTGTATCACAATCGTTACATTTGTTATAAAATCGATAACCAACATTATAGGTGCCATTTGACGTGAAATAAACACTGTTAGTTCTGTTGGAATTGATAATTTTATTACCAACCATGAATGTATATGTAATACAAGTATCGTTTAAATTACTCGCTTCATAATTAAATGAATAACAATTTACTTTTGAATAACTCATAGATGCATTAGCCCATGTGCAAACTGTCATGCAGGTGTCGTAAATGTATTTCACCAATGTTGTATCGCAACCATTACAAGAATTGTAGTATGTTAATTTAATTTTATGATATCCCTTTGTTTTGAATTTGTATTCAGCAACGGTGCCATAAGTGCTGTAATTTGCCAATCCAGAATCAATTGTCCATTTATAGTAAACACATGAATCATTCTGATCCGTTGTCGTAAATCGATATGAATTGCATTTATTCGTGAACGAAATTTTAGGCGTTGTCCAACTGCATTTTTTTGCACAGTTGACGGTAATTGATTTACAATACTCTTTCACACAATATTTACCCGCTGAATTGATGTATTTTACAGAAACGCAAATTCTATACGTTCCATTTTTTGCGAAAGTGTGATATCCATCGCGAGTTGTGGTGTATGTATTGTCACCGAAGTTTACAACATATGAATATTTTCCTGCAGAACTAGTGTTCGCAGGGTATGCCGTATATGTATATTTATAACAGTCTGATGTATCTGTTGTCAATACTATATATGGCGTAAAGCTGCAAGGACAAGTATCAACAGTTACAGATTTGCAAATTGTAGTATCCCACTTTGTGCAACTGTTTTTATATTTCATGCAGACTTGGTATGTTCCAGGTGCTGAAAAAGTATACGATAATACATTGCCAGTGTATGCTGAACTAGAATTAATGACCCAAGTTACTGTTGCGCAACTGTCTATAACTGTAGGTTTAGCCTCAATTTTTAAACAAGTTGCAACATAAGTCCAATCGGTTTTTTTTTTTGTTCCCTGAGCTGAAACATTCGCAATTGTGAATGTAAATATTAAAGTTAAGAAAAATTGTAATATTTTTTTCATTTGTGGGATATTAAGATTTCAAATATAGACCTAAATTATATTGAAATTGTTGCTTGTAACTGAATTGTAATCTTAATCTTGCATTTCCATGACCACAATGCTAATTTTAAATCATCAATTCAGAAATAATATAATCAGAAATTAATTTCCCCGAATTTGTAAGACAACAATAAGTTGAATTTAACTCTATGTGTTTGTTTTGCAATAAGGTGTCCAATTTTGATTTGTTGTTTTTTAACCAATTGGGTTCCGTTTTTAAAAGATGTTGAATATCCAAACCAATTTTTGTTCTCAATTGGGTCATAATGTATTCATTTAACTGATTTTTAATTGATAAATCCTCAATTTCAAAATAAGATTTTTTGTCTTCTATCGCGTCTATGTAAGAAGCATTATTTGCAACATTCCAACGCCTTTGATGTCCATTATAGGAGTGCGCTGCGGGCCCTATGCCCAAATATGCCTTTCCTGTCCAATAATTGCTATTGTGTATTGCTTGGTGATTTGGTTTGCAATAATTGCTAATTTCATAAGCATCCCATCCAAATTCTTGAATTTTATTTTGAAGGATTAAAAATTGACTTTCAACTTTTTCATCGCTAGAAGGTGCGATTTCTTTTTTGTTGACCAAATGAGATAGCAAAGTTTTTGGCTCTATGGTTAAAGCGTAGGCCGATAAATGGTTAATACCTGAATTTAGAGCCCAATCTAATTCGGCAGTCCATTCTGAATCTGACTTCCAAGGCGTTCCATAAATTAAATCAATGGTAATTTTATCGAAGCCCCCTTGCAATGATAGCTCAACAGCTTTTTTTGAATCATCAGCAGTGTGTGCACGATTCATTTTCTGTAATTCAACATTGCTTAACGATTGCAATCCAATGCTTAATCTGTTGATTCCTAAATTTTTCCAAATTGATAATGATTTGAGATTGATATCTTCAGGATTGGCTTCTAATGTTAATTCTTGAATGCTATCAACATTGTAATTTAGTTGAATGGTATGAAATAATTTTGAAAGTTGATTTTCAGTTAAAACAGAAGGTGTCCCTCCACCAAAATAAATTGTTTCAATAGATTGATTGGCCAATTCACAAGCTCGATCTTTTATTTCAATGGTCATTGCATCAATTAATTGATCTATATTTTTCAGAGAAGTACTAAAATGGAAATTGCAATAAGTGCATGCTTTTCTGCAAAAGGGGATATGAATATAGATGCCGGCCAAACAACAAAGGTCTGCAATATTCTCTAAAAAAGACAGAAAAAAGAATATTGTACATTGAATGATAAACTCTGCGATATTCAATTATTTTTGCAGTGGAATGCATCAGGCCGTGTTTTATAGAATGAAATTCATTTTTTCCATTTTATGGATTTCTCTGCAGTTTTTTGGTGTGTTGAAAGCACAACAATTGACATTTGATAGTGCAAATCAAAGTGTGAGCATACAGGTCGATACATCTGTGCGCAAATTATCTTGGCCGGAATATCATGCATATAAGTTTCGTGATTCATTCAAAATAGATTCATTAAAAAAGTTAATGTATGCTCCTACAGAATTTACCTTGCCGCAGAAAAGGGTTGCAGTATCACCAGATCCATTTAATCCTTTTAACCATGAAACTTATTTGCGGGTTGCTCAAGGTAGGTTTTGGTTTTTCGGATTGAGTTTATTTATTATTTTATATTTCCTTTATTATAGAGCAGTGTTTGTGAAACAATTAGAATTGCGATTCAAAAGCTTTATTAAGAAATATTACTTTGAAGATTTAATTAGAGAGCAAAAAGTAAGCAGTATTGCAGGTTCAATTCATGCATATATTATAGGATTATTGGTGTTCTGCCAAGGAGTTCTATTATACATTATCACCTCTGAATATGTGCAATTAAATAGTTTGCTAACATATATTTTAGCCTTGGTTTTTGTGGCCGCAATTTTTGTGGTTCATTATATTTTTCAATTTGCATTTACTTCGAGTTTAGAAACTGCAGAATTATGGAAAAGACAAATACAGAGGCAAATCAATGTGAATCTTGTTTTTTCAATTGTAATGCTCCCAGTTTTTGTCATTACATATTATAACGGTTCTAAATTACAGGAAATCAATTTGTCTTTAATTGTATTATCTATATTGATTTTATGGATTGTAGCTCGTTTGGTCATTCAATTGTTAGGGTTATTTCAAGATAATTATCGTTCTTTCGTTTCAATTTTGTATTTTTGCACTTTAGAAGCAATTCCTTACTTCTTACTTTTCAAATATATTAAAAGTACTTTATAGACATGACCGCCGAAAGAGAGATTAAAGTTAAGAGTATTCTGATCACTCAGCCACCGCCAGAGCCGGGGAAAAATGTATATGAAGAGTTTGCTAAAAAGCATAAACTCACAATAGACTTTCGTGCGTTTATTCACATTGAGCCTTTAACGCCAAAAGAAATTCGAAAACAGAAAGTTAACTTTTCTGATTTTACAGCAGTTATTTTTAATTCTAAAAATGCAGTTGATTATTTCTTTTCATTGGCCAACGAAATGAAAGTTGAAATGTCGGTTGAAACGAAATATTTTTCAATCAATGAAAATGTTTCTAATTACGTTCAAAAATTTATCGTTCCCCGTAAACGAAAAATGTTTACGTCTAAAGGAAACGAAAAAGATTTTTTAACATTGTTCAAAAATCATAAAAAAGAAAAATTCCTTTTCCCTTGTTCTGATATCCGTAAATCGAGTATTCCCGATTATTTTAATGAAAATGGCTTTGATTTTACAGAATGTATCATTTATAGAACTGTCAGTTCAGATTTAAGCGATTTGAAAGAAGTTTTTTATGATATTCTCGTTTTCTTTAGTCCCGCTGATATCAAAAGTTTGTACGATAACTTCCCTGATTTTATCCAAAATAAAACAAGAATTGCAGGTTTTGGGGCTAGCACTCAAGCAGCAATTTCAGAACATAACTTAATCTTAGATATTACGGCCCCAGCACCAGGGATCCCAAGTATGGTTGCTGCATTGGAAGATTACCTAACTCGCGTAGCTTCTAATAAATAATTTTCTCGCAAAGCCAAGCATTAAAATATTTACCAATTTTAGTAATCATCAGGTAAGTTCGATCACTTTCTTTTAAGTTTAAACTTTTTCTGATTTCTTCAGTGCTAATTTTACACTCCCTAGCTGTAATACTTGCCTCTTTTATTGAATATTTTTCCTTTAAAGTTTTCGCAATTTTATTTAAACCACCTGTTAAATCATTTGCGCTGATAATTCTAAAAGTTCTACCAAATTCATTTGGGAATAAAATCGATGTTCTAAAAAAAGTTTGTTGCTCATTTAGCGCCACAACAGTTTTCCCATTATGCAAAATCCTATTTAATTTTAAATTAAAAACGCCAGCATTGGGTTCGAAAAAGTAGATTGAATCCGACTGATTTGTTTCTGCATTTATTTTGAAATCACTGAAATATCGATATTCTTTACCCTCAATATGCACCATTTCTTTCAATGGGGCAGTCGTTGGAATTTCATTTTCTACCAAAACCAAAAGTTCCTTTACCTCGCTTCTGTTTACAACAGAGTAAAAGCTTAATTTCCTGTTTATTTGACCTGCAAGAAATTCTGAATCTACCATGGGACTCAATTTAATCAACCATTTTTTTGAGGGATATTTGTCTATAAGTTCAAAAATATTGGGACTAAATAAATCAACACGGTTCGAAATTCTTGTTTGACCATCTCTTCGGTCTGGATCAATGTATATGAGGTCGAAATCATCTAAAGAATGTGATTCTAAGTATTCCTCAGCGCTTATCGTGAGTCTATTGATATCAACACCAAGCTTATTTGTGTTATACCCAAATAGGCAGTTTAAATTTTCATTGGTGTCGATTGACGTAACCAGGCAATTGGTTTTCGCCCAAGCCCAATCGTCGACACCCAGGCCACCAGTTAAACTGAGTAAGTTTTTTGAGTGAAAAAACCGAGCTTTCCACACAGCTACATCTTCCGAAGTACATTGCTCGTAAGCACGTTTATCTAAAATGCATCCGGCATGAATAAAAGACGGTATTTTTTTGAGGGCTTTCGATTGTAATTCATGCTGAGTTGCGGCCATAGCATAGAAATCTCCATGCTTTTTTTGGAGTTTAGCCGTATGAATAGGATTTTCGACGATTAATTTTGAATTAATTTCTGAAATTCCTTCTGTTTTGGCATCAAATTTGTTTAATTTGCAATAAATATTAGATACCATGAAAATTGCAAAGTTAATCGTCGTTGTTGGAATTGCCACTCTTTTTATCGCTTCTTGCGGAACTTCTCGTAAAAATCAATGTCCTTCATTGGGTGCTAAAACCTACAAAACCCGTTAATCGCTGATTATGAATGTAAAATGGAAAACGTTAAATTCCATTGATCAACTTCAGGAAATTATTCAATCTTCTGAAGTTAAACCGGCTGTTTTGTTTAAACATTCAACGCGTTGTTCTATTAGTACAATGGCAATGAATCGTTTGCAAAACTTAGAAGATACATTTTACGATAAAGTAGATTTTTATTACTTAGATTTAATTGCTTTCAGAGATGTTTCAAATGCAATTGCATCAAAACTCGATGTTTACCATGAATCACCTCAAGTTATTTTTGTGAAAAAAGGTGAGTGTATCTACGATGCTTCACACATGGAAATTTCCCCAAAAGAACTTTACGAGTTCTTATAATCAATGAAAAATATTTTTAAAGTTGGCGATGTTATGCATTTGCAACATTTAGTTGTGGATTCTGATTTAGCCACCTTTAATGACGAAAATATCCATCCTTTTTTTAGCACGTTTGCTCTTGGTAGAGAAGCCGAATGGGTTTGCCGTAAGTTTGTCTTACAAATGAAAGATGCGGATGAAGAAGGCATTGGTACTTTTTTAAATATTCGACATCTTTCACCTGCGTTTTTAGGAGATACCGTCGAATTTATTGCAACTGTAAGTGTTTTGGAGGGACATAGAATCGATTGCTCCTTTGAAGCGAGAGTAGGAGATAGGATGGTTGCTGAAGGTGAACAAGGACAAAAAATCCTTAAGAAAGAGAAAGTAGAACGATTGATTCAACAGGTGAAGAATGGCTAAAAAAGTTAAAAAAATTGAGATATTAAACAAGCGTGCTGGGTTTAATTTTCATATAGAAGACAAATACGAAGCCGGTATTCAGTTGGTTGGAACAGAGGTGAAATCTATTCGGAATAACTCTGTAAATATGGGCGATGCTTATTGCTCAATGTACGCTGGCGAATTATTCTTGAAGAATATGCATATCTCCGAGTTTAGTTTTGCGAGTTATAACAGTCACGTTCCAATGCGCGATCGTAAATTACTCCTGAATAAAAAAGAATTGCGGAAAATTGAAATGAAAATTAAATCAAAAGGGTTTACAGTTTTTCCAATTCGCTTGTATGAAAATGAACGAGGGCTGTTTAAAATTGAAATCGGTTTGGGTCAAGGTAAGAAAACCTTCGATAAACGCGATGATTTAAAGGCCAAGGATATCGCGAGAGACATTCAGCGATACATATAATTAAAGAATCATCATTCGACTGTGTAATTGATTGTTTACAATTACAAAATAAATTCCAGGTGTTAAGCGAGAAATATTGATTGTTGTTTGATTTAAATTGATCCCATTGTTCTTCGTGAAAATGACTTTTGAAAACTGATCCAATATTTTTACATCTTTGATATTTTCTGAATGTTTCACAATTAATTCTGTAGCGTTTTGAATCAAAATGGTTTTGATTTTATTCGGTGTTTGGATTTTGGGGATATTTAAAACACTAAATACTTGAGAGAACGAATCGGTTCCACAAGCATTTTTAACCTTCAAATAAAGTTTAGAATTTGCCAATAATTTAATTGTGCCTAATTGGTATCCGGTTGCAAGATGTTTTACTTTTGAATTTTCTAATAAATACCAATTGTAATCACCACGAGGATCTATTTTTGTTGCAGTTGCAGATACACTAAAGGTATCACCAATTCTGCTCGATGTAAAAGTGAATTCAGTGGGCACCTTGCATGTGTCATGTTTCCAAATATTTAAGCTATCGAATAGAATTCTTTGTGAATTTCTTGCAATAATTTTGTGATCGTCAGAAGTTACCGGACCTACAAAGCAATTCGACTTTAGGCTTTTGTGAAAAATGGTTTGATAAATTGTGACCGCCGCAAGGTGCGTCCCTTCATACGATGGATGACTGCCATCTCCTTGGTAAAGATTCATTTGAGAAGAATCTCTAGCAGCCTTCCAAACTGAATTTACAGGAGCTACCCAAGCATAATTATCTATTGCCATTTGGATGTATCTATCGTGAAGCAATTGATGCATTCCTTTAAAAGTACAAACTGGAGGCCAATTCACACAATTTTGAGCATCGCCATTTTGCCTGCCCCAAGTTGAATAAAATACGATTCGGGCAAACGGATTGTTTGCTCGAGCACTGTCTACCAATGTTTTTGCATATGGGTAGCAATCGCTTTCTACCTGACTTAATGGAAAGGATGGCAGTTGACTTTGTTCTTGCAACACAACTGCATCATAATTTTTTTGCTGAAATAAATTGGTCACTAGAGGGTCGTTTGAATGTCCAGAAAACGTTCTTCCACCTGGTGTATATGCAATGACATCAAAAGTATCACCCTGGCTTTCACCAATTAATCGTAACCAATTTGGCAAATCATTCACTGCGGTATAGCTATTGCCAATGAATAAAATGGATTTAATTTTTGCGTTTTGTGCAAATAATTGCCCCTGGTTCACTAAAATATTTGCAATGATCGCCATTGAAAATAGTAAACTTTTAACGATATAAGAATAGATTTTTTTCATGGGTTATTTAGATATGAATTCTATACATTGAACGTTTGAATTGATGATTTTTTTTAATTTATCTGCTGATAATGGGTTCTTCATAGCAATATGAGATAACTGAAAGAATTTACACAAATCGGCAAATTGATATGATTGGGGTGTTTCTATGAATGGTATCAATTTTGGTTCCCCTGAAGGACCATTGATCCAACTGAAAATTTGTCCACCACCATTATTGATAACAATGATTTTTAAATTTTGAGGGAAGTGATTCGTCCACATGGCGTTAGAGTCATATAAAAATGAAATGTCGCCCAAAATGCAAATATTCTGTTTGTCAGGATTTGCAAGTGCAAAACCCACAGCAGTGCTTAAACTTCCATCGATGCCACTGGTGCCTCGGTTGCAATAAATTTCCGACTTCGATTGTCCCACCCAAGAAGCATAGCGAATACTCATAGAATTTCCGAAATGCAATACTGGAGAATCTTCATCCAAATCCATGATGGTTTTTACCAATAGATACTCAGATAAATAGTTGCTTGATAATTTTGATGTATTGGCGAGATATCCAAGATTTCCCCATAGGGTTAGGTAATCAGTATTTTCTGCACTATGCAGGTACAATGCTGTTAAAAAATCGGCATCGTGGTGATAAAGAATGGTAGGATTTGTTTGAAACGGATCTCCTACAGTTCCAGATTCACAAACATGAATGTGTTTGGGTTTATATTTTCTTAAAATTGTTTTTAATGGTTTACTGATGGTGGCCATTCCAATAGTGACAAGAATTTCAGGAACTAAATTCTCGGGAAAATCATTTGAACTGAGGGCTAAATCCCAATTTTGAATTCCAAATTCAATTTGATGACTGCAAATATCTGTGAGAACTGGAATTTTATGTTGCAATAAAGACAGTGCTTCCGATAGTGATTGTGAAGGATGATGTTGCCCAACAAGAACCAATATTTTGGAGGTTGTTTGGGGTATGGTTTCAAGAATAATTTCTGGAGTTACAGGTTTTTGGGTATTGTGTTTGAATATAAATGGTTGGCTCGGTTCAATGGAATGAAATGGATCAGATAATCCTTGATAAATTGGATCTTCAAGAGAAATATTGATATGAGTTGGTCCCGTCTTTGGAAAAAGTGAGGTTTCAACGGCCGCATAAATGGTTTTTTCGAGGGATATTTGATCGATTGAATGTCCCTCAATTTGAAAAAAATCTAAACAATGCGGTTGAAATAGGTTTTGTTGATGAATGGTTTGCCCGTCCCATTGGTCGATTAAATTAGCTGGTCGATCTGCAGTAAGAACAATAAGGGGAGTTCTTTGGTAGAAGGCTTCGCAAACGGCTGGGTATAAATTAATTGCAGCTGTGCCAGAAGTGCAAATAACACCGGCTGGATATTGATTTTCTAGCGACATTCCTAGGGCAGCAAAAGCAGCAGCACGTTCATCAGGAAAACTATGTAAGGTAAATTGTCCATGTCGCAAGAAACTCGCCACAATGGGTGCATTTCTAGAGCCAGGACTAACGGCCCATTGGGTAATTCCAGCTTCGTAAAAAAGGGTTGCAATGAAGTCTAAATTTTCTCGAAGCATTGTGTGAGTAATTAAATGAAAAATGGGTTCTGTGATTTTTCAGATTCTACGGTTGTATCGATTCCGTGACCTGGATAAAGAACATAATCATTTGGCAAACTGAAAATTTCGGATCTAATTTTTTCTAGAAGCAGTTCATGGTTTCCACCTGGTAGGTCTGTTCTACCAATACTTCCTTGAAAAATAGTATCGCCAACCACCACAAAATGATCTTTGTGGTTCACGAAAATCACATGACCAGGAGCATGTCCAGGTACGAAACGAACTTCAAATTTGTCATTTCCTACAGAAATAATATCTTGATGGTTTAAATGGTGATCTGGTAGGGGTGATGGTGTATAGTTGAGGTTCCAAAGTGCAGCCATGGTTTCACTTCTATCAATCATAATGATATCATCTTGATGGAGGTAGTAAGGGATATTGTATTCTTGTTTGATCCACCAATTTCCAAAAATATGGTCAATATGAGCATGGGTTCCAAGAAGAAATTTCGGTTTAAGGTTTAATTTTTCGATAAATGATTTAACCTGGAGATTATCATTTGAATCGTAATTTCCGGCATCAACAATTACACATTCAAGGGTATCTTCACACCAAGCGATGTATGTGTTTTCTTCGAGTGGATTGAAGGTGAAACGGTGTAGTTTCATATAAATACAAAGGTAATGAAATAGAATTGTAAGTTTATATTTAGAGGGATAAATTAGGGCATTGGCAAAAAAAAAGCCCCTTAAAAGGGGCTTTTGATATTTGAGATATTGTTTAGATTATAAATGGATACATTCGTCGTAAGCTTGCGCTACGGCTTCCATTACAGCTTCACTCATTGTTGGATGTGGATGGATAGATTTTAAGATTTCATGACCAGTTGTTTCAAGATTTCTTGCAACAACAGCTTCAATAATGATATCTGTTACACCTTCACCAACCATGTGGCAACCCAACCATTCTCCGTATTTCTTATCGAAGATTACTTTAACAAAGCCATCTTTAGCACCGCTAGCAGCAGCCTTTCCGCTTGCGCTGAAAGGAAACTTACCTATGCGAATTTCGTAGCCTTTTTCTTTAGCTTGAGCTTCAGTTAAACCAACACTTGCAACTTCAGGGTGGGTATAAGTACAACCTGGGATATTTCCATAGTTTAAAGCTTCAGGGTGGTGTCCAGCAATTGCTTCAACACAAATGATACCTTCGGCACTCGCTACGTGAGCCAATGCAGGGCCAGGTACGATATCACCAATGGCATAAACGCCAGGAGCAGAAGTATGATAGAATTCATCAACAACTACTTTACCTTTATCGGTTTTGATACCCATTTCTTCAAGGCCAAGGTTTTCAAGATTTGTTTGAACTCCTGCAGCACTTAAAACGATATCACATTCGAGTTTTTCTTCTCCAGTTTTTGTTTTCACTGTTACAATACAACGATCGCCAACTACATTAACTTTTTCAACGCTACTTTCGGTCATTAAAGTAATGCCTTTTTTCTTATAGATTGTAGCCATTGATTTAGAAACGTCTTCATCTTCTATTGGAAGAATGCGGTTCATAAATTCAACGATAGTTACTTTTGTACCAATTGTATTATAGAAATATGCGAACTCCATACCAATAGCACCAGAACCAATGATAACCATTTCTTTAGGTTGTTTTGGCAATACCATTGCTTCGCGGTACCCAATTACGTGAGTTCCGTCCATTTTTACGTTAGGAAGTTCACGTGAACGTGTACCAGTAGCCAAAATGGTATGGTCAGCTTCAATAATTGAAGTTACACCTGCGGCATCGGTCACAGAAATTTTACCTTTACCTGCTAATTTAGCAGTTCCTTTGATGACTTCAATTTTATTCTTTTTCATCAAGAAGGCAATTCCTTTACTCATTCCATCAGCAACACCTCGGCTACGTTTGATCATGCCATCGAAGTCAGATTTGAAATCACCAACGGTAATTCCATAATCAGCTGCGTGGTTGATATAATCAAAAACTTGGGCACTTTTTATAAGTGCTTTGGTTGGAATACAACCCCAGTTTAAACAAACACCGCCCAAGTCGGCTTTTTCGATGATGGCAACTTTTTTGCCTAACTGAGAAGCGCGGATGGCAGCTACGTAACCACCAGGTCCACTTCCGATGACAGCTATATCAAATTTCATGGTTATTTATGTTTTTGCGAATATAAGTTATTTTTATCCAAGTAAGGCTTTACTGCCCGCACGTTTACGTTCGTTTTCGTCAAGGATGATTTTTCTCAAACGAATATTCTCAGGTGTTACTTCTACATATTCATCCTCTTGAATGTATTCCATTGCCTCTTCTAAATTGAATTCTTTAGGTGGCGCCAAAACTGTATTGTCGTCTTTTCCCGCAGCACGGAAGTTTGTCATTTGTTTTGCTGTGCACAAATTCAAAACCAAATCACCTGGTTTAATGTGTTCACCAACAATTTGGCCAGTGTAAATATCAGCACCAGGATGAATGAAGTAATTTCCGCGGTCTTTTAATTTATCCATACTATACCCAGTCGAAAATCCTTTTTCTTTAGAAATCATAACTCCATTGATACGGGTTGGCATAGTTCCTTTCCAAGGTTCAAATGCTTTAAAGCGATGCGCCATAATGGCCTCACCTTGAGTGGCTGTAAGTAAGTTGTTTCTTAATCCCATCAAACCTCTTGAAGGAATTTCAAACTCTAATCTTACCATATCACCTTTAGGCACCATACTCAACATTTCGCCTTTGCGTTGGCTCACATATTCAATCACTTTGCCACTGTGGTGTTCAGGTACGTCAACAGTTAAAATTTCAATTGGTTCATGTTTTTTGCCATCAATTTCTTTCAAAATAACACGTGGTTGACCTACTTGTAACTCGTAACCTTCTCTACGCATTGTTTCAACCAGAACGCCTAAGTGAAGAATACCCCTTCCAAAAACTAAGAATTGGTCTGCACTGTTCGTGTCTTCTACTCTCAATGCCAAGTTTTTCTCAGTTTCTTTGTATAAACGCTCACGAATTTTTTGCGAAGTAACATGCTTTCCTTCTTTACCAAAGAAAGGAGAGTTGTTAATGGCAAACAACATACTCATTGTTGGCTCATCAATTTTCATTGTTGGCAATGCTTCTGGGTTTTCAAAATCGGCAATAGTATCGCCAATTTCAAAGTTTTCAATTCCTGTAATTGCGCAAATGTCTCCCGAAAAAACTTCTGCAGTTTTTAATTTACCAAGCCCGCTAAAGGTATAAAGTTCTTTAACACGTTGACGCTCAAGTTTTCCATCTCTTTTTACCAAAGTAATAGGCATGTTTTCTTTTAAATGTCCGCGTTTCAATCTACCAACGGCAATACGACCGGTATAACTACTGAAATCTAAACTTGTAATTTGTAATTGAACTGTTCCTTCTTCAACGATAGGAGCAGGAATTACATCAATAATTGTATCCATCAAGAAAGATAAATCTTCCGTTGGGGTTCTAAAATCTGGTCCAAACCAACCATTTTTACCTGACCCGAAAACGGTTGTAAAATCCAATTGATCTTCGTTTGCTTCTAAATTGAAAAACAAATCGAAAATATCGTCATGGGTTTTGTCAGGATCACAGTTTGGTTTGTCTACTTTGTTAATTACAACAATCGGTTTTTTACCAAGAGCAAGTGCTTTTTGCAAAACAAATCGGGTTTGAGGCATTGGGCCTTCAAATGCATCAACTAGGAGCAATACACCATCACACATGTTTAACACACGCTCAACCTCACCACCAAAATCGGCGTGACCAGGAGTGTCAATGATGTTGATTTTTGTATCTTTCCAAATAACACTCACGTTTTTAGCAAGAATGGTAATACCACGCTCACGCTCTAAATCGTTACTGTCGAGAATTAATTCTCCAACTTCTTGATTCTCACGAAAAAGTTGGGCTTGGTGAAGCATTTTGTCAACCAAAGTAGTTTTACCGTGGTCAACGTGTGCAATGATTGCAATGTTGCGCAGTGAAGACATGTTCAAATTAAAAATTGCGCAAATTTCGTGAATTTATATCATAACTCAATCTTTTTTAAGAATAATAATAAAAAAACAATAGTTATTTATCTTATTTGCTATTATTGTAATTCGCTATGAATTTTATACCTTTTCGCTATATCATTTCATTATTGCCAGCCGCTTCTGTGGCAGTTTCGTTTCAATCGCAAGGAATTATGACATGGTTTGCAGCGTTTTTTGTATTTGGTATCATTCCAATTCTCGAACTAATTTTAAATCATGGTGGCAAATTTGGGAAAGACGATTTGTCTCAGAATGCAGTGAATCATAAAATGTATGATTTGGTCATTTATGCGGTGGTGCCCATTCATTTGTTTTTTGTTTATTGGTATATTACCGATGCACATGCATCAATCAATCATTCTTACTTAGAGTTATTTGGAAAAGCTTTTGCTATGGGAATCATGTGTGGCACGTACGGAATTAATGTTGCCCATGAACTTGGTCATAGGCAAAATTGGCTAGATCAGTTTTTAGCGAAATTGCTGCTTTTAACCTCTTGTTATATGCAGTTTTTTATAGAACATAATCGAGGCCATCATAAATATGTTGGAACTCCTGAAGATCCTTCCTCCGGGCGCTACAACGAACCCATTTATTCGTTTTGGTTCAGGTCTATGTTTTTTGTATGGATTTCGGCGTGGAATTTAGAGTTCGAAAGGTTAAAACGATTGAAGTTGCCTAAATTTCATCCCTCAAATCAAATGTTGCAATTTCAGGGATTTCAGTTGTTGTTTTTAGGGGGGATTTATTATTTTGAGGGACTTGAGGTAGCAATATTGATGTGGCTCTCTGCTTTTATTGGTGCCATTCTATTAGAAACCATAAATTACATTGAACATTATGGATTGGTAAGAAGAAAAACGGAAACGGGTATGTATGAAATTGTAACGGAAAAACATTCATGGAATTCCAATCACATTATCGGTAGATTGTTGTTGTTTGAATTGTCGCGGCATTCCGACCATCATGCCAAATCGACCAAGAAATACCAAGAACTAAGGAGTATTGAAAATGCTCCACAAATGCCAACAGGGTATCCTGGAATGATGGTTTTGAGTTTAATTTACCCTTTGTGGGTTAAAGTGATGAATCCTTTGGTGAAAAAATTCAATTCAGAAAATGGACATTAAACGTTAAATTGTTTTTTGCATCCAAACCAAATCGAGCCAGCGGTCAAATTTATAACCTACTTCGTTCATTCTTCCTACAATTTCAAATCCAAATTGTTTGTGAAATTCGATGCTGTTTTGGTTGCTCGCATCAATGCCTCCAATGAGAACATGAACATTGTTTTTGGTTGCTAAATCGATTAGTTCAGTGAGTAATACTTTGCCAATTCCTTGTTTTTGAAATTCAGGATGAATGTAAATTGAATGCTCCATAGAAAATCGATAACCAACCTTAGGTCGGTATTGGGCATAACTCGCATAGCCCAAAATTTTGTCGCCATCTTTTGCCACAATCACAGGATAGTTTTGATTCAATTGGTTTTCAAACCACAATAATTGTGCCTCTAAAGTGCGTTTTTCGATGTCATAAATGCATGTTTCATGAACAATATTATGATTTACAATTTCTAAAATTTGAGGGATGTCGGCTATAGTTGCTTCAACGATTTGAACCTTAGACATACTGCGAAGGTAATGAATACAATTTAATGAAACTTCAATTTGCAAATTCTATAGCCTAAACAAATCTTACCTTATCTAAACCCATTTTATTACCTTTGCATTCCTTATGTACGAATCGGAAATTGCCAAGAGAAAAACATTTGCTATCATTTCACATCCAGATGCAGGGAAAACGACTTTAACAGAGAAGTTTTTATTATTTGGAGGACAAATTCAAACAGCTGGTGCCGTAAAGTCAAATAAAATTACGAAAACTGCGGCTTCAGATTTTATGGAAATTGAAAAGCAAAGAGGTATTTCGGTGGCAACTTCTGTAATGACATTTCCCTACAAAGAAAAATGGGTGAACATTCTCGATACGCCTGGGCACAAAGATTTCGCTGAAGATACCTACAGGACGCTTACAGCGGTAGATAGTGTAATTCTTGTCATTGATTGTGTTAAAGGGGTAGAAGAGCAAACTGAGCGCCTGATGGAGGTTTGTAGAATGCGCAAAACGCCTGTGATTGTATTTATCAATAAAATGGATCGCGATGGTAAAGATCCTTTCGATTTATTGGATGAATTGGAAGAGAAATTGAACATTGGTGTGCATCCATTGAGTTGGCCAATTAATGGTGGTCGAGATTTTAAAGGGGTTTATTTGTTGCATAATAAAACTCTGAATTTATTTGAAAGTAGCAAAACCAAAAAATCCGATGATTTAATTGAGATTGCAGGTGTAAACGATTCGAAATTAGATGAATTGCTCACTGCTAAAGATGTATCTAAACTCAGAGAAGATGTAGAGCTCATTGAAGGCGTCTATGGCGATTTAGATATGGAATACTACTTGGATGCTCAAATAGCGCCGGTGTTTTTTGGTTCTGCCTTAAATAACTTCGGTATTCAAGAGTTGCTAGATACGTTTGTAGACATTGCCCCAAATCCGCTTCCAAGGCCAACGTCCCTCAGAGAAGTTGCGCCAAATGAGAATAAATTTTCAGGTTTTATTTTCAAAATTCACGCCAATTTAGACCCGAAACACAGAGATAGAATTGCCTTTTTACGCGTTTGCTCTGGTAAGTTCGAGAGAAATAAAAATTATAAGCATGTTCGACTTGAAAAGCAATTCAAGTTTGCAAATCCATATTTGTTTTTAGCACAGTCTAAAGAAGTGATGAACGATGCTTACCCTGGCGATGTGGTTGGTTTATACGATACTGGTAACTTTAAAATTGGAGATACGCTTACCGAAGGAGAAAACTTTACGTATAAAGGAATTCCTAGTTTTTCACCAGAGATTTTTAAAGAATTAATCAATCTAGACCCAATGAAAAGTAAGCAACTAGAGAAAGGAATTCAGCAATTAACCGATGAAGGTTTGGCGAGCTTGTTTGTTCAAGAACCTGGTAGTCGTAAATTCGTTGGTACCGTTGGTGAACTTCAATTTGAGGTTTTACAATACCGTTTGGAGCATGAATACAATGCGAAATGTAGGTTCGAACCAAGGGTTATTCATAAAGCTTGTTGGATGACGGGTTCAGAATCGGAATTGAAAGATTTTATGAAATACCGTCAACAAAATATTGCGTTTGATAAAGATGGACGACCTGTGTTTTTAGCTGAAACTGCATTTATTTTGAGAACTGCTATTGATAAATATCCGGATATTGAATTCCACACAACCAGCGAGCACTAGTTCTAGAATTAAATTCGGTACATATATCCAACTCCAAATACCCAGCTATTCTGCCAAGCAGAAGCACCTGGTTTCACTAAATCTTTATCGAAAATCGCAATTAACGTATAGTTGAAGTTGAAATGTTTGGTAATTTTAGCCACGATACTTAAATCTATACGACTATCTAATAGGGGTCTCGAAGATTGATAAGGCAAGAATCCCAAATAGTTAAATTTAGCCAAAATTACTTTGTTTAAATCTAAATATTTTGTTGCCCCCATTTGAACCTGCATTCCAAATTCATTGTCAACGTATTTCCCTTTTTGTACCCTTGCAATGACATCTTCTTGACGGGTTTCGTAAAGCTGTTGATTAATTAAATAAGTTTGTTTTAAGGTAACATATCCTAAACGCACATAATAATCTTGTCCAAATTTATTCTCCGTACCAATCGCCACTTGCGCTTGTCCTTGGCTTAAAAAGCTCGTAGTTAATGTTTTGACTTCTCTCCCAATGGGGTCTTTACGATAAACAAAACCAGGTAGAATTTGAGTTTGAAAATTCAATCCGCCATAAATAGATAAAGATGGATATTCTGGGAATTCATGACCAAATTTACTATCTAGGAAAAAGTTGTCAATATTTTTGCGTGTACTCCAAAACCCGGATCCGAAAATATCGCTTTGTTGGTTTGCAATCACGCCTAAATTTAATTTTAGAGAATTATCCCAGCTCATTTTATCTTTTTTAAGGTTTGCAAAAGCGTTAATCATTCCGGTAATTGTAACGTTATTCGATGCACCACTTGTCCAGTTGGGCGATGAGTTTGCCAATGAGAAATTCAATTTAAAATCAGCTCCATAAAACCATGTACGTTTGAAAGTGCTATCCTTTTGGATTGACAAATTCTGATTATTTGGCAATGTAGGAGGCACAATGGTTGAGAGTGCAGAAAAAAGTATTGAATGCAGCATTCTAAAATGAGTGATACAAAGTTGATATATTAAAATTAAAAAAATGCAAAGAGGCTTTCCACAAATGTGAATTGCAAAAAAAAAACCGCCCATTGGGCGGTTTTTCGTGTTTGTTATAAATTTATTTAAGCGCTTAAGTTGCCATTAAGTACTTTTTCAACAATTTCAGCAGCTTCTTGAAGCGCAATTGCAGAATATACTTTTAAACCACTCTCGTCGATAATTCTTTTTGCTTCTTCAGCATTTGTACCTTGTAAACGAACAATGATAGGGATTTGAACATCGCCAATTTTACGGTAAGCTTCCACAACACCATTTGCAACTCTATCGCAACGCACAATACCACCAAAGATATTGATTAAAATTGCTTTTACGTTAGGATCGCTCATGATAATTCTAAAGCCAGCTTCAACAGTTTCAGCGTTAGCAGTACCTCCAACATCTAGGAAGTTCGCAGGTTCACCACCACTTAATTTGATAATATCCATTGTTGCCATAGCCAAACCAGCTCCGTTCACCATACAGCCAACGTTACCATCGAGTTTTACATAGTTAAGGTTGTATTTACCCGCTTCAACTTCAGTAGGATCTTCTTCCGCTAAATCGCGCAATTCTAAGAAGTCCTTATGGCGGTAAAGTGCGTTGTCATCTAAATTTACTTTAGCATCAACTGCAATAATTTTATCGTCAGAAGTTTTCAAAACAGGATTGATTTCAAACATCGCAGAATCAGTTTCATCATAAGCTCTATACAATGCGCTAACGAATGCAACCATTTCTTTGAATGCTTTTCCTTCAAGTCCTAGGTTAAAGGCAATTTTACGCGCTTGGAAAGGCTGTAAACCAGTACCAGGGTTAACCCACTCTCTGTGGATTTTTTCTGGGTGATTTTCTGCAACCTCTTCAATATCCATTCCGCCTTCAGTGGTGTAAATAATTACATTTTGTTTTTTCTGACGGTCCAGAAGTACACTCATGTAGTATTCTTTTGGTTCGTTTGGTCCTGGATAAAATACGTCTTGAGCAACCAATACTTTACTTACAACTTTGCCTGCAGCACCAGTTTGGATTGTCACCAAAGTGCCACCTAACATATTTGCCGCAATTTCAGCTGCTTGATCAGCTGATTTCGCCACTTGTACTCCACGTTGCTCAGAGCCTTGGATTTTGCCTTTACCTCTTCCTCCAGCATGGATTTGTGCTTTTACAACACACCAACCACTGTCGAATTCAGTTTTTACACGCTCAGCAGCTTCTTTTGCTTGCTCTGGAGATTCTGCAACAAATCCATTTTGTACGGCAACGCCATATTTTTTTAAGATTTCTTTTGCTTGATATTCATGAATGTTCATAAGATCTTTTACGGATGATTTGCTATTTCAGCTGCAAAAATAACTAACTTTGAGCCCATTACATCAAAAATATTTTAAACAAAGTGATTTCTTGTAAAAATCTTCAAAAAAGTTACAACGAACTAAGTGTTCTTAAAGGAATTGATTTAGAAATCAATGAAAAAGAAATTGTATGCATTACCGGTGAAAGTGGTGCAGGGAAGAGTACATTGTTGCAAATTTTAGGTACTTTAGACAAACCTACAAGTGGAGAAGTGTTTTTTAAACAATTAAATATTTCAATTCTCAAGGGCAATGAATTGGCAGATTTTAGGAATAAAAACATCGGATTTGTATTTCAATTTCATCAGCTTGTGCCGGAGTTTTCGGCCATTGAAAATGTAATTGTACCCATGCTTATTGCCAATAAATCAATGTCAGAATCTAAAAAAGCAGCAACAGAAATTTTAACATATTTGGGTTTAGGTGATCGATTAACCCATAAACCTTCTCAATTGTCGGGCGGTGAGCAACAGCGCGTTGCAATTGCAAGGGCTTTAATTATGAATCCAAAAGTGATTTTAGCTGATGAACCAAGTGGGAATTTAGATTCAAAAAACGCCAAATTTATTCATGAATTGTTTTTTAAAATGCGCGATGATTTCGGATTAACGTTTATCATCGTTACACACAATCCAGAATTAGCCCAAATGGCCGACCGTCAAATTGTGTTAAAAGATGGTGATTTGGCATAAAAAAAAGACCAGTAAAAACCGGTCTTCTTTTCATTTATATACCAGGAACAATTAGTCTCTCAATACTTCTCTTGCTTTACCATTCCAACCTACAGAGATTCCATAACGCAATCCTGTTGTGCTCGGAATGAAAAATAAGTTAACCGGTAAATTCAATTTTCCTGAACGGAAAGTTTTACCTAAAGCAAATAAAAATCCTGTTGAAATTTGAGTGCTTCCTCT
The DNA here is from genome assembly GCA_945865625.1 of Chitinophaga pinensis. Lineage (GTDB taxonomy): Bacteria > Bacteroidota > Bacteroidia > NS11-12g > UBA955 > VMCP01. The sequence goes on from CAMBFD010000001.1 coordinate 49,429, forward strand.
CGAATCAGGTAATTCAATAACAGTTTTATTGTTTGCTTTTGCTTCATCTACCAAGCTCTTACCCGTGGTAGGTTCAATGATGAAATTTCCTTTCCCATCGTCGTATCCCGTAGCGTATTTGCTTAAACTAAAGTTTGGACCAAAAGCAAATTCCCAACCATTCATGTTATTGCGAATACCATTTAAAAAGTTAATACTTGGAATAAATCTTCCTTGATCTAATCCGGTAATCATCGGTACAAACTCAAATAATGCCTGAAAATTGCCTTCGTTCAAATATTGCTTTTCAAACTGATACCCAAATTGGAACATCGTTGCAACATTTCCATAACCACCAGCATATCCGCCTTTAACTTCAGGATTTGTTAATACATTTGCCCCGTAACCAGTTAAAAACACCAGCCCCATTCTCGGACCGTCATTTTGCAAACGCAATTCATAAGGATTGTTAATGGAATTGTCTAATTCTGATTTTTTGGTCAATTTATTCACAACGTCTTGGTCGTTTGGCAATCCAAACATTTCATTCAAAACAATGCGCAGCATAGGAAATTCGTTCCCCTGAATTAATAAAAATTCGCGGGTGCTCATTTTTTCAAAAACACCCTTTTCAACGTCTAAGACTCTAAAAGTTACAGCTAAACTTGTACCAAGTTCAGCAATCGATCCAGTGATCAGTTTTTTAACTTTTAATTTTTTACCAACTTCCTGTAAACATGCTTTTGCAAAGCAACCCGATAATTTAATTGTATCTTTTTTCGCAAGATATTCTAAGTCGTATTTGTCCATTACTTCATACTGACCAACTCTAATAAGTTCATTTGATATGAATTGAATCACTTGTTGCTGATTCATTGCGTGCGCTCTTGAATCAAAATCGATGACTGCAATACTTGGTTTCACGCTTTCTTGAGCGTTTGACACAGTAGCTCCCATAAACATAAACGAGAATAGGAAAATTGAATTTAGGAATATTTTTTTCATAATTGATTTAACATATTTGTGATGCAAATTTGAACTTTAATTTCTCTAAATACAAATATTAATTTATTTGTAATAGTCGAAAAAATACATTTGTATTGTGTAAGTTATAGTTTTTAGACTGTTTTATATGGTAGTCTCGTAAATTTTAGGAGTTGATACGAATATTTTACGGAATAGCCTTAAAACGAATTGTAATGATTACGGAAAAACCCAAAAAATAAATATGACAGAGAGAAAATTTCAATTGGCATTTGTTGAATTGTTGAAAAATTCAATTCCATCCCATCTAAATTTAGCGGAAGAGTTAAGTAGTCGAATGTCAATGAGTTTAGATAGTGTATACAGAAGATTGAGATGCGAAACCGATTTCTCATTAGAAGAAACAATGAGTATTTCAGCTCAATTCAATATTTCTATCACACATTTGCTTACAAACGAATCTAATTTAGTTTCATTCAGAGCAAATTCACTCAATACGGAAGCCAATATGTTTGCCGAATATCTGAGAGTTCTTCATGAAGATCTATCATGGATTAGTCATTCGCCTGAAGCAAGTGTTACCTATGCAGCTGAAGATTTACCCGTATTCTATCATTTCTTTTTTCCTGAATTGGCCCGTTTTAAAATGGTTTATTGGAATAAATCAATCCTCAATGTAAATCAATTTCAAGGATTGAGCGTTGAAGATGTGATATTGCCCGCAACATGGATATCTGAAATAGCAAAAGTGAGAGAATCTTTTTTGAATATACCATCAATCGAAATTTGGCATGAAGACACCCTAAAAAGCACCATCAAGCAAATTCAATTTTACTGGGCCGCTGGCTATTTTAAAGAACGTCAGACTATTTTGAATATTCTTCAGGAACTTGAAGGATTGATTGAAATGGTTAAAAAACAAGCTGAAAATGGATTGAAATACAACCCAATTACAAAAGAATTTTCAAAAATGAGCTATACTTTATACTCTTGCGATTTGATGATTGGAAATAATTGCGTTTTTTTGAAGTCTGTTAATAAAACTGCGACCTATCTCGGATATAATTCTTTTAATTTTATCCAAACAAAAAATGACGCATTTAACATTCAAGTGGATGGTTGGCTGAATAACCTGATGTCTAAAAGCGACATGGTGAGTCAAATATCTGAACGTGTTAGAAATCAATTTTTTAGGTCTATGCAGTCTAACATCGACAGATTGAAAACCCAAATTTAACCATGAACTTAACGCCTGAAGAAACGCTTTTAAAATATTGGAATTACAAGGCGTTCAGGCCAGGGCAGCTTGAAATTGTTCAGTCAATTTTAAATCAAAATGATGTGCTCGCACTTCTGCCTACCGGCGGTGGTAAGAGTATTTGCTTTCAAGTTCCGGCTTTAATTCTTGGTGGATTGACCCTTGTTGTATCGCCTTTGATTGCTTTGATGAAAGACCAAGTTGATGGACTTAAAAGCAAAGGAATTACGGCAACATACATCCATAGTGGATTGGCATGGACAGAAATCAAACAAATCTTAGAGAATGCCCTTCAAGGTCATTATCAAATGTTGTATGTTTCTCCTGAGCGACTTACCTCGTCTAATTTTGAGGGATATTTGCTGAATTTGCCCATTAAATTGCTCGTTGTTGATGAAGCTCACTGTGTTTCTATGTGGGGAAAAGATTTTCGTCCCTCATTTTTAAGAATTGCTTCGGTACGCCAATTGTTGCCCAAAGTTCCAGTTTGTGCATTTACCGCGAGTGCACCCGAATGGATTCAGGAGGAAATTATTTCAGGTCTCGAACTTAATCAAGTTAAAATACATCAAGGTTCATTTGAACGAAATAATCTCGTTTTTTATGCCATTGATACCGAAAATAAAAGCGGAATATTACTCAATTCCCTCAAAAAAACAGAAGGTTGCAGCATCGTTTTTTCAAATACGCGAAAAGAAGTTCAGGAAATAGCTAGATTTTTAGATAAAAACAATGTTTCAGCACATTTTTATCACGGGGGTTTGGATTCTGATACAAGATCTCGCAGGCAACAAGATTGGATTCAAAATAAAGTTCGCGTAATGGTTTGTACCAATGCATTTGGAATGGGCGTTGATAAACCAGATGTTCGTTATGTGTATCATTTAATGCCATCTGCAACGCCTGAAGATTATTACCAAGAGGCGGGTAGGGCTGGAAGAGATGGACAAACGAGTTATTGTATTTTACTCCATCAAAAAAGTGATTGGAAACAACTTTTTAAACATGTTGAAAATCAACATCCCGATGAAAAATCATGCCTACGCGGTTACCATGCAATAATGAATCAGCTGGGTATCGCACCTGGTTATGGAGAGCAAATGTCTTTCCCTGTTGATTTTCAGGCAATTAGTGACTATTATAAACTCCCTATGTTTGAACTTTATTTTGCTGCAAAATCTTTGGAATCTATGGGACAATGGCTTTTAAATGAAGGTATTAAAAGTCCTTCAAGGGTAAAATTTATCACTGATTTTCAAACAGTTTATGATTTTAAACTGCGATATGAAATTTATGAGCCCATTATTGATGTTTTATTAAGGTCTTTCGGAGGGATATTCGACGCACATGCCGTTATTCATGAAATACAATTGGCGAAAAGGGTACGTGCCACCGAAAACCAAGTGATTCAATGGTTAATGCATCTTCAAAAATCTCGGCTGATTGATTATGTTCAAAGGACCGATGCCCCATTAATCACACTCATTGAACCGCGAAGTATGTATCCCTCATTAAATATGAATATCATTCAAGAGTTGAAAGCTAGGAGATTACAGTCGGTGCAAAAGATGGAACTTTACTCAGGGAGCATAGAATGTAGATCTGCGTTTTGGATCAAACATTTTACGAATCAGCAAAGTATTCCCTGTGGTAAATGTGATAATTGTAAAAAATTTAACATAAAGCCTACCGAAATAGAAATTGAAGTAGATATATTTCAACGATTAAAATCACCCATTTTATTCGATTCATTTGTGCTGAACATTCCCTTTGAATTTCAGAAAGAATATCTTCATGTTTTGAATAATTTATTAGATCACGAAAAAGTTCAAAAAACGGAAAATAATGAATTAATTTTGAGCACTTGAAAATCATTTTTACTGTTACCAACGATTTAAATTACGATCAACGAATGATCAGAATTTGCACAACCTTGTCGGAGAACGGGTATAATGTGTTGTTGGTTGGTCGTAAAATGAAATCATCTCAAGATTTAAAAATTAAGCCATTCAAGCAACATCGAATCCCCTGCATTTTCAAATCAGGTAAATTATTTTACATCGAATACAATTTGAAATTGCTGTTTTACCTATTATTTAAAACCGCTGATATTTATTGTGGAATTGATTTAGATACGTGTATTCCAACACTTTTGGCTGCAAGAATAAAAGGCAAACAACATTATTACGATGCCCATGAATTGTTTCCATATGTTCCAGAAGTCATCAATCGAAAATTAGTTCAAAAGTTTTGGCTGAGGGTTGAGAAAATTGTCTTTCAATATTCCAATAAAGTGTATACTGTGAGCAGTGCAATTGCAAATTGGTTTGAAGAAAAATATCAAAAGCCTGTTTTTTTGGTGAGAAATATGCCAAACTTATTTGCCGATGCAATTGAAATCAATTCACCCAAATTAGATCAACTCCCCGAAGGTAAATTTATTCTCTACCAAGGAGCGCTGAATGAGTGTCGTGGCATTGAACTTTTATTAGATGCATTGGTCAATACAAATTATCAATTGGTGCTTGTGGGGGAAGGCGATTTAAGTTCGCTTCTGAGAGAAAAAGTATGCAGCTTAGGGTTGAACAATCAAGTTCATTTTTTAGGATTTGTAATTCCTGCTGAATTACCTTCAATCACAAAACGTGCTTTTATTGGTTATAATGTGAGTCAAAATATGGGCCTAAGTTATTATTATTCATTGAATAATAAGTTTTTCGACTATGTGGGATGTGAGTTGCCTTCTGTGATAAATGATTTCCCTGAATATTCGAAATTACTGTCGGAATATCAAGTGGGGTTGATTTCAGATTATACGATTGAATCTGTAAGAGCACAATTGGATACACTATATCAAGACGAAAATATTTATTTGAAAATAAAAACTCAATGTAAATTGGCTAAAATAAAATGGAATTGGCAGGAAGAATCAAAACAACTTTTAAAACTTTACCCTCACCATGAAAGATAAAAATGTAAATCATTTACATGTGATTGCTTTCGATATGCCCTTTCCTCCAAATTATGGTGGTTCTACCGACATGTATTTTAAATTGGTTGAACTGCAAAAATTCGGGATTAATGTTACCCTTCATGTATTTTTGTATGATGGGAAAACTGCAGCTCCTGAATTGAATGAGGTTACATATAAAACAATTTATTATAGCCGAAAGCGAAACAAAAATCCTTTAATTGGAAAGCTACCTTACATTGTAAAAACCCGAAAAAATAAGGAATTGTTTCAAAATTTATTAACTGATAATGCGCCTATTTTATTTGAGGGACTTCATACAACATATTACATGAATCACCCGAAGTTGCAACATCGCATTCGAGTGGTTAGAGCACACAATGTAGAGCATCATTATTATGCGGCTTTAAATGAAGCGGAGGATCACTGGCTGAAAAAGATTTTTTTCAAAATTGAGGCTAAGAAACTTAAAGAATATGAACATGTGTTGCAGCATGCGGATGGAATTGCTGGAATTTCTCCCTCTGAAACTAAATATTTCAATGCAACGTATGGGAAGACCCAATACATTCCGGCATTTCATTCAAATAATGATGTCGTTTGTAGAATTGGTTCCGGTGATTTTGTTTTGTACCATGGAAACTTATCTGTTCCTGAGAACAATCGTGCAGCGCTATTTTTAGCAGAAGAAGTTTTTCCTAAATTAAATTTTCCGTGTATTATTTCTGGAAGCAATCCATCGGCAAAGCTCATTAAAGCAGTTTCTAAATACAATCATATTTCATTGAAAGCCAATATTTCAACTTCTGAAATATTGGAGCTTATTGAATCGGCTCATGTGAATGCTATGATTACATTTCAATCAACGGGTATTAAATTAAAGTTGTTAAATTCGCTATACCGGGGAAGATTTGTGGTTGCAAATTATGCAATGGTAGACCAAACTCAATTAGAAGAACTTTGCGCAATTAGCGATTCTGCGGAAGGCATTGTTTCTGAAATAAACCAGTGTTTTAAAAGAGATTTTTCAATTGAACATCAAGCAGATAGAAAGCGTGTGTTGATTGATTTATTCGACAATTCTTCCAATGCCTTAAAGTTGGCAAAAATGCTAAAATTGATGCCGTAATTTTTGTTTTTAAGACTCGTAAATTTCGAATCTGTACATTTATTCATTCACTCACGTGAAGTGTTAAGAAGTGCTTCGCTCGAGTCATGCAGAGGTTCGTACATTTGAAAGTATGAGAAAATCTCTGTTTTTCATTTTATTTGTCATTTCTTTCAGGTTAAGCGCACAGCAACATGGAGTTTATCAATACCCGCAAATATATTTTGACCGTGGGGTAGAATTGTACGAGGAAGGCCGTTTCAATGCCGCTATTTCTCAATTTGATCAATATTTTAGGTCGGTAAGTTCAACCTCGGTCAATACTGATGCTTCATTTTATTATTCAATGAGTAAATTGAAGGCTGAGCACGAAGATGCCGTTGCAACGGTTGAAAGTTATTTAGATCAAAATCCCAATTCGGTAAAACGACCATTGGCGAATTTAGCATTGGGCGATTATTTTTATAAGAAAGAAAAGTATTCTCCGGCTTTAAGCTATTTTAGAAATGTAGATCTAGGTGGTGTTTCTTTGGAATTGAGAGATCAATTTTTATTTAGAAAAGGATTTTGCCTTGTTTTTACAAAAAAATACAAAGAGGCAAAGGAAACATTGGAGCCAGTGACAAAAAACGGTGGTCAGCTCCAAAGTTTATCGAAATATTACTATGGTTATGCTTGCTTAATTGAGAAAGATTATGAAAGTGCATTGATTGCATTTCAATCTATTAAAGATAAAAAGTTAGAAAAAGTTCGATTTTATATTGCACAGGTGTATTATCAACTTTCGAAATACGATGAAGCAATTTCAGAACTGAATCAAATTCAACCGAGTTCTAAAATTTCCGTAAAGGAAATTGAATGGCTAAAAGGAAAATGCTTTTTCAGAAAGAAAAACTATGAACAAGCCTCTTTAGCATTTGAGAAATCGCAAATGAAAGCTGATAAAATGATTGCAGAAGAGCAATTTGAAGTTGGCTATGCTTTTGCAAAATCGAATGACTATAACTCAAGTTTAAGTTGGTTCCGACTGATTGCTAAAAACAACGATAGTTTAGCTCAGATTGCAAGCTTTGAATTGGGGAATTCTCTGTTGAAGCTCAAAAACATGAGAGAAGCAATGAATGCCTATTCTGAGGTTTGGAGAACTGGATTTAATGAGGAAATTGCGGAAGTTGCTTTGTTTACACAAGCAAAATTAGCAGTTCAATTAGGCGAATCAAATAGTACAACCCTTTTAGATAAATATATAAAATTATTTCCTAAAACAGCAAATGCAAAAGAAGCCGCTAAATTAAAGGCCCGTTTGCTATTGAATACAGATAAATACAGGGAGGCTGTTGCAATTTTAGAAGGTATTGAAGACTTAGATGCTCAAACTGAAGAAATTTATCAAAAGGTTACGTTGGCTAGGGGAATGGAACTCTTCAAAAGCAGAAATTTCGATGCTGCCATTCAATTGTTTGAAAAATGCAACAAGAAAACTGTAAATAAACAATATGCAGCAGAAGCCACTTATTGGCTGGCAGAAGCCTATATGCAACAAGGCAAATCTGATCAAGCTCAAGTTGCCTATAAGTCGTTTTTAGATATGCCAAACTCAAATAAAATTGACGTCTTCCCTTATGCTTATTACGGTTTAGGGTATCTTCAGTTTCTTAAAAAATCTTATGGTGATGCAGCGATTTATTTCAATGAATTTACAACAAAAGTAACTGGATTACGCTACGATGAACGGTTGGTTCATGATGCCTATCTTAGATTGGGTGATTGTTATATAATGACCCGACAACTGGAAAATTCAGTCAAAGCATATGCGTATGTGTCTGGTAAAAATGGTGCTGATGCCGATTATGCATTATACCAAAGTGGTATCATTTATGGTTTGCTGGAGAAGTCAGATGAGAAAATTGGTGCCCTCAAACGATTGAATAAAAACTATTCTAAATCTAGGTTTACAATAGACGCATATAACGACATTGCTTCAGAATATATGCAAATGAAACGGTTTAAAGATGCCGAAGAGTATTATCAAAAAATCTTGCGTGAATTCCCTGGCAGCCAATTAACTGCTAAAGCTTACTCAACTTTGGGAAAAATTTACTTCAACGAAAAGAAAATAGATTTATCGATTAACGCATATACCCAATTGTACGATAATTTCCAAGGTACAAATGAAGCAAAATCGGCTGCGGAAATGGTGAAAACCATATACACAGATGCCGGAAGGGCAAAAGATTATGTAAAATGGGCGGCTACTAGAGGTGGGTTGTCTAAAATGGAAGAAGATAGCTTAATGTACGAAACCGCTATGAATGCCTATGAACGCTCTGATTTTGAGGTTGCTGTAAAAAGCTTTGATAGCTATTTGCAAGAAATGCAAAATGGAAATTTTGTAATTTCTGCCCACTATTATAAAGCCTTAACACATGAATCATTGAAGCAACCCCAAAAAGCAATTGAATCATACCAATTTGTGGCAAAAGCAAATTCTGGTGAATTCAAAGAGGATGCTACTTTGTCGGTGCTCAGAATTTATGGCAACAATGCCACTTGTGATGAAATTTTACCATATGTGGAAATTCTTGAACAAATTACCAAATCAAAAGACATTCAACGCAGAGCATGGAAGTCTTTGATGTATTGCTATTCAAAGTCTAATAATTCTGAGGGACTTAAAGCCGTAGCAACCAAAGTTATGGATGATAATTCATCAGACGAAGACATGAAATTTGAGTCGAAAATGATCTTGGCGAAAGCGGATATTGCAAGTGGCGACAGACCAAAGGCGTTTGCATCATTAAAAGCCATTTATGATGCAAATACCAATCGTTTTGCGGCAGAGGCAAAGTACCTAGAATCTGAACTTTATTTGATGATTGATAGCATTGAAGCTTGTAAAAATGGATGTTATTCAGTGCTTGATTTATTTAATGGGTATGATTTATGGGTTGGTAAATCCTTATTATTACTCGGAGATGCCTTTGCCAAAGAGAATGATATGTTCAATGCAAAAGTTACATGGAATACAATCATTGAAAGCTTCGCAGATAAAGCCCTATTGGCGGAAGCAAAAAAGCGTATCAAAGATAATCAGTTAGATGTGCCGGAAAAGAAAAAGTAAGTAGTTATTGTTTCATAGTTGTTATTGGGGCGAAAAGGTAGTTTTTTTTCGCCCTTCTTATTTATTCTGGATTATCTGTTTATTGGTACTCGGAGTTCACTAAACCTCATAAAACTATTTAATGTTTAGCGTTTAGCGTTTAATGTTTAGCGTTTAATGTTTAGCGTTTAATGTTTAGCGTTTAATGTAATTTACCTGTTTACTGGTACTTGGAGTTCACTAAACCTCCTAAACCTATTTAAAGTTTAGCGTTTAATGTTTAATGTTTAAAGTAATACTGGTACTCGGAGTTCACTAAACCTCCTAAGAGTTTATAGTAATAATGCCAAAATAGAACCTTTATAAACCCTTATAAACAAAAAAAAAGGTGCAAATTTCTTTGCACCTTTTTTTGTTTAAATTTTGTTTATTTCAAATCAATTACAGATGATCCCAATAAATAACCTTCTGTAAATAATTCAATCGTGTATTTACCTTTAGTCAATTTATTTGTAGGCTTCCATACTGTTGCTGGAACTTGTTTACTATCTTTTTCGTAAACCACAGTTGTTTTATAAGAATACTTTGTTGATTTACCATCTAGTAAATCAGCAATTCCACCGTCACCACTATTTAAAGTAATTCCTTCTGGTCCAGTGATTTTAACGAATATTGATCTTTCTCCGGCCTCAGCTATTTTATTTTCAGCTAAATTAAAACTGATTCTCAATGCTTCAACGTCTTTTGCGCGATTGGTATTGGTTTCTTTTCGAGTAATCCATTGTTTCTTCAAAGTTTCAACTCTGATTTCACTACTTTGAATTCTGGATGCTAAATTTTTCATACGTTTACCTTCTTTCGAAAGAACATTGTTTTGCGTATTTAACTCAGCATTTTCTTTATTTAGGTTTTCATTTTTCTCTTTCAATTCAATATTCTCTGTTTCAAGTGCTGCAAGTCTTTTTGCCATATCGGCAAGTTTTAACTGCAGTTCAGCCATTATTGCTTTACTATTTGTACCCGATTTGCGTAACTCAAAAGTTAAACGTGCAATTTCATTGTTTTTAGCTGCCAGTTCTCTTGATACTGATTTGTTGGCTTCAGACATTGTTACACTGTCGGATTTGTATTGAGATATCATGGCATCTGCGGCAGCGATCATGGATTCCTTTTGTTTAATTGTTGCACCCAGAGCACTATTTACATTCGTTAATTCATCTCTTTTTGAATTGCCCGATTGCCATAAATAAAAAAGTCCAATGTTAAACAACAATAAAATTGCGATAATGGCATACAATATTGATTTGTTGTTGCGATCTTGTTGATTTTGCATAGTAAATTAGTTTAGTTTGTTTAAATCGTTATTAAAATAACGTAAATTTACAGACTTTATTTGAAAAATGCAAATTGAATCATTACTACCAGGATTATTTTTAATTAAACCTAAAGTTTTCGAAGATCACAGAGGACATTTTTTTGAAAGTTTTAGGGAAGATGTTTTAGCCCAAAATGGGGTTGAAACAAAATTCATTCAAGACAATCAAAGCCTTTCTCAAAAAGGAATTTTGCGTGGTTTACATTTTCAAGCGCCACCTTTTGCGCAAGGTAAATTGGTGCGTGTCATTCAAGGTGCAGTACTCGATGTTGCAGTTGATATTCGTAAAAATTCACCAACATTTGGACAACATGTGGCAATCGAATTGTCTGAATCAAATTTTTTGATGATGTACATTCCTGTTGGATTTGCTCATGGATTTTTAACGCTTCAAGACAATACCATTTTTACTTATAAATGCACCGATTATTATCATCCCGAAGTTGAAGGTGGAATTTTATGGAATTCGCCAGATTTAAATATACCCTGGAAGATCGAAACCCCAATCCTTTCCGCTAAAGATGAAAAATTGCCGACATTCAAATCATTTAATTCTCCTTTCGAATTCTAAACGATGAACGATTTAACCATATCTCAGTTGCAAACAGATGTTGATCAATGGATTAAAACCATTGGTGTGAAATATTTTTCAGAGTTAACCAACATGACAATTTTAACTGAAGAAGTTGGTGAACTTGCTAGAATCATGGCTCGGAAATATGGAGATCAATCTTTTAAAGTCAATGAATCTGATGCCAATCTTGCCGATGAAATGGCAGATATCATTTGGGTCCTGGTTTGTTTGGCCAATCAAACCGGTGTCGATTTAACCAAAGCAATTCAAGAAAATATTGAAAAGAAATCGGTTCGCGATGCAACACGACACTTAAATAATGAAAAATTGAGATAATTGGTGGGTTAAAAAAACAATCTGCCATTATTTTTTGTTAATTTTGTAAAACTTTGTCTGACCAATCGTTACACGCTCGAAAATTAGACCACATTCAGTTGGCTTTTCAATCTCAGCTTGCTGAACAAGATTCTCGTTTTTATTACGAACCCTTATTTTCACCTTCGCCAATCACTGGCTGCATTCCTCCTTTGCAATTGGCTGGTAAAGTGTTGCGCTTCCCTTTGTGGATTAGCAGCATGACAGGCGGTGCGGAATTGGCAGGGGAAATCAATAAAAACTTGGCAATTGCTTGCAGAGAATTTGGTTTGGGAATGGGCCTTGGCTCTTGCCGACCGGTACTCGTAGATCCAGTGAATGCAAAAGATTTTGCTGTGCGCAAATTCATAGGCAATCAACCGCTATACGCCAACCTTGGAATTGCTCAAATTGAAGAATTGCTTCAAACAAATGATGAACAGAAAATTGCAGATTTGGTTGATCGGTTAGAGGCTGATGGACTTATCATCCATGTCAATCCATTGCAAGAATGGTTTCAACCCGAAGGCGATCAGTATAAAAACGCTCCTATCGATACCATAAAAAGGGTTTTGGATAAATTCCATTTTCCAATTATGGTGAAAGAGGTTGGTCAAGGATTTGGTCCTAAGTCCCTCAAAGAATTGATGAGACTTCCTTTAGAAGCAGTTGATTTTGGTGCTTTTGGAGGGACAAATTTTAGCGTTTTGGAAAACTTACGTCGCTCAGACGTAAGAACTGAATCTTGGAAATGTGCAACCCACTTAGGACATACTGCGGAGGAAATGGCGCACTGGGTTTGTGATTGGCTAAATGCCGATGAAGAAGTATTTAAATCGAAATCCATTATTGTTTCAGGTGGCATTAAAAACTTTTTGGATGGATATTATTTCTTGAAAAAAATCCCTCATAAAACAATGTATGCTCATGCTTCATTGTTCTTAAAATATGCCCTTTTGGGAGAACAAGAACTACTCGCTTTTGTAGAAAGCCAAGTTCAGGGACTTGAAATGGCGCAAACCTATTTAACATTAAAAAAATGATGAAAACCCAACCTGTGAAAGGATTTAGTAAATTAAGCAAGGAAGCGAAAATTGAGTGGTTAATTCAAAACTTTACCAATCAACCAGATGAAACCATGCAAATGCTCACTGGTTATTGGCATGGGCAGCCCGAAGTTCAAAAGCTTCATGATGAATTTATTGAAAATACAATTAGTAATTTTTACATGCCTTTTGGTGTCGCGCCAAACTTTCTAATCAACCAAAAAATGTATGCCATTCCTATGGCAATAGAAGAAAGTAGTGTCGTTGCTGCCGCTTCTAAATCTGCTAACTTTTGGCTAGATAGAGGTGGTTTCAAATCAGAAGTCATTGGTATGGTTAAAGTTGGGCATGTTCATTTTTTATGGGAAGGAAATGAAATTGAGTGGATGTTTGATTTGTTTGAAAGCCATAAAAATTTGTTTTACGATCATACAAATGACATCACAAAGAATATGCGACTCCGTGGAGGAGGCATTTTGGACTTGAATCTGATTGATAAAACTGAATTTGAACCGGGTTATTTTCAAATTGAAGTCAAATTTGATACCCGCGATAGTATGGGTGCAAATTTTATCAATAGTTGCCTTGAAGAAATTGCAAAAACTTGGAGAAATTTGATTGAAGAGAGTAAATCGAAAATTCAACCAGATGTAATCATTGTGATGAGCATTCTCAGTAATTTCACACCGGAATGTTTGGTTAAAGCCGAGGTTTCTTGTAAAATTGACGATATTAATGAAGGTTCGGGGATTGGGAATCTTGAGTTTGCTGAGAAATTCTGCAGGGCCATTAGAATTGCCACAGTTGAACCATATAGAGCTGTTACGCACAATAAGGGTATCATGAATGGAATTGATGCCGTGATTATGGCAACCGGTAATGATTTTCGTGCAACTGAGGCATGTGCTCATGCTTATGCCGCAAAAAATGGAAAATATACGAGTTTGTCGCACGCTGCAATTGATGGCGATACTTTTAATTTTTGGATCGAATTGCCCATTTCAATTGGCACAGTTGGTGGAATTACCAACTTACATCCAATGGTTAAGTTCGCACATGAACTTCTTGGTTATCCCGGTGCCTCAGATTTAATGGAAATTGTTGCTGTTGCAGGATTGGCGCAAAATTTTAGCGCGGTGAGATCTTTAATTACTTCAGGAATTCAAAAAGGACACATGAAAATGCACCTTTTGAACATTTTAAATCAATTAGAAGCGACCGATGCCGAAAAGATTGAAATTGTAAGCTATTTTAAAGATAAAGTGGTGAGCTTCAGTTCTGCTGTTGAAGTTTTCTGTAAACTTCGCGGAATTCCAGTAGAATCTTTGTCGAAATCTAAATAATGAAATCCTTTTACGCTCCAGGAAAAGTTTTACTGACGGGTGAATACTTAGTGCTTAATGGATTTGATGCCATTGCCTTACCCACAAATATTGGACAAACTTTGAACACTTGGGAGTTTGATACACCAGGACAACAAGAAGATTTTATGATTTTTGAAGCTAAAGATCATTTGGGGGACATTTGGCTCACAACCAGATTTTCGCTGCCCAATTTTGAAATTTTAGAAATCGATAAAAAAGAAAATCTTGAACTCGATAGACTTGCCGGGATTTTCAAAAAAGCAGATCCTGCATTTTGGAAATTAGGAAAATCTTTGCGTTTGGAAACCAATTTGCAATTCAATCGCGTTCACGGGTTAGGAAGCAGTAGCACTTTAGTGACATTGCTTTCTGATTATATGAATCTCGATGCATTGCAAGTTCAGTTCGATATATTTAGCGGTAGCGGCTATGATGTGGCCATTGCTAAAAGTCGTAAACCTTTGGTCTATTGGTTAACTGAAACCGATTCGAATTGGAACTTTTGGTCGTTAAACCCAGAGCTTACAAAAAATTGGACGATTGTGTTTTACGGTCAAAAAATGGATTCAAGAGCAAGCATTAAAAATGTTCAAGACGCTCTCAATGAAATTGCTGAAGATGAGTTTTATACAGCGCAAATTGATCATATTCTGAATCTTACTAAATCGGCAAAAGATGTTCTCAGCTTGGAAGCAAGTTTAGAAATGTATCAAAAAATATTGTCACAATCTCTTGAATTGCCAACCCCTTACGATGTTTTGGAAATTGAGCCAATTGCTCAAGGACTTTGCAAATGGTTGGGAGCGTGGGGTGGAGATATGATTTTAGTTAACGATATAGTGCTAGAAGCTTACAATTCTAAATTTGAAAAATTTGAAAAAGTAGGTTGGAATCAATTGGTAATGAATCAATAAAATGCAGAAAGTTGTAAAATATCGTTGTCCAAGCAACATTGCTTTGGTCAAATATTGGGGGAAAAAAGATGGCGGTGTTCAACTGCCAGCCAATGCAAGTATCAGTTGGTCGTTAAGTGATTTATTCGCCGAAACAACCATGATTGCCACTCCTGCAATTCAAACCCAATTGGAATTCAAATACGATGGGAATCCAAAACCGTCGTTTGAGCCCAAAATACTTGATTTTTTGAATAGAATTGCACCTTTTAGCGATTTTATAAAGCAACATTCGTTCGAGGTTGACACCATCAATAACTTTCCTCATGGAACTGGTATTGCCAGTTCTGCTGCCGGGTTTGGTGCGTTAGCGCTTTGCATTGCCGATCTCGAGGGTAAATATGAAGTTGGATCAGATGAATTTTACCAACGCGCAAGTTTCTTTGCCAGACTGGGCTCTGGAAGTGCCTGCAGAAGTGTATACAGTAAACCCGCAATTTGGGGTGAACACCCAGAGGTTGAAAATAGTTCCGATTTATTTGCCGTTCCTTTTGAGGGACAAATTCACGAATCGCTTCAAAACTGGAATGATTGTGTATTGATTGTAGACGATGGCGAGAAAAAGGTAAGCAGTACAGCTGGTCATTCCTTGTTGAAAAACCACCCTTATGCAGAAGCCCGATTTAAGCAAGCTCAAAAAAACATCGGAAATATTTTGCAATATATGCAAAATGGAAATGTATCTGATTTTATCGCTTTGGTAGAATCTGAAGCTTTGCAATTGCATTCTATGATGATGTCGTCTATTCCATATTTCACCCTCATTAGACCAGGTACTTTAGCCATATTGGAGGAAATTTGGACATTTAGAGAAGAAACAAATTTACCTATTGCTTTCACGCTTGACGCAGGCGCAAACGTTCATTTGCTCTATTCAAATGAAATAGAGGAGCAAGTCATAAACTTTATTCATAATAAGTTGTTAGTTAACTGTAAAAAAGGTTTGTATCTTTGCAGTAGCATAGGAGGAAAGCCTCTAAAACTATCTTAATGTTAAAAGAATCACTCTACTACGCCAAAATTTTACTATTTGGTGAATATGGAATTATCGAAGACTCAATGGGCCTAAGTATTCCATATACCTTTTTCAAAGGAAAGTTTGAGTTTGCAACAGAACCTACAGCTGTTCAATCTGATTCAAATCAAAGCATTGCCAAATTTGTTGGTCATTTGCAGGAAATGGCACTCAAAAATGAACTTCCTTGTAAGTTTAACTTTGTTAAATTAAATCAAGACATTCAAAATGGATTGTATTTCGATAGCAGTATTCCTCAAGGATTTGGGGTTGGGAGCTCTGGTGCTCTTGTTGCAGCGTTATACAATCAATATTCTACTGATCAAGTTGCTGCCGATGAAGTCATGAAAGGCGATAATTTGGCCAATTTAAAATTCATTCTTGCGAGTTTAGAATCATATTTTCACGGAAAAAGTTCTGGCTTAGATCCGCTTATTTGCTATTTGAATTTGCCAATTCTAATCAAAGGGAAAGGCGATTTAGGTGCAGTTGGAATGCCGTCTGAAAATGTTTCAGGTAAAGGAGCTATCTTTTTAATGGATTCTGGAAGTCCCGGAAAAACGCAAGGTATGGTGGCCATATTCTTGCAGAAATTAAAAGATGAAGGGTTCAGAAATTTAGTAAGAACTCAATTAAAAAAATACAATGATGGGGCCGTTAAATCTTTCTTGAAAGGCGAAAACAAACCATTATTTGAAAATGTAAAAGCAATTTCTTCTTTGTTTTTAGATAACTTTAAACCTATGATTCCTCAAAAATTTGAAGGTGTTTGGCGCAAAGGGTTAGAAACCAATGCCTATTATTTGAAACTTTGCGGAAGTGGTGGTGGTGGCTTTGTGTTAGGCTTTACTCAAGACTTTGAAAAAGCAGAAAAAATGCTCGAAAGTCACAAATTACAGGTTATCTATAAGATTTAATATGCCCTTATCTGGCAATCAAAAAATAATCAAATTTCTTTATTTTTTAAGTATCATTCGATGGTACAACGTTCTTCTCATGGTTTTGGGACAATATTTCTTGGCACTTTTTGTTTTTGCCCCTGATTATTCTTTCCATCAAATTGTTTTTGATAAAAAATTGCATCTCATGGTTTTATCAACCATTTTTACCCTCGCAGGAGCTTTTGTGATCAATGCATTTTATGACGCAGATAAAGATTTGGTCAACAGACCAAAATCTGCGCTTGTAGGTCGGGCAATTGGGTCAACCTTTTTGGCGAACTCCTATATTGTATTTAATTTCTTAGCGTTGTTTTTTGCATTTTTTGCAACTAAAAAAATTCTTATTTTCTACTTTTTATACATCGTAATTTGTTGGTTCTATTCTCATAAATTGCAAAAGAAACCCATTATTAGGGAACTATCTGCCAGTCTATTAACGATGGCGCCGCTCATTGCAATTTGGATTCATTATGGCGTTTGGGATTGGAAATTGATGTATTTCTTTTGCACTTTTTTGACCCTATTATTTACCAAAGATGTGGTGAAAGATTTAGCAGGTCATAAAGGGAATTTGATTTTTGGCTATAATACCGTTGTTGTGGCTGCTGGTAAATCGAAGGTTAAAATAGGCTTGGTTTTATTTAATATGGCTATTTTCTTGATCTTTGTTGGAATCTATTTGATACAAAAAGAGCATTTTTATAATAATATTGATTTAATCATAGGCTCTTCTTTCACTTTAATAGCTACAATTTTGATTACGGCAATTGGTTTATCATCATGGAAGAATAAATATAAACGGATGGATTTTATGCTTAAGTTTTTAATCACTTACCAATTGACTTTGCCTTTATTTACTTTCATCTTGAAATTTATTGCAAAGAGTTAGTCTAATAACTTCTCCACTTTTTTAAATTGCGTATTCCCTTTTTAAATCCTTTGATGTAAATTCGAAGGATGAGATTCTTTAAATTTGGAATTTATTTATTTGTCTTTTTGTTTTGCCAAACAGCATCCGCTCAGTCGGTTTCAGATTTAAATGCGAAAATTGCAACACTGGATACCAAAATTATTGTTTTGGAAACCAAAATTGCAATGTTGGAAGAAAATAACCGGAATTTGAACCAGCGCATCGATAACATGTTATTCAATCTAAAAAATAACAACTCAAATTCAATCAATAATACGGTTCCTTCTTCGAGTAATATAAACAATAATTCGGCAGTAAGTCAACCCGTTACGCCTTCAGTGAATTCAACAAAACCTTCATCCTCCGGTGGTCGCTGTGGCGCTACAACAAAAAAAGGTTCTCAATGTTCACGTTCAGCAAAATCAAATGGGTATTGCTGGCAACATGGTGGTTATTAATTGATTTGACTCGTGTCTGTGGATCGCATTACCCTGTTTGTTAAGGTAATTTTACCAATACCATTGCCTAAATTATATACCTATCGTGTGCCCCACGAGTGGGAAGATTTAATTCGTATTGGATTGAGAGTTGCTGTCCCATTCGGTTCTAAAAAGGTCTACTCAGGCATTATTTACGAACTGTCTGAATTGCCGCCTGAAGGTTATCAAGCCAGTTATATTATCGATATTCTCGACGAAAAACCAATTGTTTCGCCAAATCAAATTTTATTTTGGGAATGGATGTCGGCCTATTATTTGTGCTTCTTGGGGGATGTTTTAGCAACAGCTTTACCTGCAGGCTTTCGTGTACAATCGCTTACTAAAATTTCATTACATCCCGATTTCGACCCCGATGAACTTGTTGAATTGGATCCTAAAGAAAATGAAATCCTGTCAATGCTATTGACCACCAAGTCTATTACAGTTGAACAGGTTCAAGCGTCCCTCAAAATAAAATCAGTTTTAAAATACATTAAATCGATGTATGTAAAAGGGTTGATTTCAATGGAAGAGGAGCTGCGCGAAAACTATAAACCTAAATTTATTGAAATTGTTGAATGTTCCGATTTTTGGGACAATGAATACGAAGCAAATTTGGCTTTAAATACATTGGAGCGACAATCTGAAAAACAATTTCAAGCCATGATGATGGTGCTTGGTTCACCACAACGTAAATCAGATGTTAAAAAAATTACCGCCTCAAAGGTGGTTACAAAACCAATTTTAAAAGCCCTAGAAAAGAAAGGCTATTTAAAAATTGTAAAACAACGAGAAGATCGTTTTCAAGCCATTCAGGGGGAAGGTGAAGATGTTGCCTTTACGCCATCTCAAGAAATCGCGGTTGCTGCCATTCAGTTTGCTTTTGAAAATCATAAACATGTATTGCTTCATGGAGTTACAGGTTCAGGTAAAACCCATGTGTATTTGCATTTCGCTGCTGAATCCCTCAAAAAGGGAAAACAAGTGTTGTTTTTGGTACCAGAAGTTGCATTAACTGAACATTTAGTTTCACGAGTGGCCCAATTAATTTCTGAAGAAATAGGTGTGTGGCATCATTATTATAGTACTTCAGAACGGACTGAACTCTATGAAAAAGTTCGTTTGAGGGAAATCAATTTTATCATAGGAACCAGAAATGCCCTATTCGCACCATTTGCCGAACTCGATTTAATAATCATTGATGAGGAACATGAAAGTAGCTATAAGCAATTTGAAAAACGACCTATGTTTCATGCCCGTGATGCTTCTTTTCAATTGGCAAAAATTTCTGGGGCTAAACTTTTAATGGGCTCAGCCACTCCAAGTTATGAAATGTTGCAATTGTCAAACGACAATACAATTGAAAGGGTAAATCTTTTTGAACGGTTCGAACAACAACAGTTTGCAGAATTGATGATGCTTAATTTGAGTGAGTTAAAAAAGCAAAATCGAATGCAAGGTTTCTTTTCGGATCATGCAATTGAAGAAATTAAGTTAAAAGTAAAGAACCGCGATAAAATAATTGTTTATCACAATCGTAAAGGGTACGCACCTTTTATTCAATGTTCTTTGTGTGGACACACCACTCAGTGTATTCAATGTGATATTGCACTTACTTTCTACAAAAGTTCGAACCAACAACGTTGCAATTATTGTGGGTATCAGCAAAATATTCCTAAATCTTGTTTGGCTTGCGGTGGAAATGAACTTCTGCTGAAAGGTGTTGGAACTGAAAAGATTGTTGAAGAGCTGAACATTGTATTTCCCGAATTAAGAATTGCAAGGTTTGACCAACAAAGCATTAAAAAACGTTCTGATTTTCAAAAAATACTCAATGCGTTTGACGCTGGGGAAATTGATATTTTAGTAGGAACACAATTGCTTGCAAAAGGCATTGATTTTGAAGATGTTGCATTGATAGTAGTGCCCGATGCCGATGTTATGTTGAATATACCTGATTTTAGGTCGCATGAGCGTGCATTTCAGCAATTGTATCAGCTTTCTGGCAGAGCAGGAAGAGGCAAAAATCGTGGTTTGGTGATGGTCCAAAGTTATCAACCTTCCCATCTTGTATTGGAAGCGGTAAAAACAGAGAGCTATTTAGAATTGGCTGAAAGTGAACTCGCAGAAAGAAAAACATTTGGTTATCCTCCGTTTACCAGATTGGTTGAAATTTCTTTGAAACACAAAGACCAGCAAACTGTATTTTCTGCCGCTGCTTATTTTAACAACATCATTCGTACGAGATTGTCAGATAGATTGTTGGGGCCATTAACTCCTTCCGTTGCCAAAGTTAAAAATATGTACATCCAGCATTTTTTGTTAAAAATGGATCGCCAAAAAGACAATATCCCTAAAATAAAAGAATATCTTCTTTGGGCACAAAATCAACTTCAAACAGCTGAGGGATTTTCAGGCGTTCGCATTGATTTTGATGTAGACCCGAATTAATTCCTTTAAATTGGGTTGCATGACTTTGGTTTTTACCTTGTCTATTTTTTAAGTTCCTTTTTTTGGATTAAATTTGAATCATGGAATTGGAAACTTTAGAATCTACCACCACTATAACAGATTTTTTACCATTAAATGGTACCGATCATATCGAATTTTACGTAGGGAATGCAAAACAAAGTGCTTATTACTATCAAACTGCTTGGGGATACAAATTTGTAGCTTACAGCGGTCCTGAAACAGGGGTTCGCGATAAAGCAAGTTATGTTTTAGAACAAGGTAAAATTCGTTTGGTTTTAACCACCGCAATTGATTCAAATTCTGACATTGCAGACCACCATAAAAAACATGGTGATGGTGTTAAATTTCTTAGTTTATGGGTTGATGATGCTACAAAAAGTTTCGAAGAAACAGTAAAACGTGGTGCAAAACCTTACATGGAGCCAACGCGTTTCGAAGACGAGCATGGGTTTGTAATCATTTCTGCAATTCACACTTACGGTGATACCATTCATAAATTTGTTGAAAGATCGAACTATAATGGATTGTTTTTACCAGGATTTATCAAGCCTGCTTTTGCCATGGATGTAACTCCAGTTGGTTTGAAATATGTTGACCATTGTGTTGGAAACGTTGAATTAGGCCAAATGAACGAGTGGGTTAAATTCTATGAAGATGTAATGGGCTTTAAATTGTTGTTGACTTTTGACGATAAAGACATTAGCACTGAGTATAGCGCACTCATGAGTAAAGTCGTGAGCAATGGCAATGGCTATGTAAAATTCCCAATTAACGAGCCTGCTGCTGGTAAAAAGAAATCTCAAATTGAAGAATATATTGAATTTTACCATGGTGCAGGTGTTCAGCACATTGCCGTTGAAGTTCATGATATCCTTGAAACCGTTGCAGAATTGCGTCGCAGAGGTATAGAGTTTTTATATGTGCCAGATGAATATTATGAAGATGTGATAGATCGTGTTGGACATATTAATGAAGACATGCAAGCTTTGAAAAAGTTGAATATTTTAATAGACCGCGACGAAGAAGGTTATTTGTTGCAAATTTTTACCAAGCCAGTTGAAGATAGACCAACTGTATTCTATGAAATCATTCAACGTCATGGTGCTAAGAGTTTTGGCAAAGGGAATTTCAAAGCGTTGTTCGAATCAATTGAAAGAGAACAAGCAAAAAGAGGAAATTTGTAATTAAATAATTCTACTTTGGATGAATAAAATACCCATTGGGTAAGAAAGTAAAACAAAGAGTAGAATCACCAAAACACTCAATTTCCAATTCACTTTTTGTGATAAATAAATCCAAATAGGTGCCAATACAATTGAATTTCTAAAAATTGCAGTGATGGCACTGGTACTGTAAGGTACCGCTAAAAATAGAAACGTAAACATCAAATAGAAGATCCAATTGGGTCTTCTATTTTTCTTGATGGACATATACACGCAACTCGAAAGAACCAGAATCCATAAAAAGAAGTTCTGAATTTCATTCCACATATCCATTGTGCCCCAATGCTGGAGCAAGTCTTTGTAACGAGTAGCCATGTGTTTCCATGGCATGTTAAAGTTATGTCCGTATTTAAATTGAATGAGGAAAAGAGCATTCCAATGGCCTGTGGTTATATAATCATAAACAAACCAAGTTAAAATGCCTGCAATCGATGCCAAAAACAAGAACAACTTTCTATAATTGATTTTCCGCTTTTCAATGTAGAAAAAGTCGTGCAGAAACCATATTCCGATACAAAGTATGAGAATAAATCCTATACTGTATGTGAGCACAGCGAAATATGCAATTAATCCAGCCAAAATAAATTGCGATTTATCCAAAAAATAAAATAAAAGGATCAATAAGAAAACGAGCATCGACATCGGAAAAATGGCATGTAAGTATATGTTTCCAGATGCAAAAATATATGCCAGATTTGCCAATAGATATTGGTGCCACTTTAAATTTGGCAACCAAAGTCCGATCATGAAAATCGATGCAAAAACAAAGAAATGACTGAGATAAATGCCAATCATTGCCATTTCAATGCCAGGAAAGATAAAATGCAGAAATCTCATTAAAAAAGGGTAGACTGGAGCCCAACCGGCATTGCCACACCAACTTTCTGGGTAATCTGGACAATGGAATAAATTATGTCCGTTTTGAGCCACATCTAGGTAAAGAGCACTATCCCAACGACTCCAACATTCTGAGGTGAAACCACCCCAACAATTGCCAGCTTCTGAAATGTATTTTCCAAATAAAATAAAAATGGCAAAGGATAGAAGTCCAATGCCAATTTTAATCAAAATAGTTTTATTTATTTGTATTGTGCCCATTTTTCGTGCACGAATTCCATTAATTGTTTGATATAATCAGATGAAAATTCAAATTTCACACCTGCATTTTCATAAATATTTGGAATTGATTGGGTATAACCCAGTTTTAAGAATGATTTATAACTTTCCAAGGCCTTAATTTTATCTTGGTTGTAATTTTTCCAAATTCCAATTGCTCCTAACTGAGCAAAGCCGTATTCAATGTAATAAAATGGCACTTCGAAAATATGCAACTGCTTATGCCAAGCAAAGGCTTTCGCATCTTCGAATCCTGTATAATCAACCAATCCACTTGAAAAACGAGCCTGTTGAAATATCCAAGCAGCTTTTCTTTCTTCTTGTGTATGGTTTGGGTTTTCGTAAATCCAATGCTGAAAGGCGTCAACAGTTGCAATCCAAGGCAATGTGCCAAGAATTCCTTCAAGTTGTTCGCATTTCGCACGGTTTAACAAAGTGTCATCGTTAAAATAGTTTTTCCAACCGTCCATGCTCAACAATTCCATACTCATAGAGGCCAATTCAGCCACTTCACTTGGAGTGTTTTTGAAAGCATTTAACTTCAAAGGAGCCATCTGGAAACTATGAATTGCATGACCTGCTTCGTGAACCAAGGTTTCTACATCCCTCAAATTCCCTGTAGCATTCATGAAAATAAACGGCATGTTGGTTTTTGCCAATGGATAATTATACCCGCCTGGCGCTTTTCCAACCCTGCTATCTAAATCTAACAACGATTTTTCTTTCATTGTTGTAAGGCAATTTCCGAAGAATGAATCAAGTTGATTTAATGCAGCAATCCCTTTGTCCAGCAATTCAACCCCATTTGTGAATGGTTTTAAAGGCTCTCTATTTAATGGATCAACCGCAGTGTCCCATGGTTTCAATTTGTCGATTTTCATTAATTCCAAACGACGAATTTGAATTTCTTTCAGTAATGGCACTACATGGTGTTCAACTGATTCGTGGAATTTCTTACAATCATCTACGGAATAGTCGAAACGGCCCATCGCCGCAAACATATAATCTCTGTAGTTGTTGAATCCAGCATTTACAGCAACTTGATGTCGTTTGGCAACCATTTTATCAAACAAATCTTCAAGTTTTTGAGCATCTTGTTGTCGGCGCTGATTCATTAATTTCCAGGCATTTTCTCTCACTTCTCTATCTGTCTCCATTAAGAAATTCGAAGCTTTTTGCATGGTCATTGTTTCGCCATTCCAATCAATTGTCATGGCACCTTGAATGGAAGAATATTCTTGAGCCAATGTGTTTAAATCGGCCTGAAGAGGAATGTTTTCTTCTCTGAAAAGGTCAACTGCGCTTTTGAGTGCTCTGAAATAGATGTGATATTCAGGAGCAGATTCTAGATCGCTTTTGAACTGACAATCTACAATTTTTTGATTCAGTTTATCTTCAAAAGGAGCAATCTTGGGTTGAATTTCTTGCACGAATTGCAAATAAGCTTTTTCAAAATCTTCATTTTGAGTGTCGCAGGTCATATGAATGTAGCGCCAAGCCATGTCTTCCGACAAAAAGCTTTCAAGCTCACTTACATCGATTAAAAAATTTTCAAATTCGCTGGTCGAATGAATTGTTCTATCGAGAAGTTTTTGAAATAAAATTTCTACATCAGCAGGTTGCTGAATTGTAAAATCAGTGGGGATAAATACAGCCATATTTGGGGGGCTTAATTAGCTACCCATTTTACGTGGTGTAGTGGCTTTCACTTTTACACCAGCTGCAGTTTTGGTAGGGGTTTTTGTTTTCGCAGCGACAACTTTTGGTTTGTCGGTGCTTTTTGCTTTTGAAACTTCTTTACCTTCAGTAGCGTCTTCGGTTTCATCTATTTTGTTTAAAGAATCAAAATCTAAAGAACCTTTTAACATATGATACCAAACGAACAATTTTTTCATGTCGTTAGGATAAACCTTTTCTCTATCGTAGTCAGGCAATACTTTTGACATAAATGCCTTAGTTTCGTCGTTATCTGATTTAGATGTAGGGATAGAAGTTCCATCATCTTCAAGCTTTTTTACTTTCAATAAAACTTCAGCCAATCTTACTTCGCCCTCGTCTGTAAACATTGAAATATCAGCTAAAACACTTACACGTTGGCGTGCGTTGGTTGCAAATTTTTTATTGTCTGTTAAAGATTCTAAAATTAAGCCAGATTTATTTTGTCCAATCACTTTGTGAAGACCTGGCATTCCAGTTACAGAAACTACATCTTTTAATTCCATAGATGGCAAATTTCAGTAAATGACCCTAAAATACCAAGTTTTTAAGGGCGATTTGCAGTTTTAATGGAAAATAAATCAATTATTTTTTGCACAACCGAATAATTCATGAGTATAACAATCGATTCTTAACTTTTTGAAATTCTCTCAAAATAACAGCTTTAGCCATATTTAACGGGGTACTTCCGCCCATTTTTTGAACGAATTTGTATTGCTTTTCTGTTAAATCTACTCGGTATACAATTTTCATCCACTTTGAATGATTTTGCTGTTGCAACTGCTCAATTGCCAATTCTAACTCCGGAATAAGCATTTCAATTTTCGGGTATGGTGCATTTTTGAACTCAAAAGATGCCATTCCAAAATCTTTTTCAATTTGGTCAATCACCTTTTGAATGATTTTTTCTTCAGGTTCTTGAAAGATAAGATTTACCTCTGGATCAATCATTCTTCTTCTTTTACACCTTCCGGAAGCAATTCTCCCTCCCATTTACTTACAGCTGTTGTTGCCAATGCATTTCCCAATACGTTTGTCATTGAACGTCCCATATCGCAAAAATGGTCAATTGGCAAAATCAAAGCAATACCTTCTGCTGGAATTTTAAACATAGTGCAGGTTGCCGCAACCACAACCAAAGACGCCCTTGGTACGCCCGCAATTCCTTTGCTTGTAAGCATTAACACTAATAACATGGTTAACTGAGTTCCAATGTCTAAAGGAATTGAGTAGGCTTGGGCAATGAAAATACTCGCAAAAGTCATATACATCATACTACCATCTAAATTAAACGAATAGCCTAAGGGTAAAATAAAACTTACAATATTCTTTTTGCAGCCAAAATTCTCCAATTCTTCTGTGAGTTTTGGAAAAACTGCCTCTGAACTAGTTGTAGAAAAAGCAACCAACATTGGGTTTTTAATGCAGTTAATCAATGCAAACAATCGTTTTTTCAAAACAAACCAGCCTACAAGCAATAAGATCATCCACAAAATGGCAATGCCAGTATAAAACGATAAAAGGTATTTACCATAAACCAATAAAATTCCAAGTCCTTTAGTGCAAATGATGGCAGTAATTCCCCCAAAAACACCAAATGGGGCGAAATTCATCACATATCCAACCATTTTCAAGATCACCTTAGAAATTTTATCCAAAGCCAGAACCAAGCTTTCGCCAGTTTTTCCTAAGCTTGCAAGCGCAACGCCAAAGAACATTGAGAAGATTACAATTTGTAAAATTTCATTTTCGGCAAGGGCTTGAAACAAACTTTTAGGGAATAAATGTTCTATGAAATGATTGATAGAAAACGAATCTGTTTTTTGCACCAATTCTTCAACTGATTTTACATTGGCACTTACATTGCCTAAGTTCATCCCTTTGCCCGGCTCGAAGAAGTTCACCAAAGCCAATCCTAAGAGCAATGAGATCAATGAGGCAGATAAAAACCACAGCATACTTTTGCCGCCAACACGACCAATGGCGCTTAAGTTTCCCATTTTCGCAATTCCAACAATGAGGGTTGTGATGACCAAAGGAGCAATGATCATTTGAACCAAGCGGAGGAAAATGGTTGTTAATATTTTGAAGTATGAAGCATAGGTTGCATTGATTTCACCGGTTGGATTTTGGGCGCTGCCAATTTCAGGCAATCCGGTAAAAATAATTTGACCTACCACCGCACCAATAACCATGGCTACGATAATGAAAATGGTTAGTTTAGAGCCTTTGTTTTTCATGAACTTGATTGCAAAAGTAAGGGATAATTCTAAATCAGTGAGAAATCCGTTTCAAAGTGTTATTTTTGTGTAATGATTGTTGTCACCGGCGCATTGGGTTTTATTGGTTCAGCTTTGTTGGGAGAGCTTCAGCAAAGGGGCTATGGAGAATTGGTTGCCGTTGATAATTTTAGTGATACTCGTAAATTTTCAAATTTGAATGGAAAAAACCTTCATTCGAAAATAGACCGTTCTGAATTCCTCAATTGGCTCGAAATCAATGGTGAGAAAGTTCAATTTGTATTTCACATTGGCGCAAGAACACGCACAAACGAATTCGATTGGAACGTATTGAATGAACTCAATGTGAATTACTCAAAATCGGTTTGGAGTCTATGCACAAAACATAGCATTCCTTTGGTTTATGCTTCTTCGGCTGCTACATATGGAAACGGCGATCAAGGGTTTTCTGATGACCCTTCTATATTAATGTCCCTCAAACCAATGAATCCATATGGTGAGAGCAAACAGATTTTTGATATATGGACGCTCAACCAAACAGAAACACCACCTTTTTGGGCTGGATTTAAGTTTTTCAATGTTTTTGGCCCGAATGAATATCATAAAGGAAGAATGGCAAGCGTTGTTTTTCATGCGTACAACCAAATTCAAGAAGAAGGGCAGGTGTCGTTGTTTAAAAGTTACAAACCTGAATACTCCGATGGTGCGCAAAAACGTGATTTTGTTTATGTTAAGGATGTCATTAATGTGCTCATATTTGAAATGGAAACCCGCAAAAATTCTGGGCTTTTCAATTTAGGAAGTGGCCAATCTCATACTTTCCTTGAATTAGCGAATGCTGTTTATGAGGCATTAGGAATTCAACCGAAAATTTCGTATATTGAGATGCCTGAAGATATTCGTGATAATTACCAATATTTCACCGAAGCCGATGAATCGAGGCTCATTCAATCTGGATATCATTTAGGATTTACAGATTTTAAAATTGCCGTATCAGATTACGTTCAGAATTATCTTGAAACAAATACATACATGTAATTTATGTTCAAATCTACCGGAAGTTGGCTCATTGCAATAGGTACAATATTATTGGGTGGGTCTCAATATTTTTCTTTCGGGCAGAAAACATTTCAATCTGAATTAACTTTAAACTCTTACGCTAAAGAAGTTGTAAGTGAAATTGAAAATGTTGATTTTCATATTGCCAACTTCGATAAATCTCCAACGATCAATCATTATTCGAGTTCAATACAACGCGAATTATTTAAAGAAAATAAAATTGAGGTTTATCAGTTTACTGACGGTAAGCCAGTTTTATGGACAAACAATCAATTTTACATTGTTCCAGAAAATAAAAATGCATTTGAAATTATCCACCAAGGGTCAATTCATTTGGCAAAATGGAATCGGGTTCACGGTCGTGAAACTTGGGTTTATGTATACAATATTTTCGAAAATCAAGGACCGAAATTAAACCCGGATTCTTTAAATGAAAAACAGAATTCTATTTTGGATATCGATAGAAAAATTATTGAAAATGGCAAAATCATTCAATTTAAAGGTTCTTTGATTCAGAAAAGCGAATCTCAATATTCTATTGGATTTAAACAATATTCTGCTAGTTTGTTTTATGATTTAGTGTTTTTAATTGGTCTTTGCTTAATTAGCTTGGGTATCTATATTCGTTACAAAATCACAAAACTCAATTTCCTGAAAGTCGTAAATTGGTTGATTTGGTTTCTTGCAACTATTTTATTTACATATGAATTCATTGCAAAAACATTCAAACAACTTAAGCTCTTTTCTTCTGATTTGTTTTATTTCAATTCGTTTTTTCAGAGTATCGGATTAACACTCATCTGGTCATTGTTATTCTATTGGTTCGTACTAATGGTGGTCAACTATTGCCGTAAATTACTGCCTAATTTGTCCCTCAAAAAGAAAATTACCGTGCTCATAATTATGTACGGCGTTGCTTTAGCTACCTTATGGTTTATTTTTGTTTTAGCCAAAGATTTGGTAGGAAGCACCGACATCCATTTCGACTTTTTTGAAATCCTACTCGTTACAAGATACACACTCATTTCTGTTGGTATTCTCGTGCTGTTAATGGTCAGCGTGTTTACCATTTTAAACGAATTTGCACCTACTTTTTACTTGCTGGATGTAAATCATCGTATGATGATTTTTATACTCTCTTTTTTGCCAAATTTAATCTATTGCTTCTACAATATTCAAAGCCTTTTATACTGTGTTATTTGGATATTTTTTATTGTCATTTGGTTTTTATTTAGGAAAAACTCGAATACACGTTTCGATTATACTCGAATCTTGCTTCAAGTGTTATTGCCATGTATTTCTTTGAGCGTTATTCTAAATACTGAGTTGAGAAAAAAGGAAAATTTACAACGAAAATATTTGTCGTCTCAATTATTTTTGAAAGCAGATAAGATCATTAAAGAACGTTTATATGATGCCGAAACTCAATTAAATTCAGATAAGGGGGTTTTAGATTACTATAGTTACCAAGACGTAACTAAGGAAGCATTTGAAAGCCGCCTAAAGCAAGTTTGCTTTGATTCGGAATATGAGAATTATGATATTTCAATTTTTGATTTTGATGGACAAGGTCTGTCTTATCGAATCGACAATACCATAGATTATGGAACACTAAACGCAATTTATTTTAGTGATTTGTGCATTCAGGTAACAAACCGATTTTTTCTCATCAACGGAAGAAGATTGCGTGGTTGTTATTTAGGAAAATTTAATGTTGTTCAAGGAAGTCAACTTTTGGGAAGTTATTTCGTACTCTTAACCCCGAAATTTGGAAATACCCTGGGTCGTCTGTCTGATGTAATTCAAAAGAATACAACTGAAAATATCTTTAGACGTTATCAATATTCTTATGCCATTTATAACCGAAATAAACTAAATAGGCATTCTGGCCAATTCGATTATCCAGCAATTAACTTATTTGGTGCGTCAACACGTTTTTTCAATAAAGATGGATTTAGCCATTATGTACAAAAAGACGAATACAACAACATTGTAATTATCACCCAAAAAGATGAATCGATGCTTATGTCGTCAATTCAATTTACTTTATTATCGCTTGCTGGGTTTATTCTCTTTTTACTCTATTTGTTGGTTGTTTGGATTCAACAAAGAGTTGGTTTATTATTTCAAAGATTCAAATTTACAAGTCGTTTTGGCTTCACACGGCGTGTCATTATGCCGCAATTTTCAACTGAAAGTTGGTTTTTATCCCGTCGATTACAGTTATATATCACTTGGTTGGTGTTTGGTATATTTTTGATTGTCATCTTTGTAACCATCAATTACTTTATACAAAACAATATTGAACGTCAGCAACAATATCTGATGAATAAAGCCAATAATGTGGCCAATAAAATTAGTGGAGAAATTAATCTTGATGCACTTCAAAATAAATATGAAGTAGGATTGGTTTATGATTTGGCAGATTATTATGAAACTGATATTAATGTTTACGATCAATTTGGTAAACTTATTTTTTCAACAAACCCTAAGTTATATTCTGAGAAATATACGGGTGAACTCATGAATCCAACTGTTCTCGGGAAATTTCAAACCAATGAAATTTCATCTGCAATTGTTTCAGAGAATATTGCCGATTTAAGTTACATTTCTGCTTATACCACATTGATAGATAATGATCTGAATGTTCGTGGGTATGTAAATTTGCCATATTTTTCAAACAGAGAAGATTTGTTTCGCGAAATCTCACAATATACCGTGACCATTATCAATCTATTTGTGCTCATTTTTGCATTGGCAATTATATTAACATATTACGTAGCCCAACGATTGTCGAAACCACTTATCTTAATCAAAAATCAATTGTCGCAAATGAAAATTGGTGAGAAAAACCTACCTATCCAATGGCAACGAAATGATGAAATTGGATTGTTGGTTACTGAGTACAATAAAATGTTAAGTGCCCTCGATTCTAGCTTGGGTCGTTTAGCAGAAAGCGAGCGTCAAGGGGCTTGGAGGGAAATGGCAAAGCAAGTGGCGCATGAGATTAAGAATCCATTGACTCCAATGCGATTATCGTTGCAGCATTTGCAATATTCAATAAGCAGGGGCGATGATCATATAGAGGAAAAGGTCAAAAAAACCATTGCATTAATGATTCGTCAGATTGATTCGCTCAGCGCCATGGCTGAGGAATTTAGCTCTTTTGCCAAAATGCCGGAACCCATTTTAGAAAATATTGATTTAAAGTTGGTGTTAACGGATGCGGTAGACTTGATGGAAAAGGAAATGGGACAACCTATTACCTTGAAAATTGATGTCGATACTATTCCAGTTTTGGCAGACCCGCATCAGCTGGGTCGTATCTTTAATAATATTTTCAAAAATGCCATTCAAGCCATTCCTGATGATAGAATTGGTCAGATTGTGGTGGATGTAATGATGCTTCAAAAATCGGTGCTGCTTACAATTTCCGACAACGGAAAAGGCATACCACCTGAATTGTTCGACAAGATTTTTAGCCCGAATTTTAGTACGAAAAACAGTGGAATGGGACTAGGACTTGCCATCACAAAGAAAATTATTGAACAATTCAATGGCAGAATTCAGTTTAAATCTGAAATCAATGTGGGTACCGTTTTCGAAATTGAAATCCCGCTAAACTTAGGGTAAATGACTCTTTACTTTTGAAAACCCAGCCCTGGTGATTGGCGTTTTTCCAAAGTTTAATTTAAATTCTTCCTCCGATATCGAATTCCAAGCTTCCTGATTCCACTCAGTCCAATCTCCTGATGGAATGAATCTTTCTTCTTGAGTAGGGACGCTAAAACGATTCCATGGACAAACGTCTTGGCAAATATCACAACCAAATATCCATTGGTCAAGGCTTTGTTTCTCCTCCAGTTGTAGTTCTGATCGCTTTTCAATGGTTAAATAAGAAATGCATTTTGTGGCATCTATCACTTGGTCTGAAACTATGGCATCTGTAGGACAAGCATCAATACAAGCCGTGCAACTTCCACAGTGATCGGTGGTTGGTTGGTCGGGCTCTATTTCAATGGTACAGATAATTTCTGCTAAAAAGAAAAAACTTCCAATTCCTTTTCTGATAATCAAACTGTTTTTTCCAATCCATCCAATTCCAGATTGCTCAGCCCATTGACGCTCCATCAATGGCGCAGAATCAACAAAAACCCGACCTTGAGCTTCCGAATGTAATGTTTTGATATATTCTAATAAGAGAAATCCTTGATCTTTCACCACTTTGTGGTAATCTTCACCATACGCGTATTTTGCAACTTTTGGGGCTTTGGTTTTTTGTAATTTCTCCGGAAAATAATTATATGCCAAGCTAATTACAGTTTTGGAACCTTCAACCAACAATGTTGGATCTAAACGTTTTTCAAAATGATTTTCCATGTAGCCCATTTCTCCGTGAAAACCGCGATTCAACCAATCTTGTAAATGATTTCTTTCCGTTTCTAAACAAGTAGCCACAGAAAAACCACAGGCTAAAAAACCAAGTTCTTCAGATTTTTGAATGATTTGCGATTTGATGGTTGGGTTGTCCATAAAGAACAAAGGTTTCTTTTACAACAATTTTCCAGAGCCACCGCCCATGTGCGGAATTTTACCCAAATGCCTATATGCCAAATGTGTGGCTTCTCTACCTCGAGCTGTACGCTGTAAATATCCCTCCTGAATTAAGAATGGTTCATAAACCTCTTCTATGGTTCCTGAATCCTCACCAACAGCAGTGGCAATGGTTCCAAGTCCTACAGGACCACCCTTGAACTTTTCGATAATGGTTAACAAAATTCGATTATCCATTTCATCCAATCCATTGGCATCAACATTTAATGCTTGCAGTGCAAATTGCGCAATGTCTAAATTGATGGTACCATCGCCTTTGATTTGAGCAAAATCTCTGGTTCTACGCAAAAGTGCGTTTGCAATTCTTGGGGTTCCACGACTTCTACGGGCAATTTCAAAAGCAGCGCTTTCTTCAATTGGGGTGTTTAAAATACTTGAACTACGTTTGACAATTCCTGTTAAGATTTCGGCATTGTAATATTCTAACCTACAATTGATACCGAAACGGGCTCTTAAAGGCGCCGTCAATAAACCGCTTCTAGTGGTTGCTCCAACCAATGTGAATGGTGCCAATGAAATTTGCACACTGCGGGCATTGGGGCCTGTATCGATCATAATGTCAATACGATAGTCTTCCATTGCACTATACAAATATTCTTCAATTACAGGGCTCAAACGGTGAATTTCATCAATAAACAAAACATCACCTTTTTGAAGGTTGGTTAACAAACCTGCCAAATCACCCGGCTTTTCAAGTACGGGTCCGCTGGTGATTTTCATTGAGCTGCCCATGGCATTGGCAACAATATGACTTAAAGTGGTTTTTCCAAGACCCGGAGGGCCATGGAGTAAAATATGGTCTAACGCTTCTTCTCTCAAACGAGCTGCTTCTACGAAAACTTTTAGGTTATCTAAGATTTTTTCTTGCCCGGTAAAATCGTCGAAGGTTGCTGGCCTCAATACCTTTTCAATGTCCTTGTCGGCACGGCTTAATTGATCGTTGGCAGGATTGAGGTTTGGATTCATGAGTTATAGTGTATTTGCTAAACGACGTAAATTTGCTTCAACAGTTGCGTTTACAGGCCAAAGTGGTTGACGTACAGCTGTTCCACAAAGTCCTTTCTCGTTCAACATGGTTTTAATTCCTGAGGGACTACCATCGGCGAAAATTGCAATGGCAGATTCCATGGTTTGGTAGTGAAGTGATTTTGCGTCGGCAAAACGTCCCTCCAAACAAGCCTTTACCATACCCGAAAATTGCATTGGGAAAGCATGGTTAATCACAGAGATTACGCCAGCCGCTCCACAAGCCATCATGGGCAAAGTGAGAGAGTCATCGCCGCTGATAACAAGGAAATCTGCAGGTTTATGAGCAATGATTTGCATCACTTGCTCGATGTTTCCTGATGCTTCTTTTGTAGCAACAATTTGTGGCAAGGCAGCCAAACGCAATTGCGTTTCGGCAGTCATGTTCATTCCAGTTCTTCCCGGAACATTGTAAATAATGATTGGCAATGGGGTTACTGCGCACAACGATTTGTAATGCTGGTAAATTCCTTCTTGATTTGGTTTGTTGTAATAAGGACTCACCGATAAAATGGCGCAAAAGCCTGAAACATCGGTGGTTTTCAAAAGATGACAAACTTCGGCAGTGTTGTTGCCTCCGATGCCCAGAATTAATGGCAATCGACCATGATTTGCTGCTTTAATGCAATTGATTATCGCAGTTTTTTCATCAGACGATAACGTAGCACTTTCACCTGTTGTTCCTAAAACAACCAAGTAGTTTGTGCCACCATCAATTTGTTGGTTTACAATGCGTGCAAGTGCATCGAAATCAATGCTATGATCTTCTTTAAATGGGGTAATTAATGCCACCCCTGTGCCCATTAGTTCTTTCATTGTAAATGTTTAAAGCAATCTTTTAAATCGCAAATGTACTGATTCAAATTCGGTGTTTCATTTTGTTTTAGCAAGATATCAAAAAAAGCTGGATAATTTTCCTGCCACAGAGATACCCTTGCAATGCTGTTCGACATGCTCGCCATTACAATTGTTTTGTAAGAGAATGACATGTCTAGGTTTATGAAAAAATCAGAAGGTTGTTTGAGTATCATCTGAAGTCCATCGGCCTTTGGGAATCCATACCAGTTGAAGTCTGCTTGGCAAAAATTCCAACGATTTCTATCGGCAGGAACAGGAATGTTCTTCGTGTCTTTTCCCGGGTAAATGATAATTTTACTGACAATTTTTCCGTTTTGTTTTAAGTAATCGGCAAAATCCTCGATGAGCGCAATTTGTTGGTCATTATTCTCTAAAACTTCATACGCAATGATAAAGTTTTTAGCATATCTAAAATTAATGGCACCCTTGTTTCTCTTAAAAGATTTGGCCTTTAAGTTCAGCAATGCCATTTTGAGTTTGCTTGGTTGAAATTCTTCGTTCATGATGTTTGAATCATTTGTAAGAGTTCATCTTCCGATAGGAAAACAACACCCAATTGTTGTGCTTTTTCTAATTTTGAGGGACCAACACCGCTGCCTGCAATGAGGTAATTGGTTTTTGAGGTCACGCCACTTGCCATTTTTCCTCCGTTGTTTTCAACCAAGTCTTTGAGTTCGTCGCGACTATGATTTTCGAAAACCCCAGAAATCACAAAGATTTTACCTTCCAAAACATAGCTTGCTTTTTCAATTTTCTGAGCTTCGAATTGCAAATTTGCGGATTTTAATCTCTCAATTTCTTGCAAATTACGAGGATTTTGGAAATGTTGGTGCACCGTTTGTGCAATTCGCTCTCCAATTTCATCAACCTTGAGCATTTCTTCGATGCTGGCATTCATTAAATTGTGAATGGTTAAAAATGCCGCAACCAATTTTTTGGCCACGGTTTCTCCAACATATCTTATACCAATGGCAAATAAAACCCTTTCAAAAGGTTGGTTTTTACTGATTTGTATGCCTTCAATGATGTTGTTGGCACTTTTTTCGCCCATTCGGTCTAACGCAATTAACTGTTCAAAAGTTAAGTCGTAAAAGTCGGCCGGCGAGTTTACCAAGTTGTTTTTGTAGAGCGTTTCTGCCATTTCACTGCCAATACTCTGAATGTCCATGGCCTTGCGCCCTACAAAATGTTCGAGTTTCCCAACCACTTGAGGAGGGCAGAGGAGGTCGTTGGGACAATAATGCTGGGCTTCACCTTCATTTCGAATGAGTTTGGTGTTGCATTCTGGGCAATGTGAAATATAGGCTTGAGGTTCAGAGTTTTCAGGTCTTTGGGTATAGTCGATTCCCACAATTTTAGGAATGATTTCACCCCCTTTTTCTACAAAAACCATGTCGCCGATGCGAATGTCTAAACGTTCCATTTCATTGGCATTGTGTAAGCTCGCCCGCTTCACCGTGGTTCCAAGAATGGCAACAGGTTGTAGTTCGGCTACTGGCGTAATGGCACCCGTTCTTCCAACTTGGTACTTAATATCGAGCAGTGTTGTGGTGGCCGTTTCCGTTTGAAATTTATAAGCAATGGCCCAACGTGGGGTTTTTGCGGTGAACCCAAGTTCTTCTTGGAGGTTTTTGTTGTTTACTTTTATCACCACTCCATCGGTGTCGAACGACAAATCGTGCCGTTTTGCATCCCAAACGTTTAAAAACGCGAGTACACTGTCAATGCCATTGCAAACTTTTGAGGTTTCAGCAATTTTAATTCCCCAGCTTGCTGCTGCATTGAGCGACTCAGAATGGGTGGCAAAAAGTCCCTCATCCTCTAATAAATAATATAAATAAATGTCGAGCGGACGTTTGGCAACCTCATTGGGGTCTTTGATTTTGAGGGATCCCGAAGCCACGTTTCTTGGGTTGGCGTATTCGGCTTCATTGTTGGCCCTTCTCATGTCATTGAGCTTTTCGAAACCTTTGCGATGCATGAAAATTTCACCACGCATTTCGAATTTCTGAGGGAAATTTCCTGAGAGTTGGTGTTTTAGGCTTCGAATGGTTTTTACGTTGGTGGTTACATCGTCGCCTTGAATGCCATCGCCACGGGTAATGGCTTGCACGAGTTTTCCATTTTCAAAAAATAAAGAAATGGCCAACCCGTCAATTTTAAGTTCGCATACATATTCAATGTCTGCGAGTCCTGTCGATTTACGAATGCGTTCATCGAAATCTCTCAGCTCTTGCTCGTTGTAAGTATTTGCCAGCGACAACATTGGCCGTTGGTGTTTCACGGTGATAAATCCATCGGAAACGTTTCCACCTACTTTTTGGGTAGGACTATCCGGTGAAATAAATTGTGGAAATTGAGCTTCGAGATGGGTCAATTCGTTGAGTAATTGATCGAATTCAAAGTCAGAAATTGCAGGTTCAGCAAGCACATAATACCGGTAATTATGGTCTTTGAGGAGCGTAGTTAGTTGTTCAATGCGGAGTTTTGCATTTGCCAATTCCATAGGTCAACGAAACTACAAAAAAATCTTTGGGAGAGTCGATTTTTGATTACTCAAAATGGTTTGAGTTATACACAATTCATGTCATTTATTAAACAATTGATAATTTATTAACAGATAAATATGTTTTTTGAATCATGGAATCTCAAAAAATCGCCCCAAACAGAGTGGTTAGTTTAAGCTATTCTCTGTCGTTAACAAACGGACAAATTGCAGACGAAGCTACTGCTGAACAACCACTAGTGTTTATTCACGGTGTTGGTCAAACCTTACCTGAATTCGATGCGCGCATAGAAGGACTGAGTGTAGGAGAAGGATTTTCTTTCACTTTAACTGCTGAACAAGGATATGGAGAATCTGACGAACGTTGGATTATCGAATTGCAAAAATCAATTTTTGAAGGACCGGATGTGCCTGCAGACATTTTGCAAATAGGAGCACTTTTACCAATGCAAGACCAAGATGGCAATCCAATGGATGGCAAATTAGTTGAAATTGGCGACGAAACTGTGAAGTTAGACTTCAACCACCCGTTGGCTGGCGAAGCTTTACATTTCACTGGTAAAGTTGAATCTGTAAGAGAAGCAACTTCCGACGAATTGGACCATGGCCACGTTCATGGTGAAGGCGGGCATCAACATTAAGCCATAAACGATTAAACGGTTAAACGGTTAGGAGGATTAGAAGGATTAAACGGTTAGAAGGATTAGAAGCAATCTAATAATCCTATAATCTTATAATCCTATAATCTGTCCAATTAAATTCTTGGATCTAATTGGATTCCCAACTTTTCCATCTGAGTCACCTCAATGTTAAATACCCCGAAGTCTGCGGTGATTTGTCCCCAAATGCGATAAACACCGCGGCCTTTGAAAGGGTAGCGCGATACAATCTGTGGGAAGTGAATGCTATCAAAGAAATATCCATCGCGGTCTACCCATGTTCCAAAGTTCATTTCCTTGCCCCCAATTGTCTTTGTGGGCTTTACCGTGACCAAATATCCCTCAAGCATCACCGATTTGTGAAGCAGTTTGCCCAAATCTCTCGCCCTTAACTTGGATCCTTCATCGGGCTCACTGGTTAGGGTAAACGGACTGCAAAGTGGAAACCCCAAGAATTCCCTTTGATCTATGGCAATTTCTAACCACGAGTCTTCTAATGGCGGTAATTCGTATGTTTTCGGTTGTTCTGTGAACAATTTTGCGGAAATTATTTCCTGTTTTTTTTGCGAATAATACGAATGTGCCTCCCATAAAAGTGCCCGTCTCGACTTTTCTGTGTATCTGAATGCCCCAATTTGGATTAAGATTTTTAACTGCTCTAAGCCAGGTTCTACCCGTGTTTTGAAATCATATAAACTTTCAAATGCACCTTCTTTTTGCGCCGCGAAAATTCTTTCTGCACACCTTTGCTCTAGTCCTTGTATGAGTCCCAACCCCAGCCAAATCGTTTTCCCCTCAATTTTTGTGAGAAATTTGCTGTGGTTTGCACAAGGTGCTTGCACGTCGGCGCCGCACATTCGGGCAGCGTGAACATAAAATTCGGTGCGGTAAAAACCTCCGAAATTGTTAATCACCGCCACGTAAAATTCGAGCGGATAATAGGCTTTCAAATGCAAACTCTGGTAACTCTCCACCGCGTAACTCGCACTATGTCCCTTCGCAAAACTATATCCTGCAAAACTTTCAATTTGCTTCCACACTTCAACAATGAGTTGGTGTGAATGTCCCTTCTCCCTGGCTTTTTCATAAAATTGTTGCTGAACTTTCAGAAATTCTGCCTTGCTCCTAAATTTCCCGCTCATGCCACGTCTTAAAACATCGCTTTCAGCAAGTCCTAAGCCCGCAAAATGATGGGCCACGCGAATCACATCTTCCTGATACACCATGATTCCATACGTTTCGGGCATAATTTCTTGTAAAATTGGGTGGGCTTCCGTGCGCTTCCTTACATCGATATGCCTTTCAATGAATGTTCGCATCATGCCACTTCTGGCAACCCCCGGACGTATCACACTGCTGGCCGCCACCAACGTGAGGTAGTCTCGGCATTTGAGTTTTCGCAACAATTGTCGCATGGCAGGACTTTCTACATAAAAGCAGCCCATGGTAAATCCAGTTTCAATAATTCTGGCAATTTTTGGGTCGTTTTTAAACGTTTGAATTTGGTGTGGATCTACATCAATGCCTTGATTTTCTTTGATATAGATTACGGCATCTTTGATGTGCCCAAGTCCTCGTTGACTTAAAATATCGAACTTTGCAAGTCCTAAATCTTCAGCTTCAAGCATGCTAAATTGCACGGTGGGGAATCCTTTTGGAGGCATTTCCAACGCCGAATAATGGTAGATGCTTTTTTCGGAAATGAGAATTCCCCCCACATGAATGCTCCGATAATTTGGCAGATTGTGAATTTTTCGGGCATGTTTTAACAAAGTTGCATACAGCGACTCTTTGCTTTCGAGAGTATTTTCTGAATTTGCAGCGGTTTTGGGCTTCCATTCTCTATTTCTAAGTCCAATTCCCGGAGTGCTATAGATAGAATCGCTGTTGGTTGAAAATTCCTCAAAGTTGGCATCTCCATAATAGGTTGGCCGTTCGAGTAAATTGTCGATTTCGGCCTTTGGTAAGCCATACACTTTGCCGAGTTCTCTCACCACGGCATTGCTCTGAAAGGTGTTGTAAGTGCCAACCAATGCAGCATGGTGCGGGCCGTATTTCTCCATGATGTAAGCGGTAACCTGATCGCGGTCTTGCCATGAAAAATCGAGGTCGAAGTCGGGCGGACTACTTCTGTAAGGATTGATAAACCGTTCGAAATACAAATCGAGGTCAATGGGGTCAACATCGGTAATTTTCAGGCAATAGGCCACCATGCTATTGGCGCCGCTCCCTCGTCCTACATGAAAAAATCTTTGCTCTTCGGCAAATCGGCAAATGTCCCAGTTGATTAAAAAATAAGATGTAAATCCCAGTTCATAAATGAGTTGCATTTCTTTTTCTAGGCGCTTCGTGGTTTCGTAGGTGTAATTTGGATAGCGGTATTTAAGTCCCTCAAAAGCCAACTCCCTTAACATTCTATAGTCTTGGTCGACATTTTGTGTAAACGTTTTTTTATTCTGAGGGACATTGAAGTCGAAGCTCCAATGTGGTTGATTGACAATCGATTGTGCGTTTTGTAATAGTATGGGAGTGTCTAAAAACTCATTGACAATGCTGGCAATGTCTTCAAATAGATCGTATTTAGAGGCGGTGCAATTGGGTTTAAGTTTTGTGAGGAGGCAATTGTGTTGGATGCAACGCAAGAGGGTGTGGGTGTGGAGGTCGTCGATATTTCTGAGGGTGGCTTTGTGGTATGCAATGAGTCGCTTTGCCGAATTTTTCCACGGCGACAATCTGAGTTTCCTCAATTGTTGTTTTGTGATGCCAATGAGGGCATGTGAAGGGATGTCTTTGTGCGAGAGTCCAATGACCTTATGGAAGGGGTAGATGCAGGTTACGTGTTCGAGTTTTGGCGCCAAAATGGGGAAGGGGAGGTTTTGCATCAAAAATTCTGATAAAAACTGGTTGATATTGGCAAATCCGGCATGCGAATTTGCAATGAGAAGGTAGAGGGATTCGTCGTTATTTTTAATTTCCACGCCAACTAGCGGAACAACATTTGGATATTTTTTGGCTTCTTTTAGAAAGTTGGTGGCACCGCTGACATTGTTGATATCGGCTAGCAGGATATGCACGGTTTCATTGAGGGTATCAGCCTGGTTTTTTGCCCAAAGAACAATATCCTCGGGGCTAAGTAATCCGTACCGTAAGCTAAAGTAAGAGTGTGCATGAAAAACCATTTTGATAATATTATTGACAATTAATTGGCAACAATATACGCAAAAAATCCAAAATGGTTAGAAAGATTAGAAAGATTAGAAGATCAAAAATCCAATACGCCTATAAACTTATAAACCAATAAGCCAGTAGGCTGAAGTAATTAAGTATTAAACATTAAATTTGCTCAAGCATTGGATGAAAAATAACATTGTGTTTTTTGATGGGGTGTGTAATCTCTGTAACGGTTGGGTTAAGTTTCTAAAGAAATATGATCGGAAAAAGCGATTTGAAATGCACTCTCTTCAATCGCAAATGGCCACTAGTTTGATACCCCCACAATATCTTTCCGCACAACCAGAGTCTATCATTTATCTCCGAAATGGTAAAATCTTCACAAAATCCCTCGCAGTTTGCTTTATTTTTAAAGATCTTCCCTTGCCATTTTCTCTACTCTATGCCTTAAGAATCATCCCTCCATTCATCAGAGATTCTGTGTATAAATGGGTTGCAAAAAATAGGTATCGGTGGTTTGGGAAATGCGATATTCTTTGAGAAATTTAATGCTTAAAGTTTAGTGCTTAATGTTGGTTCAAAGTTTAATATAAACCGTCCACTAATCCCTCTAACCATTCTAACCCCCTAATCCTTTTTTACCTTATCGCCATTGTTCAAGGTTTTTGCAATGGCCATTGCAGGTTCAGAAATGACTTCATCTCCCAGTTTAAGTCCCTCAAGAACTTCAAAGTAATCTATATCTTGAATGCCCGTTTTTACCTTAACTGCCTTTGCATTACCGTTGATGTTTAAGAAAACCCAAGTGCTAATGGTTGTCTCTTTTTTCTGCGGTTTGTCGCCATCTTTTTGAATCTCTGGGTTTCTGGTGGTTAACGATGAAATGGGAATCGACAATACATTTGTTTTTGTAACCGATTTGATGTCAACCGACGCCGTCATTCCTGGAAAAAATGCCTGGGTTGATTTTGCAGTGATTAGGTCTCTATAACTGCTTTGTAGCAATCTCACTTTCACAGTATAATTTGTGACTTGTTCATTCATGTTGGTGGCCACATTGAATTTTGCAGAATTTGCAATTTCTGTGACAATTCCTTTGAAAACCCTGTCGGTGTACGCATCAACTTTAATGTCGGCACTATCGCCTTTATGCACCCTAACGATATCATTTTCATTGATATTCACCTGAACTTCCATGATGTTTAAATTGCTGATGCGCATGATTTCTGTTCCGGCCATTTGCGCAGTTCCCACCACCCGTTCTCCCTTTTCGCTATTGAGTTGGGTTACAATTCCAGATGCTGGAGCATATATGCTGGTTCTACCGAGGTTTTTTGATCCTTCTTCGACCCTGGCCATTAAACTTTTTACATTGAATTGGGCCGATAATATATTTTTTGAGGCAATGGTGTAATCAGCTTGACTGTTTTCGAATTGCAATCGTGCGTTTTCGAATTCTTGATCGCTAATTACTTTTTGCTCGTGAAGTTGCTTTTGGCGTTTGAAATTAATTTCAGATTGCGCCAATGCCATCTTCGCCTTTATTTGCTGTGCTTCTGATCCTGCCAACCCCGCTTTTGCATTGTCTAAATTGGCCTTGAGCTGACTCATGGTGGTTTGGTATAACTCTGGATTGATCCGCAATAAAAGTTGTCCTTTTGTAACACTATCTCCTTCTTTGACAAACATTTCGGTGATTTCTCCAGAGACGTCGGGACTAATTTTCACTTCGAATTCTGGTTGGATTTTGCCGGTAACACTCACCACTTCGGTAATGGTGCGCGCTGTGACTTTTTCGGTAGACACTTCAACAGGTTTTTGACCGCCGGTGACAACTTTTACTATGATAAAAATAACAACTATAGCGGCAATGCTTATCCAAATGGTTTTTTTCTTGTTCATGTTTAATTTGATAGTGAGGAGAGTTGGTTGTTGTAAAAATAATCGAGAACTAATTTTCGGAATACAAATTCATATTTTGCAGAGATGAGATTTTGGTAGGCAGAATTTTCTGCATTTTCCGCGGTTTGAATTTCAAATTGGGAGGCTTGAGCATTTGCAAAACGAATTTTTACAAACTCGGTATTCTTGCGCTGCGCTTCATATGTTTCTTTCAGAGCGAAATATTTATCTGCACTGTTTTCAAAACTAATATAGGCATTGCTAACATCATTTCTGACAGCCATATAGCTTTTTTCTAATGCTATTTGACTTTGAATGATGCCTATATTTGCCTTATTGATTTGAGTTTGAGTTTGCAACTTCCCATAAATGGGCACAGAAAGTGTGGCCCCAAAACTTTGTCCGAAGTTGTCTTTGATCTGCTTGCTAAATTCTATGGTTTGGGTGGTGTATTCAAATTTAGGCGCTTCAACAATTTCTAAATTGCTTTTTACATATCCAATGGGTTGACTGCCAACAATTGAAAAACCTGTAATTGTTTTTGCATTTCCTGAGTAAACCGAATTTAAATTTCCGCCCAGCGAGAGTGTTGGCAACAAGGCTCCTTTTGCAATTTTAGAGGTGAAGATGGCCGATTCTTGACGTGCTTTTGCAGCCGCAACTTCTGGTCGGCGTGCAGTGGCGCTATCTATAAGCGATTGAATATCAATTGGGTATTTGTTTTTCTGAGGGACATCGAAGGCGGCGACTTCAAGTTCGAATTCTGATTTCGGATCCAATTGGATCAAATTTTTCAAATTGAGATAGGCCGATTTTTTTGCGTTTTCTGCTTGAGTGAGATTTGAAATTTGATTCAAATATTGCGCTTTTGCCGACCATAGTGCACCTTCGTTGGTGGCACCAGCTTTGAGCAGTTTTTCCAAACGATCCAATTCAAGTTTTCCATTTAAAGCAATGGATTTTGCCGCTTGCACTTGCTCATTTGTTTGCAAACATTGTAAATATGCGAGGGCCACACTGAGTGCAATGTTTTGTTTTGCTTGTTCTAAATCTAAATGACTCGCTTGTTTGTCGAATCTTAACTTTTGAATGTTGTTTCTCAGTTGTCCACCCGCAAAAAGCGTCCAATTGGCTTGTAACTGAAAATTGTTACTTCCAATGGTTGTTTGAACGTATTGGTTTGTAAAACGATCGATACTTCTACCACTTTGGAAATATTGACCTGCAGCACCTGAGATTTCAGGAGAGAGGTTGTATTTACTTTGTTGGTAATCGATGTTGGCAAGCGATTCTGAAATTGCGGCAAGTTGAACATCGAAATTTTTTGTAAATGCCAGTTGAATACATTTTTCTAGGGTGATCTTTTCAACACTTTGTGCTGAGAGATTTGCCAAAATCCCTCCAAAAAACAAGATCGTTATCCATCGCATAAATACAAATATAGGGGAGTATTTTGGCAAGTTTAATGATTGTCGATAGACCTCTATGATTATCGATGAATTCATTTTGTGGAAAAC
Organism: Chitinophaga pinensis; assembly: GCA_945865625.1. Lineage (GTDB taxonomy): Bacteria > Bacteroidota > Bacteroidia > NS11-12g > UBA955 > VMCP01. The sequence continues at coordinate 93,919 of CAMBFD010000001.1, forward strand.
ATGTCAGTTGCAATGTTAAACAATAATTTATTTTTGTATCGGTGTTTAGGTTTTCGAAGGGTAATGGCTTACTCTAAGAAATGAAAAGGGAACATCGGTGTAAGACCGAGACTGTACCCGCAGCTGTAACCCCCATCTGAAAAGATGTAATTTTAGGCTTCTATGCCACTGTGTAAACGGGAAGGCGCCTAAAATGGGGAAGTCAGAAGACCTGCCTACGGCATCACAAAAACTCGCTTTCGGGAATAAAAGCGCGGTGGTGATTTGCTCGTGGGCAATTTATCTCCCTTTTATTTGCGTTGGCGATACCCAATTATGTTGTTGAACATTGGACATATCGCTTCTCTCTTTTGCGCCTTCGGCGACACCGTGCAAAATTTGCCTGTCGATACCGTCTATATCCAAGCTCAACGCATTGAATTTTGTCAGTTGGGACGCGTGAAACTCGATTTTCAAAATTCAACATCCCCACAAACCCTTCAAAATAACCTCGCTGCAAATGCAGTTTTTTTCAAGCAATACGGGGTTTCTGGGTCGTCTACAATTTCTAGACGAGGGGCCGATGCCGCCCAAACGCAGGTGTTATGGAATGGACTGCCCGTGAACAACCCTATGCTCGGGATGGCAGATTTTAACAACCTCACTGCCTTTGGTTTGCAAGAAGTCTTTCTCATTGAAGGTGGGAATGCCGCACTTTTAGGTTCAGGCAGTGTGGGTGGAACCGTGTTTTTAAGAAATAAAGTAAAATATGGTGAAGGATTCAACGCCAATCTAACTTCGCAGTACGGCCAATTTGGCAATCTTTCACTGGGTTTAAATTTAATTCAATCTGCTAAAAATCATTATTTTCAATTTACGTTTGGACAACTAAACTATCAAAATAAATTTACCTTTTTTGATGTTCTCAATCAAGAAAATAAAATTGCGCAAAATGCAAATCTTTTTCAAACAATTGGTAGGGTCGTTTATGGATTTAAGCAGGGTAACCACGACTTAAAATTGGTGGTTGAGTATGCAAATAATGAACGTGGACTTGGACAAAAGGCGGGTGGAAATCAATTGAATGGCTTACAAAAGGATTTAAACTTACGCAGTGTTTTAGAGCATCAATACAATCAAGGAAAGTATTTATGGGTGAATCGATTAGGTTTTGTGAGAGACCAAATTAAATATTACGAAGATATTTTGAATGCCGATTCAAGTGTTGCAAGTACGCCTTATTTTCAAACTGAATTTTATAAAAATATTGGTGCTTTCAGGTGGCTCATTGGTTTCGACGCACAACAGCAAAGAGCGTTTTCAGTGAATTACATTCAAGTGAACCCAAGTCGATTCTACGCTGCTTCGTTTGCTTCGGTGACGTTTAAACTGAAACAAGCCGATTTTAATTTGAATGCACGGCATGAATTTTACGAAAATATTCCAACTTTTGGAATTTCATCGGTGGTGCCAGTTAAAAAGTGGTTTCAAATTAAATCGAACATTCATTCAACTTTTAGAAGACCAACCTTAAACGATTTATTCTGGAGAACAAACGCTACAGAAATTGCAAAATCTGAAAAAGGATGGGGAGTAGAACTCGGATTGTTGAAAAACATTCAATCTACTTTTGTTGATGCAACGTTTGAATTAACATCGTATTACAGGGAATTAAAAGATCCAATTATTTGGATTCCGAATGGGGTTTCTTGGATTGCAACAAATTTTCACAATGGCCAATATGCTGGGATCCAATTTAATGGGAAGGTGTCTAAAGGGTATCACAATCAAAAAATAGCATTCAATTTTGGTGGAGAATGGGTGAACTCTCACGTAAAAAAAGGCATTGAACAGCCGGGGTATGCGCAAATTTTCATTCCCGATTTTATGGGGTTTGTGGGTGTGATTTTAGATCGTAAATTGTTATCGTACAAAATAGATATTCAGCACACCGGCAATCGATACATTCAAACCGACAACTTGGCTTGGATGCCTGGATATAGAATTGTGAATTGCCAAGTTTCAATGAAGCAGTGGCAGTTTACGTCCCTCAAAAATCACAAAAAAGTAAAATGTGAAGCTTCTGTTGAATGCCGAAATATGCTCAATACAAATTACCAAAATATGCCGAGTAGACCCATGCCAGGAAGGTCGTTTTGGCTGAATTTAAACATCTTAATATAAGTAAAAAATATGAAAAAAACAAGAATTTTATTGGTGATTGCGTTGATTTTCAGTGCAAAAGCAACTGCCCAAAAAGATCCATCGCCCATAAAAGATGGATTCGATTATTTGACCATGATGGGCTTCGATTCAGGGATGGTGCAAACTGGTAAAGTGGGCATTAAAAGTTATATCACCCAAGGAAATATGTTGATGAATTTTGGTTGGGACACATCCTACAAATATTGGTCGGGGAATTGGGCATTATCGTATGCGCACTACAACAAAGTTGAGGAAAGCAACATGGATAAACATTTGTTTTCGGCGATTACTGGAACAGGCGCAAGAAATAGTGAAAAAATCTTTGCAATTGGACAAAACAATGCAAAATTGACGTCTTTAAATGCTAAAATGTTGGGCGTCATGTCGATGGAAATCACCAATTCTACCTATGCTTACAACTCAATGAAATTTGGTGATGCGTTTGCGAAGACATTTAAAGCTGCCGATAAAGATAGCTTGATTTTAGTGATTACAACATTCATGAAAGGGCAGAAAATGGAATCGAAAAGGGTGGTGTTGGCTGATTTTAGATATTTAGATACAACCAAGAATTTCCTGTTAGATACTTGGCAAAAAGTGAATTTTATACAATCCAACGACAGTGTAACTTTTGAAATGGTGAGTTCCGACAATGGCACTTGGGGTATGAACACGCCTGCATTTTTCGCCATGGATAATTTGGAGGTATTGTATGCAGCTGGGGTTGAAAAAACGCAAGTAACTCGCTTAAATGCGTTTCCTAACCCTGTAAAAAATATTTTGAATTTTAGTACAAATGCAACTTTGAAAAATATAGATATTTTTAATTTTGAGGGACAATTGGTGCGCAAGAACTCATTTGAATATGGGACTAAAAGTATCGATGTTAGTGATTTGAATTCAGGTATTTACTTTGGACTGCTTACAGATGCATTGGGACAAAAATTTAGCGTTAAATTCATCAAAGAATAATGAAGTTTAAAGGGTTTGTTGTTGTTGCCTTTTTAGGTGTATTTTTATTATCTTCTTGTATCAAAGATCCAAATTCGAATGGTGGAGATACGCTGCAATTCAGCTCAACTCAAGTTGGTGTGTTGTGTGAAGGCAATTATATGTGGAATAACGCCCAGTTTGATGTTTACAGTGTAGACTCAAATAAATATTATGAAAATGTATTTGAAGCCGCCAATAAAACTCCACTCGGGGATGTGCTTCAAAGTGGTTGCTTTGCTTCAAATTACATTTGGTTGAGCGTGAACAACAGCGGCAAAATTTTAGCACTCAATCGTAAAACCTTAAAACAACAAAAATACCGAGGTGATTTAAAGTCGCCTCGGTATATTTTACCTGTAAAAAATTATGTATTTGTAAGTGATTTGATGGCAAATGCAGTGCTTATGTTAGACAGTTCAACATTGCAAACGGTTCAGGAATTTAAAGTGATGTCGGGCACATCTGCATCGAATCGTTACGGTTGGACAGAGCAAATGGTCAATTGGAACAATGAAGTTGTGGTTTCTTGCTATGATGGATTTTTAATGTTTATCAATCCCACAACAAAAAATAGCTATAAAATGGAAGCTGACACGGGATGTCAGAACTTAATTGTAGATAAGAACAATTCATTGTGGGTTTTATCGTCGGTGAATGGGCTTGCATCAATTGTTTGTTATGGTAGCAATAAAAAAGAGGTGAAAAGATTTGCATTTCCCGCGGGAGATGGGGTGAGCCGATTGTGTTTATCGCAAAATGGAACAGATCTCATGTACATTCACAAAAACAAAGTGATGAAATTGGGCATGACGGCAAATAGTTTAACGGATGCCAGCGTGGTTTACAGTGGCTTACAAACATGCTATGGACTGGGAATTGATCAGAGAAATGGTTGGATATACATTGCCGATGCAACGGACTATGTAAGTAGGGGTAAAGTCTACATTTTAAATGAAAAGTTTGAATTTGTAAAATCCATAAGTTCTGGAATCATTCCGAGTGAATTCGTCTTTTTTTAGGGATAATTCTCTTGTCATGGAATTGTTGAATACCCAAAATTTGGGCTAAAAGTGGTATCTTTGCACTTGGATGAAATCTCCATTTAAACTCAAAAAAATAGATGTACTCGTATTGCGTTCCTTTATTGGGCCGTTTTTGGTGACATTTGTTTTGAGTTTGTTTCTGTTCTTGATGCAATTTCTTTGGAAATACATCGACGAACTTGTGGGCAAGGGAATTCCTGCCTTGGTGATGCTGAAACTGATTTTCTTGTCTTTGGCAGATTTAGTGCCAATGGCTTTGCCTTTAACCATTATGGTTGCGGGGTTAATGACATTCGGAAATTTGTCGGAAAGTTTCGAACTTGTGGCAATGAAGGCCAATGGCATTTCATTGCTTAGAATTTTACGACCAACATTTGTGTTTATGGCATTTTTAATGGTCATGAATTTCTTGTTCTTGAATTTTGTAATTCCTAAGGCAAATCTCGAATTTAAAGCGATGCTCATGGATATGAGGTCTAAAAAACCAGCCTTTAACATCGATGCTGGTCAGTTTTACCAACAAATTGAAGGTGTTTCTATTCGTGTGGGTTCCAAAGAAGCAGACAATGAAACCGTACACGATGTTTTAATTCATGAATATAAGAAAGACGATAGCAAACGGTTAAATGTCATCCATGCTAAATCTGGCAAAATGATCATGTCGGCAGATAAAAGGCAGCTCGATTTTACGTTATATGATGGTGTACGCTATGAGGAAATGACAACGGCTCCAACATATTTTAAAACCATGCCGTTCAATCAAATGTTCTTTGCAAAACAACACATGGTCATCGATTTATCGAGCCTAGATTTTAAATTCACAGATAGGGAAGCCATGTCGTCTGACTTTAGATTGTTAAACATTTCGCAGTTGCAATTGGAAATAGACACCTTCCACATGAAAATGAAGAAGTCATACATTGAAAACGAACATTATGTGAGTCGATTTTTACATTACGTGACTTTATACCCTCAAATGGAAAAACAAAGGCTCATTCATAAACAAACCAAATATGAACCAATTTCTGATACCAATATTTTAAATAATTTTGACGCCAACAATCATTCAATCATTCGCGCTGTGGCTCTCAGCACAGCAAGAGGTATGAAAGGAACTTTAGATGGATATTCTGCGAATCAAGTATTTTTAACAACTGATATTGCATTGTATAGAACGGAGTATCACAAAAAATTTGCATATTCATTTTTGATTTTTATGCTCTTCTTAATTTCTGCACCGTTAGGAGCAATCATTAAAAAAGGTGGAATTGGATTGCCGTTGGTGATTTCAGTAATTCTATTTGTGCTATTTTATGCCATAAATTTAACTGGTGAAAAAATGGGCAAAGAATTGGTGATGCCGGTTTGGACAGGAATGTGGATGAGTGCAATGTTCCTTTTCCCAATTGGATTGTGGATTACCTTTAAAGCCATTCGAGATAGCAATGCATTCACTCTGGGCGGTTTTATTCCGTTTATCGGGAAATTATTGCATCAGTTGTTTTCTTTACTCAAAAAGAAAAAAGCATGAATATTTTGATTTTAGGAAATCGTTTTCCTTGGCCATTGCACGACGGTGGTGCCATTGCAACCTTCCAAATGATGAAGGCTTTGGCTTTTGAGGGACATGGAATTTCTTATTTTTCTTTCAATACCAAAAAACATTTTGTAGATGAAAATACCCTTTTGGAACGCTTTTCTTTTTGCAAATATTATCCGCAGTATTTAGATGCTTCGGTTTCTCCTTGGGGTGCTGTAAAAAACCTTTTTTCAAGTAGAAGCTACCATTTACAGCGATATGAAAATGAACAAGCCAAGCAAAATTTGGCGAAAATATTACAATTTGAAAGTTTTGATATTGTGCATATTGAGGGACTGTATTCTGCAGGATTCTTAGAAACGGTCCGAAAACATTTCAAAGGTCATGTAAGCTATCGATCTCATAACATTGAATCTCAAATTTGGGAGCGCTTGGCGAATGAAACTTCAAATAAACTGAAACAGTTCTATTTTAACCTTCAGGCTAAGCGATTGAAGCGTGAGGAAGAATTATTTTGGCAAAAAGTAGATTCTATTATACCAATTGCCCCAGATGATGCCAAGGCCATATCCCTCAAAGTAAATAAACCAATGTTTACTTACTTACCTGGAATTCAAATTGGACTCATTGAAGAAGTGCAACTTCAACCATTTCAATTGTTTCACATTGGAAGCATGGAATGGATGGCAAATGTTCAAGGCGTTGAATGGTTTTTACAAAAAGTTTGGCCCTTGGTAAAGTCAAAGGTCCCCCAAATTGAATTTCACATTGCTGGGAAAGGGTTAGACCCGCTCGATCCTAGGATTTTTCAAAGTGGTGTTTACAACCATGGAGAGGTTGAAAATGCAAAAACGTTTATGTTGAATCATGGAATTTGCGTTGTTCCGGTGGTTGCAGGAAGTGGTATTCGAATGAAATTGATTGAAGCAATGAGCATGGGAATTCCTTGCGTGTCTACCAAAATTGGGGTTCAAGGAATTGCTGCAGAGAATCATGTACATCTAGAAATTACAGAAAATGCGGTTGAAATGGCGCAAGCCATTGTGAAAATGTTAGAGAAATGGAAAGATACGGTGAAAATGGGTCAACGGTCACAAAAATTGATGCTTGAACATCATAATTTGCAGAAAAATACCCAAGAATTATTGGCGTTTTATGCAAAACAAATAAAAAATTAAGAATTAGATGAAACGATTGTGGAAATACTTGAAACCCCAAGGCAAATTGGTGTTTTGGGCTTTGTTTTTGGCTACGATAAGCCAAGTTTTTAGTATGTTAGATCCGTGGGTGGGTCGTAATCTGTTTGATAAATATTTAACCCAATACACCCATTATAAAGAACATGAATATTTGAAAGGCGTAATGACATGGCTATCAATTGGTGTTGGCGTTGCCATGGTGAGTCGTATTGCAAAGAATTTGCAAGATTATTTTGTGAATGTGGCCATTCAAAAAGCGGGGGCTAAAATTTTCACGGATGGCATTAAACACACTTTAGATTTGCCTTTTGCCACTTTTGAAGATCATAGAAGCGGAGAAACGCTCAATATTTTACAAAAGGTTAGAACCGATTCTGAAAGGTTAATTACGTTAACGGTGAACTTGTTGTTTACCTCCATTGTGGGAGTTGTTTTTGTTTTTGTGGCATCATTTTCGGTACATTGGCTCATTGCCCCAGCATTTCTAACCGCGATGGCTGTGGTGGGCGTGAGTAGTTCAATGTTAAGCAAACAAATAAAAACCATCCAAAAGGAAATTATGCAAGAAACTTCAGTTTTAGCGGGTACCACCACTGAAAGTTTGAGGAACATTGAATTGGTAAAAAGTTTGGGTTTGGTGAAACAAGAAATGCAAAGAATTAGTTTAAATACCCTAAAAATTTTAGGGTTGGAACTTAAAAAAGTCAAGAAAATAAGGACATTGGGGTTTGTGCAAGGCACAACGGTGAATTTCATGAGAAATGCATTGTTGTTGTTTTTAAGCTGGATGGTGTTTACCCAACGCATTACCCCTGGTATGTACATTCAGTTTTTGTTTTATACCTTCTTTATATTCAATCCATTGCAAGAATTAGGAACATTCATTCAAGCTTGGAGGGAAGCAGAAGTGTCGTTGAACAAATTTGATCAATTACTCCAGAATCCAAAAGAAGAAATTCCAGAAAATGCAAAACCAATTGGAAATATTCAGAAAATTGAATTCAAAGGAGTTTCGTTCAAACATCAAACTGCCAACAGAAATGCATTGACAGATGTGAGTTTTACATTAGATCAGGGCCAAACCATTGCCTTTGTTGGTCCCTCAGGAAGCGGAAAAAGCACCTTGGTTAAAATGCTGGTAGGTTTGTATTTGCCAATTGATGGTGATGTATTATATAATGGATATGGGGTTGCTGAAATCAATAGAACTGAAATTAGAACACAACTTGGATTGGTCTCACAGGAGTCGCAATTATTTTCCGGCAGCATCAGAGAGAATTTATTGTTTGTTTGTCCTACCGCAACTGAAGCAGAAATGAAAATCGCATTGCAAAAGGCGGCTACGGATTCTCTCATGAGTAGAGCAGAAAAGGGATTAGACACACAGATAGGCGAGGGTGGCATTAAAGTTTCTGGGGGAGAAAAGCAACGATTGTCGATTGCAAGGGCATTGCTCAGACAACCACATTTGTTAATTTTTGACGAAGCAACATCTGCGTTAGATTCAATTACAGAACAAGAGATTACAAAAACTTTGAAAGAGATTTCTGGACAAAAAAATAGAATCAATGTAATGATTGCACATAGATTGAGCACCATTATGCATGCAGATTGTATTTATGTTTTGGAGAAGGGGAAAATTATAGAGCAAGGAAAACATGAGGATTTATTAGATACCAAAGGGTTGTATTATGCTATGTGGCGACAACAAATTGGTGAAACCAACGACAATTAATTTTTTGGCATAGATTTTGTAAAAGTTTAGCCAAACAACCAAACAAGAAAAATATTATGAAAAAAATTACATTATTCTCAGTGGTACTTTCAATCGTAGGATTTGTAAGTGCACAATCAGTAACTTCAAATGATTTCGTAACCAACATTGCTAAATACAATGGCATCACTGTAACCATTACAGATGTTAAGGGTTCAATCAAATCTTCTGTGATTTCAAACACCACAGCAAATGGTTCTAACAAAGCACCATCTTCTACTCAGGGTTCAATCAAAAATGGTCCAACTGCAAAAGCAGCGAATCCTACAAATTCAAACGCAACACAAACACCATCAACAGGTAGCACAACAACTGCAAAAACAACAGTAAATCAAACAACTTCAAACACTGGTTGCACTGCACCTAGCGGATACAAGCTTGTAGATTTTACGTTCACAGGATCTACCACAGTTGGATGTTATTTAATTCCGTCAAACTTGGTAAAGTTATTCACTGAAGTTTCAAAAACAGGCAAAAAAATGAATGTTGTATTGACTGTAGATACAGCTACAAAACTTCATAAAATCAAAAGCATTTTGCAACAATAATTCATATTTAGTTTAGTCATTTAGTTAAAAGAAGGGCGTCGATACATCGACGCCTTTTTTATGGTTTAAAAATCATTTTAAAATGAGGGATATTGGCTTCGTAGAACCTATCTCCAACCGCTTGAAATCCAAATTTCTCATAAAATTTCAAGGCATGTTCTTGAGCATGTAGGTATATTTTTTTGTGAGTGTCTTGAATTTTTTGCAAACAATTTTCAACAAGGGCGGCCCCAATATTTTGGCCTCTATATTGTTCTAAAACGGCAAATCGTTCTAATTTTATTCCTTCGCTCGTTTCTCTGATTCTGCATGTACCTGCCTGAATTCCTTGGTGTTTTGCTAAGAAGTGACGGCAAATTTGTTCATATTCATCGTATTCTTCATCGGGTGCACATTGTTGCCCAATCACAAAAACAATGCGTCGTATTTCAAAGGCTTGCTCCATTTCTTGAGCACTTTGTATTTCAAATATCTGAATCATCAACAAAAATGGTTATTTTTGCTTCAAAATAACAACAAAAATTTATAAAATGGCTCAAACAAATGTTCAATCTTTATTAGGAGATCAGGCTGAATACCTGTTGAATCACACATGTAATACAATTTCTAAAAACGATATTCACCTTCCAGGTTCTGATTTCGTTGATAGAGTGTTTGCTCAAACCAACCGCAATACTCAGGTATTAATGAGTTTGCAAAATCTTTACGGTCACGGAAGATTAGCAAATACTGGTTATTTAAGCATTTTACCTGTTGATCAAGGAATTGAACATAGTGCTGGTGCATCTTTTGCGCCAAACCCAGCATATTTTGATCCAGAGAATATTATCAAATTGGCTATTGAAGGTGGTTGCAACGCTGTTGCTTCTACTTATGGAGTTTTGGCAATGAATTCTAGAAAGTATGCACACAAAATTCCTTTCATTGTGAAAATCAATCACAATGAATTCCTTTCATACCCCAATAAGTTTGATCAAATCATGTTTGGATCAATTAAAGAAGCATGGAATTTAGGTGCTACTGCAATTGGTGCAACCATTTATTTTGGTAGCCCAGAAAGTGCCCGTCAAATTGTTGAAGTTGCGAAAGCATTTGAAATGGCTCACGAATTAGGTATGTCAACCATTTTATGGTGCTATACGCGCAACAATGGTTTTAAAGTTGATGGTGTTGATTATCACGCAAGTGCTGATTTAACCGGTCAAGCAAATCATTTGGGTGTAACCATTCAAGCCGATATTATTAAACAAAAATTACCGACCAATAATGGTGGATACTTGGCAACAAAGCATGGTAAAACCCATTCAAAAGTATATTCTGAATTAACTACAGATCACCCAATTGATTTAACCCGTTACCAAGTTGCAAATTGTTACATGGGGAGAGCTGGTTTAATTAATAGTGGTGGAGAAAGCAAAGGACAAGGAGATATCGAAGAAGCAATTACAACAGCGGTGGTGAATAAAAGAGCTGGCGGAACGGGTTTGATTCTTGGTAGAAAAGCATTCCAAAAACCGTTGAATGATGGAATTCAATTGTTGAATTCAGTTCAAGACGTATATTTAGACAAGAGCATCACAATAGCTTAATTAATAAAACAGTGGCGAATTCAGATTTCGAAGAAGATTACGAGATAGATGGTGGCGATTCTAAGTGGTATCGCAGAACCTTATCAGGTATTCTGACAAAAACGAAAGACAAAAAACCAACTCCCGATGGTCTTTGGGAGAAATGTGTGAGATGTAAAGAAGTTCATCCAACAAAAGATTGGATGAATAACCATTACGTTTGTCCTTCTTGTTCTTATCACGATAGAATTGGATCTAAAGAATATTTTGAGATTTTATTCGATGAGAATAAATTCACCGAATTAGATGCAAATTTAAGCAGTGGCGATCCATTGTCGTTTACCGATACTGCGCCATACGTTGATCGTATCGTGATTGCTCAGAAAAAAACGAGTCTTAAAGATGCCGTTAGAACTGGATATGGTGAAATAAATGGATATCCTTTGTGTATTGCATGTATGGATTTTAATTTTATTGGTGGTTCAATGGGATCTGTTGTAGGAGAGAAAATTTCTCGTGCAATTGATCATTCAATTAAAACGAAAACTCCATTCTTAATGATATCCAAATCAGGTGGTGCACGTATGATGGAAGCTGCATTTTCATTGATGCAAATGGCAAAAACGAGCGCAAAACTTGCCTTGTTGAACAAAGCGGGCGTTCCGTATATTTCATTGATGACAAATCCTACCACTGGGGGTGTAACTGCTTCATTCGCAATGTTAGGAGATTTTAACATTGCTGAGCCAGAAGCCTTGATTGGATTTGCTGGTCCCCGTGTGATTAAAGAAACAATTGGCCGTGACTTGCCAAAAGGATTCCAAAGTAGTGAATTCTTGGTAGAACATGGATTTTTGGATTTTATCATTAAACGCACAGAATTAAAAGAAAAATTAACAACTTTGTTGTCTAATATTTGGCGAAAAAACTAAAAAAAAACTAAGTAAGATTGAATATGAATTTTCCAGAAAATTTGAAATATACCAAAGACCACGAGTGGATTTTGGTAGAAGGAAACACAGCAACAGTAGGAATTACTGATTTTGCTCAGGGTGAATTGGGTGACATTGTATTTATTGACATCGCAACTGAAGGTGAAACTTTAGAGGCTCATGCAATGTTTGGTAGTGTTGAAGCTGTTAAAACAGTGAGCGAATTGTTCATGCCTGTTAGCGGTGAAATCATTGAATTAAACGCAGGATTAGACAATAGTCCTGAATCTGTAAATTCTGATCCTTATGGAGATGGTTGGATGGTTAAAATTAACCTTTCAAATCCTTCAGAAGTTGACGGATTGTTAAGTGCTGCTGATTACAAAGCCTTAATTGGTGCGTAATTTGTTTTTTAATGTTTAAAAATAATAATAAAATCCCCACAATTCTGTGGGGATTTTTTATTTTATACTTAACCCTAAGACCAAAATCTGGCTCAACTTCAGAATTGCCAGAGTGGATTGAGAGGTTGCATCCTGATAAAATTGCTCACTTTGTATTTTGGGGGATATGGGCTGTGATATTTCAATTCACTTACCTAAAAAAGAAATTACATGCTTCCATTCAATTTAGTCGAAAAGATTTGCATAAATCGCAACTCATATTTGCAGTATGCGCCATTTTAATTGGTGCGGCAATAGAATTATTGCAATTGTATTTAAATTGGGGTAGAAGCGCTGAATGGCTCGATTTATTGGCAGATACCCTGGGTGTTCTGCTGGGGTTGTTCATTGCGCGCATTATAAATTAATGGGATTGGCTCGCTGCGCTCGCTAATCCTAGGGGTGGGAGTTTCTTTTGCATAATCGCAGTTTTTGAGCAAGCTTACGACAGGATTAATGGGATTGG
>CAMBFD010000002.1 GCA_945865625.1 Chitinophaga pinensis
TTCCTTGCATCCTGTTTTTTTGAATTAAAGTATATGCTTTTTCCGCATACAAATAATTCAAACGTTGGTTTCCTTTGTTGTATTGTGTGTGGTTGCTAATGGCATCAGATAAATCGATGATTCCATTTTCAGAGACTGCATTGGTCAATAAAACTGGTGCTTCCCAATCAATTGTGGACCTAGAATGTGCTAATTTTTTGAGATGGCTTGCAAAAGCAGCAGCCCCTTCTCGGTCGCTTTTGTTGACCACAAAAATATTGGCAATTTCCATGATCCCGCTTTTTAATGTTTGAATTTCATCGCCACTTTCTGGCACAGAAACCACAACGGTGGTATCGGCCAATCCTGCAACTTCAACTTCGCTTTGTCCTACACCCACAGTTTCAATGATAATTTTGTCGAATTTAGCGTGTTTAAGCACATCAACCACTTCAATGATGCTTCCACTTAATCCACCCAGAGAACCTCTAGAGGAAAGGCTACGAATGAAAATATTGGGCATCAAAAAGAGTGCTTGCATGCGCAATCTATCGCCGAGCAATGAACCAAAATTAAACACCGAAGAAGGATCTACGGCAACAATGGCAATTCTCAAATTTTGTGCACTCCAATATTTTGCCAAGGCATTCACTAAGCTGCTTTTCCCTGCACCTGGAGGACCGGTAATGCCAATAACTTCGGCATTTCCTGAAAGTTGCATTAATAAATTTTGAGCTTCTGGATGATTGTTTTCAACCCAAGTAATCGCTCTAGCGATGGCTTTTTCATTGCCCTCGGCAATCAATTCGGGAGTTGGTATCATGCTCACTTTACAAAGATAATAGTTAAGTCTTGTTTTTTGAAAAAGGTAATGTTGAAATATCGATGAATTGATTCTTTTCCAATAAATACGAACCCGCTTTTGCTATCATTCCTGCATTGTCTGTACAGTATTGAAAATCAGGAATATAACATTCCTTTTCGTGTAGTTTTCCCAATTCAAACATGGCATTACGCAAGACTGAATTCGCAGAAACTCCACCCACCAATCCAATTGATTTAGGATTTAAGTTTTTAATGGCTTTTTTAACTCTTTTTGTGAGCATATTGACTAATGCACTTTCGTATGATGCGCAAATATTTTCTAAATTATTGGTCGCAAAATCAAGTTTTTCCTTGCTATTGTCCCTCAAGAAATAAAGAAGTGATGTTTTAATTCCTGAAAAGCTAAACTGGTATTCGGGCAATGAACTATCGGGAAATTTATAGGTGTTCGGATCTCCAGATTGTGCCAATTTTGATATTTGTGGTCCCCCAGGGTAACCAAGTCCTAGTAGCTTTCCTGCCTTATCAAAAGCCTCACCTACAGCATCGTCAATGGTAGACCCAATAACTTCCATTTCCATGTAGTTGGTTACCCAAATAAGTTGGGTATGTCCGCCACTCACCAGCAGGCATAACATTGGAAATTGAACCTGGTGCTCAATATACAATGCTGCAACGTGAGCTTGCAAATGATTTACACCAATCAGAGGAATTTTTAGCGACATAGACAAAGCTTTCGCGGTGTTGAGTCCAACCATGAGCGAGCCCATTAATCCAGGACCTTGGGTCACAGCCACCGCCGTTAGATCAGTGAATGAAATATTTGCAGTTTTTAAGGCCACATCAATTACTGGAATGATGCTACTTTGATGGGCTCTTGAGGCTAATTCGGGCACAACGCCACCATAAATTTCGTGAACTTTTTGGGTAGACGTAATATTTGATATAATTTGTCCGTTCTGTAATACTGCTGCTGCTGTATCATCGCAACTACTTTCTATGCCCAATATAGTGGAAGCCTGTTTCATTGTGGATTCAATCCGGAAGTTTAAAACTAAATTTGGTTTTCTTGAAAAAACGCGGTTCAAAATTACGGAAGATATTGCTCAGAACGCTACTTATACTCGTTTTCTTTTCGAGTGTGGTGGCTGTGCTTACCCGTAATAAATATGTCCAAACCCGAATCGCCCAATCTATAACTAATTATCTATCAAATGAATTAAAGGCAAAAGTGTCGATAAAAGCCGTTGAAATTGATTTTTTAAGAAATTTTCATTTTGAGGATTTCCTGATTGAAGATAGGCACGGAGATACCGTATTTTTTGCCTCTACGTTCAATTTTAGAGTTGAGCATTTTTCATACACAAAACAAAAAATTGGAATTCATGCAATTGAATTGAATAAATTGGTAATCCACATTGGTGATTATGCTGGTGAAAAGGGGATGAATTTCGACTTTATTTCCGATTATTTTGCATCGCCAAAGACGGCTAAAGAATCGAAACCATGGTTTTTCGAAGGGAGCGATATTAAAATTAGAAATGCAGAGTTTTTGCAGTTTTACTATAAAAATGGTCCAATTAAGAACATTCCAAATGTATATAACAATGATTATTTATTCATTCGAGATATTGATATTGATATTCCAAGATGGACCATGGATGATATTCATGGTAATAGATTCAAAATTGAAAAACTTAAAGCAAAAGAGCGTAGTGGGTTAGAAGTTGTTGAATTGGTTGCCGATTGTGAAATTAATGGCAAGCACATTCTGCTCGATCACATGAAATTGAGAACCCCAAATTGTATCATTGGACCGAGGTTCGAAATGATTAATAAAAACGATAGTGCTTACGAAAAGCCTTTCGATGACGTGATTTATGCCTTGAAACTTAAGAATTCGAAATTGTGTATGCACGATTTTAGAATGTTTAGCGTTTGGCTCGCCAACAGAACTTTCTGTTTTGATGTGAATGCAGATATCCGTGGGCCTTTGTCGAACCTGAAAGCAAAATATTTTCATGCTGTTTCTGGCAATGGTACCAATTTGAAGTTGAAATATGGATTGATTGGGTTGCCAAATGTTTCTAAGCTCTTAAATACATTTGATTTTGAACACTCTGTGATTGCAATGAGTGATTTACAGGAGATTATGCCTGAACTCGATTTGCCGAAAACGGTGATAGGGATTGGCTTGGTGAATTTAAATGGTCAATTGGATTTGCCTATGGGGTCTTTGAGTTGGAATGGTGATGTAAAAACCGATATGGGTCACATGAATGGCCTCATGGAATTGAATTATGCCGACGATAAATTACCGCTTCAATACATGTTAAATGTGAATATTGATTCGGTGAATTGGTTGCATTTTTTACCTCAAGCTTCGTTTTTGGGAAAAGCAAACATGGGTGTTTATTTAAAGGGAAGTGGTTTTGATGAGCATGCATCTTTTGAGTACGATATCACCACATCGTCTTATACGCTAAACAAAAGAAAGTTCCAAAAAGCTTCAATTGACGGGGTTCTAGACAATGGCAAACTCACTGGGTTTTTCAATTCAGAAGATCCTTCAGCCTTGTTAACGGCAACCATTGACGGGGAAAATATTTTCAGAAATCAAGTTTCAAATATTCAAATGAAGGTTCAAAACTTGGACTTTGAAAAATTGGGTTTTGATTCAGTGCATACTGCATTTAAAGGTATCATTGAAGTGGCTTCAAGTGGAAATGATTTGAATACGATTTTGGGGGACGTGACCTTAAAAAATTGTGTTTTTAACAGAGAAGACGAAGAATTTGTATTGCCGTTGCAAGTGATTCGGAGGGATATTCCTGAGTTGGTTTCTTTTTCGGGCAATTGGATTGATGGAAACATCAAAGGAAATTGGAAACTGGCAAAAACGGGGCTTTGGTTTGAGCATATTTTACACGAAATGTTACCATCGCGATTCTCAAAACCTACCGAAATATCTAATGATTCTGTGCATTTCGATTTATTTCTGCTGCAAACTGTTTGGCTCGATGCCTTAATTGCTCCAGGATTAAGATTGGGTCCTGTTTCATTGAGAGGATATTATCACGGTGCTTCAAACAAGTATTTGTTGGATATGGGACCTTTTTCAATTGAATACGGTTTGTTTTACGGTGAAAAATCCAAAATTAGCATTCGCAAAGACATGTCGGTTGGTTTGCCAACCCAAATTACATTCAATACCAACAATGCAAGATTTGACAAAACTTTGTACGATAAGGTAAATTTATATTGGGCTTGTGGAAGTGATATTTACATGTTGAACACAGAAATTCATGAAATTGAGAATAAATATTCGTTAAAAATGAACGGATCTGGCCAGGTTTTTCATGATATAGCCGATTTTAATTTCAATACTACGGAACTACAAATTTTCAAGAATAAATGGATGCTTGAGAAATCCGCTAAAATCGAGTTTATGAAAGATAAAACAAAGATTACAAATTTTTATTTATCTGACAATGAACATTACTTAGAGGTGAATGGCGATATTTCTGGTTCTAAATTAGATACTGTTCGGATAGATTTTAGCAATATTACGCCAACTATTTTAGCTCCGTTTTTCCCAAAAGGAGTTTTAGATAGTGTTGATTTTAGAGGAAATGGGGATGTGAAGATTTGTGCTGTTTTGAAGAATCCAAAGCTCTTGGGTGATTTAAGCCTGAATAAGCTTAAATACAACAGTTTTCTATACGGTGATATGGATGTTGCATTAAAGGAAACCGAAAAAATTGGGCATCTTCAAATGAATAGTTTGTTCAGGTCGGGGCCATTAAAAGGGCTTGCAATCAATGGCGGACTTCAGTTAACTCAAGCTGATAATTTAGAAATGGATCTTTACGGAGAATTGCCTAGGAAAACATCCCTCAAAATATTAGATCCTTTCTTGAAGGGTATTTTGGATTTTAGAGATGGTACAATAAGAGGTAACTTTCATGTATTTGGAACCACCGATGAGCCCAAAGCGGAAGGATTGCTTTCAGTTGAACAAGCCAGGGTTAAAGTTAACTATTTGGCCACAGAATATACCTTCGCCGGCAATATTAAAATTACTGAAAAAGGATTATTCTCTGTTAGATCAATTAAAGTTTTCGACGATTCAAAGAAGAGTTTTGCTTGGATGAAACTAGCGTTTACATATAAAAACTTTAGTGATTTTTCTTTGGATGTACAATTCGATAGCTTAAAGAATTTTAAGGTTTTACAAACCACAGAAAAAGAGAATAGCTTGTTTTATGGTACCGCTTGGGCCGATGGAAATTGTAGAATTTATGGTCCAATTAATAAAATTAATATGGACATTAACTTAAAGCCCAGAAAAAACTCTGTTTTAGCAATTCAATATCTATCAGCAAACGAAAACAAAATATACGGTAGCATTACTTTCAGAAATCATTTAGGTAAAATTCAAAATAAAGAAATAGTTAAAAAAGAAGCTCCAAGCAGTTTGGGTAAAATTGTAATGAACATTAATGCCACAACCGATGCCGAGGTCCAATTTATCATCGATAAAAAACTTGGTGACATAATTAAAGGTCGCGGGAATGGGCAATTGAGAATGGTTTACGACGTTGATGGAAAGTTTTATTTATTTGGAGCCTATTCTGTGGATCAAGGGGAATATGCTTTTTCTCTTCCAGGGATCAATTTGCTGAAAAAAATATCTTTAGATAAAGGTGGTAGCATTGTTTGGGATGGCGATCCTTTTAATGCAGTTGTAGATTTAGTGGGTAGGGTTGAAAAGAAAATTTCACCTTCAACGTTAATGATTACATCTTCAAGTGCCTCTAATTCATATCCTGCTACTAAAATTATTAGTATCTTGAATTTAAAAGGAAATTTATTTAGTCCTCAAATTGGTTTTGATATTCAAGCACCTGAATTGGTGACTACATCTGGAACGGCTGCAACAGAAGTGAATGCAATTATTCAAAGAATAAGAACCGATAAGGATGAAACCATGCGACAAGCGGTTGCGTTGTTACTTTTTGGTAATTTTATACCTCCGTCTTTCTCCAGTAGTGGGGCTTCAGCAGCAAGCAATTTTAGTGGGACAGGATTTGCAGGAAATAGCGTATCTACAATTGCGAGTTCGGTTGTAAATGATTTATTTTCGAAGTATGGAATTCCAACGAGAATACAGGTGAATATAGATGATGTGAGAAGTTCCACGGGTACAAGCAATACAAAACTCTTTGTGAATAGCGAGTGGTTTTTGTCGGATCGTTTGAGGCTTGATTTAAATTATGATCCAACTGTAGCTGTTTTGGTAAGTAGTATGGCTGTTCCCATAAATTTTAACTTAGAATATAAAACCACCGATGAAAATTGGCGCTTAAAAGCCTTCTCTAGGAGTAGTAATTTGTTATTGAGTAATGGCTTAACAAACGGTGTTTCAGGGAATACCTTGGGAGCGGGTATGTTGTATCGCAGAGAATTTGAGACATTCAAACGGAAGAAACCTAATGTTAATCAAAAATAAACGATATTGTATTATGGCTATACTAATTTTGGAAAATGTCATTTAGAATTCCCCTTTATGAGTCGTTCAAAATGTCTGGTTCGGCGATCAGGCAAAATAAACTGAGGAGTTTATTGTCGGTATTGGGAATTACAATTGGCATTTTTTGTATTATTTCGGTATATGCTTTGGTGCATTCTCTTGAAAAAAGTTTAAATAACCAGTTTTCAAAGTTTGGATCTGATGTGTTATTTGTGCAAAAATGGCCGTGGGATGAATTTGGTAGCAATTATCCTTGGTGGAGATATTTGAAAAGGCCGATTACAAAACCCGAAGAGGCCGACTTTATTACCAGTCGAATATCCCCCAATAAAGTTAAAGCTGTCGCCTATGCATACTATCATTCTACCGATGTAAAGTCGAATAAACAAGCACTTAAAAATATCAAAGTAAAGTGTATTACTTACGATTTTAATCAAATTCAGGAAGTAAATATTTCTGAAGGACGATATTTTAGTATCGATGAAGCAAATTCAGCCCAACCTGTTGCAATTATTGGCAGTAACGTGGCTCAATCTCTTTTTGAGGGACGCTCGGCGGTTGGACAACAAATTAGAGTAGGTACTGGAATATGTACCGTTATCGGAGTGTGCGCTGTTGAAGGTGAAAGTTTAATCAATAACAGTGCCGATAATGTTGTGCTTGTAAATGCAAAATGGGCTTTAGGATATTTTTCGTATCGAAAAAGTGAAGATGCTCAAATTATGCTTAGAGCGGCTGATGGGGTGATGCTGGATGATTTAAAGGTCGAAATTTCAGGCATTATGCGTGCTTACCGAAAAATAAAACCTGGCGCAGAAGATGATTTCGCTGTCAATAAAATGTCGATGATTACCGATGCCATTTCTGGCTTGTTCGGTCAAATAAAAAAAATCGGATTAATCATTGGAGCGTTTGCAATGTTAGTTGGATGCTTTGGTGTTGCCAATATTATGTTTGTTTCGGTTAAAGAAAGAACACAAGAAATTGGAATTCAAAAGGCTCTCGGTGCTAAAAAATGGTTTATACAAGTACAGTTTTTATTTGAGAGTATCTGGCTGTGTTTGGCGGGAGGCTTTATCGGGATGTTTTTGGTATGGGTTGTTTTATTAGGACTCAATGCTGCTGTTGCCTCATCATTGGGTGCAGGAGCTTCGCTAACCTTGGGTTCTGAGGATGCTCTCATTGGCATTGTTACATCCGTGTTTGTTGGCATCGTGTCAGGGTTGATACCTGCAATTTCGGCATCCAATCTAGATCCTGTAATTGCAATAAGGGCTAAGTAAGAATAAAATTTATAAAGAGAAAAATTAGAATGAAGAAAATTAGTGTAATAGGGATGTTTTTGGTTTTTGCGAGTTCAGTTTTTGCTCAAAAAGATGGTGTTAAAAAAACAGCAAAAGATAGTGTGCTCGAGAAAGTTGAAGCCGTAGAAATAAAAGTTCAAGGCAATGTAATTGAAAATCAAGGCGATAAATTGGTTTATAATGCGGCCATGGATGTGACGAGTAGGGGTATGTCGGCTAGCGACATGATGGCAAAAGTGCCAATGGTTGAAGTAGACATGGATGGAAATGTTTCAATGCGTGGCAATAGAAATGTGAAGGTTTTAATTAACGGTAGACCCAGTGGGTTGCTCTCTGGAAATTTGGCAGATGCTCTGAAATCTTTATCAGCTGATGATATTGAAAAGATAGAAGTGATGACAAATCCTTCCGCAAAGTACGATGCAGAAGGATCAGGGGGTGTCATTAATATTATCATGAAAAATGTAAAGCTGAAAGGCAATACTGGCAATATTCGTGCTGGTATTGGTACGCGGAGTGCGAACCTTGGAGGCACATTGTCGTTTCAAAGAGGAAAAACAAATTACACTGTCATGCTTGGTGGTCATATGTGGCGCACTTGGGGCGAGAGTGTAGCGGATAGAGAAAATTTATCTGCCGGAATATGGAATCAAATGATTCAGAATTCAGACTTCAACAATTGGGGTGGTGGACCAAAATTGACATTCAGCGTTGATCATGTGTTTAATCCTAAAAATGCATTGAGTATATCAACCTCTATAAATACAAATTGGAGAAGCACTTTAACAGATTGGGATACTAAAATCGGCAAAAAGGATAGTACATTGTCATTTTTATGGGCTCAAAATGCGGATAGATTTTCGACAACTTTAGGGTATGATTTTAACATAGATTATCGGAGAAAGTTCGATAAAAAAGACCGTGAATTTGGTTGGTCGGCTCAGGTATCAAAAAATATTGATAATTCTGATTATACAAGTATTCGAAAAAATCAAAATTTATTCGCTTACAGAACTGAAAAAAGTTTAAATGTTGGAGAGAATTTGGAAATTTCAACCCAATTAGACTTAACCGAGCCAATCACTAAGAAATTATCTTTAGAAGCAGGATTGAAGGGCATCATGCGTTTTGTTGTTTCTGATTACCATTTCGACACCTTAAATTATGTTTCGCAGGAATATTTTACATTAAACAACAGAAACAATACTTTCAATTATTATCAAAATGTAGGAGCAGGGTATTTGCAATTTAATTATGTAATCAATGAAAATTACAGTTTGAAAATTGGCTCAAGATTGGAATTTACAAGTTTTGGCGGTAACATTAAAAAGCCATCTGATACGTCTTTTTCAGGAATGCCTTACAGTAATTTCATTCCATTTTTCAACTTATCGCGCAAGATGGGTAAAGCTGGATTTGTTAAATTTAATTTCACCCAAAGAATTCAAAGACCTAGTTTGTTTTTCTTAAATCCATATACAAACTTTAGTGACCCTTTAAATATTACCACAGGGAATCCATATTTAGCACCAGAAATTAGTACCAATTATGAATTATCCTTTGGTAATTATACCTCTTTTGGTGGCTTTGGAGTGAATATTTATCATAAAAGATTGAATGATGCAATTGAAACTTATAGAGTGGTGGATGTGAATAAAGTTTACAAAACCACCTATGGAAATATTGGACAAAATATTACCAGTGGATTCGATTTAAATGTAAACTTAAAAGGGAAGAATTGGATGTTGTCGGGCAATGGGGGTTTAGGATATGTGAATATAAGAAGTATCATTGATACCGGTTCTGTTGCTGGATTGGCATCTCAAGGTTTCATTTATTCTGGAGGGATAAGAGGATCTTTGAATTTTGGAAAAAGTTGGATGATTGAATTATTTTCAAGGTTCAATGCGCCTTCTTTTTCTTTACAGGGATATACAGCAAACTGGTTTTTTCACATGATTGGGATTAAAAAAAGATTTAATAAAGACAAAGCTGGAATTGGATTTGGGTTCGATAATCCATTGGCCTGGCAAATAGATTATAAAACTGAAAATAAGGGAAAAGATTTTACTTTTAATGAGGTTCGAAGGACGAATATGTGGGGTTTTAGGGTGAATTTTGATTATTCATTTGGCTCTATTGAAAGCGAGAAAATTAAGCCGGTTGAGCGTAAATTAAAAAATGATGATTTGAAGGATGGTGAGAATCAAGGTGGCACGCAATAAAAATTTTTAATTTAGACTCATTTTTAATATCTTTGTGTTATGGATATTTCTGGAAAAGTGATACAAATTTTACCAAAGCAAACAGGTGAGGGTAAGAATGGACCATGGGAAAAGCAAGACTATGTGATTGAAATTCAAGGAACTTACCCTAAAAAAGTTTGTTTTAATTTATGGGGAAGTAAAATTTCACAATTCGATATTAAAGAAGGTGAATTCATTAACATTGGCTTGGATATTGAAAGTCGCGAATACCAAGGTCGTTGGTACACCGATGTGCGTGCTTGGAAAGTAGAAAGACCAGGTGCTCCAGGTGCCGGTGCGCCTCAAGGTGGCACTGGAAATTCTTCACCAGTGCAAGATCCATTTGGCTCTCCTGACGATGTACAGGATCCATTTGCTTCAGACAATGGCGGGGCAGACGATTTGCCTTTCTAAATGCAATTGTCATACAAACATCATCTTTCAAAGGTGAGGTGACGATTGAATGATTAAAAACGTCTATTAATGAATAAGAAAAAATGATTGAAACTATAAAATTTCAAATTGCAAAAAAAAGACATTCGCTTTTGACGTTTGTCTTTTTTGTTGTTAGCCTTAACGTGTTCGGGGCTACATATTATGTGAGTACGTCAGGAAGTGATGCAAATTCTGGAACAACTTCAGGGGCTGCTTTTTTGACCATTCAATATGCAATGAACACTGCAAGTTCGGGGGATGTGATTGTCATTGCTTCGGGTACCTACAATTTGGCTGTTACAACTTCGAAAAGTGTGACTTTTGATATCGATGGTGCCAGTGTAACGATAAAATCGTTGCGAATGAAAACCACTTCTGCAAACATCACTTTGTCGGCAACTACTTTAGCTGGTGAGTTATTCATTAACGACTCATTAGACTTGTCAACGGGGCTAATTAAAATTGCAGGAAGCGCAACAGCTGATTTAAAACTGAAAGCGGGTTGTAAAGTGGTTGGAGGCAATAAAAATAGCTACGTAGATGGTGGGTATCATATTGGTTCAACAACTGGCGCAACTTCGACGGTTCCGATGACTTGGCATTTAGGTTCAGGTTCAGACTATCGGGTTATTTCAACATCATTTTCAAAAAGTGGAGCATCTTTGGAGTATTATTTTGCTAAAGTGATTGCAAATGGACCATCGTTTACAGTTGCATTGCCAACTGCTACAAGAAATATTTCTAAAGTACATCATTATTATCTAACCACCACGGCAACTACAAGTGTAGCAAGTAATTATGTGGTTAAATTTAGTTATGATTCAGTGACTAACGATGATCATGTTTACGATATTGCCAATCTACAATTGTTGACATCCAATGGTGTTGCTGCGTGGTCTTTGAATAATTCTGGAGGAACGGTAAATCGTTTGGGAACAATTACATCAACTTCAATTACAAATTTAACTGGTTTTTATGTTTTAGGAAATAAAATAGGTTCGGCTTCGCCTGCTTATTTTGGAGGATTGAATACATTGGGAAGTAGTGATGCATTTGCTGGTTATAAAGTTGTTGGTGGCTGCGAAGGGGATACCGTTTTCTTTTACAGTATTTCAAAATCAATTGGAAGTTTAATAAATACATATACTTGGGATTTTGGAGATGGCTCTCCAGTGAAGTATGGTGCAAGTACTTGGCATGTTTATAGTCGGGTTATTCCAGCACCATCGAGTTATAATTATATCGTTTCATTGCAAACAGAAAATGCAACTTATATCGACAAAACATATAGTAATGTCATTATAGGCAATATGCCTAGGGTGCCTTTGACACCTAATATTTTTACTCAAAGTGCAGATTTGTTGCCTTCAACAGTATTTGTTGTTTGTCAGGGTCAAACCACCAGAATCACAGATACATATACTCCTCCTACTGGCGAAGTCATGGCAAAGAAAATTTGGACATTAACTCCAGTTACTCCCGTATTTAGCAGGGGGGGTAGTGCACCGTTTTTAGGTTACAGAGATTCAACACGAATTCATTATAAATTCCCGGTTGGTACTTATAAAATTTATGTTTCAAGAACAAACCAATTTGGCTGTACCGCAAAAGATAGTGTAGATTATATTTTGCATGCAAAACCAATGGTTTCAATTGACGCTACAGACCAATGTTGGGATTTGAATAAATCAATACCGATTACAAATTCAACAGGTGACCCTTCGCCCGATAAAATTTTAAGTTGGAAATGGGATTTAGGAGATGGTACAAAGGCAAACGGCCAATCGACTCCACTTTTAAATAAAACCATCAATCATAAATATGCAACACCTGGAGCTCGTTTAATTAAGCTGATTGTAACTACAGATGCCAATTGCCGAGATTCAACAACTAAAATTGTGAATTTATTTGCAAAACCCGATGCTCAATTTACAACAACGACTACTTGTTTTGGTGAGGTAACAAATACCTTAAATACTTCGAGTGTAGCATCCCCTGAGGCTGTGCAATTTTATATTTGGAAATTTGGTGATGGTTCACCTTACGATTCATCATTCCCAAATACATTTCATACCTATGCGAAAGTTGGACTATTTAAAATGATATTAGAAGTTCAGTCATTCAATTTGTGCATTGATACGCAAGCTGTATGGGTTCGGGTTCATCCAAAACCAACTCCGAAATATGCAGTAAAAGAAGCTTGTTTTGGTGATTTGACAAAGTTTAGAAGAATCATCGATAAATTTCCTCGTCAAGATAGTATGAATTGGAATTGGGCATTTGATGATACAATTTTAAATACTGACACTGCGGTTTCGATTATATTTTCACAACCTGGTGTACACAAAGTATCTTTAATAGGTACTTCATTAGTGGGCTGTAAAGATTCTACTTCTGGAGTATTTCAAGTGTTTTATAAACCGCAACCAACTTTTGGACTAGATGTTTTAGCCGTTCCAAATGATTCAATTCAATGTCAGAAATGGAATAAGTTTACAATGAATATGAATTATGGGATTGATCCAAATGATACAGTTAAAGATACTCGATTCCATTGGGGCGATACATCGGTTCAGATGCCAATTGTAACAAATTTCCATTCCTATGATACAACTGGAGTTTATACTCAAAAGTTATATGTTTCAAATGTTCATGGCTGTGCCGATAGTGTGACACATTCTTATGTTGTTGTTGGTTCTCCTGTAGCTGGATTTAATTACTCAGGGCTATGTATGCCAGATTCTGTTGAATTTACTGATACTCTATCAAAATCTGCGAATCCTATCACCAATAGATATTGGGATTTTGGCAACGGCAAATATGATACCGCAAAAACGACTACCAAGGTATATTATACCAATTCAGGTCCATTTAATGCTTCATTAATTATTGAAACTGGAAATGGATGTTCAGATACATTCTTTAGATCGGTGAATACATTAGTTGATAAACCAAAGGTAAACTGGTCTTTGTCGGGTAGTATGCCGCTTTGTAAAGGAGATTCTGCAACGTTTACAATTACCGGTGGTGATTCGATTTATTGGTTGGCCGATGGAGATAGCATTTTTGTAAAACCATTTAGTAAAACGGGAAGTTATAAATTCTTAGTGTATAACAAAGGAAATTGTCCTGTTTTAGATAGTGTAGAAGTTAATGCATACCCTCCGGCCGTGATTAAAGCACATAGTGATACTGCTATTTTCAGAGGTAGAAGAGCTCAAGTTTATGTTTCAAATGCTTTGAAAAATTTCTATTGGTATCCAGGCAAATATGTTTTAGATTCAACAAAAGTTATGGCTAAGACCATACAACTTACAGATTCAATAACTCTTTTTGTAATGGCAACTGATTCAAACGGATGTACTGATATCGATTCAGTGCATATCAATGTAATTGATCCACCATTAGTGAAAATCCCTAACTTAATCACACCAAATGGAGATAAACAAAATGAATTTTGGGATTTAATTGAAATACCTGATGTATTCTTATTCGACATAATTGTTAGTGATAGACAAGGGAAACGTGTTTATTCCTCTACGAATTATCAAAATGATTGGAATGCCTTAGATACCGATGGTAATCCTTTGCCAAACGGTGTGTATTTCTACTATATGAAAAATAGACAAACTTCAGAAGTGTATAGAGGATACATTCAAGTGATTAGATAATCAATATGAAAAAGATAATTTTAGTTTTAACGATACTCAGTATAACGTTCAAATCAAATGCTCAAATGGGTGCAAGAATTGAACAGTTTTATATGGATCCATCGATCATTGTTCCAGCCGCAATTGGAACAGATGAAAAAGGTAGTGTTTCGCTTTATTATAATAAAATATTTAATGAAACCCCAGGTTCTCCGCAACATACATTATTGAATGTTTCAATGCCAATGAAAAATAAAAACACGGCATTCGGGTTGTTGTATATGAAAGAGAATATTGGGTTTTCAGAGGTACACAATGCTTATGCAACTTATGCATATTCTATTGGACTTGGAAAAACAACGTTGAGCTTAGGAGTAAGCGGAGGTGTGTTGTCTCAAAATTTTGATGCAACGAAAGCTGTATATATCCATGATAATGATCCAATTATCAATGCAATTATGTACAGTGCTCCGGTTATTAGGGCCGATCTGCGCGCTTCTATTTTTGCAAAAGCAGAAAGATGGTTTGCAGGTTTCTCTGCTTCGCGACTACCGAAACCACATTTCGATTATACTTATTATAATTACAAGGCTGGATATGATTTACAAACTCAAGCGAGTTTATTGGCCGGCTATATTGGTGATTTAGGCAATGACATTACCTTACGCCCTTCAGTTAATTTCACAATGTACAATTGGGATTACACTTATTTTCAAGCAAATTTGAGTTTTTGGTATCAAGATAAGGTTTGGGTGGGTATGGGTGCAAATAACCTTTGGCAGTTTGGTGGAAACGTTGGATTTAAACCACAAGATGACATTTCAATTTCTTATTCATACACAATTCCAGATGGTGAACAAAGAGGCTTATTGAACCCAATTCACGAATTTAGAGCAACTATTGGATTTGGTGCACTAGGTGGCGGTGCTGTAAGCGGCGATGATGGTTCAACTAAGAAATCGGATGAAGAAGAAACGGATTCAGAAGCTTCAAACGTAAGAAAGAAAAAGGAAGTAACGGCTACATCTCTTAAAGATATGGAAGACTTTGGTACAGGCAATGATACATCGGGTATTCGTTTGCCGAACATTGAAAAAGTAAAACCTTCTGCCGGTTTCTATTTGGTTGCTGGTTTGCATAGCAATGAAGATAAGGCAAATCGCCAAATCAAAGAATTATACATGAAAGATGTCATTGCATATAAGTTCTTCGATCCAAAATCTAAGAGTTATTATGTGTACATGAAATATTACTTCACAGATAAAGACGCGAACAAAGGTTTATTCTATTATGAATCAACAGTTCCAAATATGTGGGTGAAGGAACTAAAATAAGCAATTAAGCAAATTCAATTAACTTAAACATGCCGCAAATTGCGGCATGTTTTGCTTTAAGTCCTTGTGCCAAATAACCAACAATTAAACCAGTTAATTTATCGCCGCTGCCTCCTTTAGCCAAACGTTCATCTACAGTGCCATTCACATAAATTTCGCCATCAGCACAAAACAAAATATGTATCCTTCGCCAAAATGGTTGATTTATCTGTTAATTTCTTATTTTCAGAACTGAAAATAGGGTACCCAATTTGTGTATTCATCACTGTAAAGTAAGTGCGTATTGAATCAAATTGGCCCCCATTTGGAGCGCTTTTTCTCTAATCTCAGGTGAATCGTTATAAAGTTCAGGATCTTCCCATCCATTGCCTAAGTCGCATTCATAGTCGTAAAAGCAAACCAATTTTCCTTCCCAAAATAAGCCAAAACCCAAAGGTGGTTTACCATCGTGTTCATGAACTTTAGGTAATCCATTGTTAAATTGAAATTGTTGATGATAAACAGGATGGTTGAATGGTACCGGTTTGAATTCTAATTCGGGGAATACTTTTTTCATTTCTCTTCGTATGAAAATATCCATTCCATAATTGTCGCAGATGTGCAAGAATCCTCCAGCGATTAAATAATTTCTGAGGTTTTTTGCTTCGCCCTCATTGAAGATAATATTTCCATGTCCTGTTAAGAATAAAAAGGGGAAATTAAATAGTTGTTCAGAACCAACTTCAACAATAACTTCTTCTTCCTTTAGATTGGTTTTGATGCGAAAATTGCAAAACTTAGTTAAGTTTTTTAAGGCAGTTTTGCTACTATACCAATCGCCACCTCCACCATATTTTACTCTTCCAATTTGCACTTTTGGTGAACTTTGCGACACCAATTTATCAGAAGTTCCAAATATAAATATGAATCCCAATATGAAGGATTTAATGCGTTTCATGATTTAAAGATACAAAGTAATCAGGAAAATTGTTCCAATGATAATTCTATAATATCCAAAGAAGGAAAATCCTCTTGATTTCACCATTCCAATAAAGAATTTTACGGCGAAAGCTGCAGTGATGAAACTGATAGCGTTGCCAATGGCAATATCAGATAAATTAGAAGCGCTTAATTGATCCCAATTTTTGAGAAGTTTATATGCTGCTGCTGCTGATAAAGTAGGTATTGCTAAGAAAAATGAAAACTCAGTTGCTGCACTTTTAGATAATTTGCAACCCAATCCACCGGCAATGGTTGCCGCACTTCTGCTGGTTCCTGGAATCATTGCAATGGTTTGAACAAGTCCGATAATAAATGAATCTTTGTAAGTCATATCGTCAACTTCTTTATTTCCAGGCAAAAGAATTTTATCCATGAAAATCAAGAAGGCACCAACTAAAATAAGCATAATAGCAACAATGACTGGGGTTTGCAACAGTTGTTCAAGGATATCGTCAAATAGGAAACCCAATAAAGCGGCAGGGATAAATCCAACAATTAATTTGGAGTAAAAAGAAAACCAATTAGCGGTAAAAAATCGTTTCCAATAGAGCACGACCACAGCAAATATTGCTCCAAATTGAATGGAAATCATGTAGGTGTCTAATTGATTCCCTTCTAATTTCAACCATTCTTTGAACATCATTAAATGCCCGGTGCTGCTTACTGGTAGGTATTCAGTAAGACCTTCGACGATGGCTAACGTCGCATTTTCAAGCCAAGTCATTTATTTCTTTTTGTAAAAGATTGCATAAATACCTAGAACAAAGCCTGCAATCACAACAATAGGCGCTAGGGTTGTTCTGCGGAAGTCATAAATATTGCCATCTTTTCCGGCCATAAGGAAGAATCCAATCACAATTATAATTACACTGATAATGGTTAATGTATAGTTTTCTTTACTAAAAATCATTCCTTCTTTACTTTCAGCAAGATTAGATTTGTTTTTGATATTTTTATTTGCGCTCATAATTAGTATAAATTCTCAATTTTTGTACGTAAAAATTTTCTAGTGCTCCACCAACTGCAAATTGTAGCAAGTAGCACTCCAAATATAGCAATAGAAACTGAAACTATAAATAATTTTTGTATTTGAATATGGTTTCTAAATTCGAACATCATTGTAGACCATTCGCCATTTGGCATGAAATCGGGAAGTTGCCAGATGATAAACCAAATCAAACCAAAAGAGATGGGAATGGCAATGATTGCATATTGAAAAAATGTTAAAATAATTGGCCTAATGATAAAAGAGTTCGTTGCTCCAACAAATTGCATGCTCTTAATTGTATGTCTGTTTGCAAATATTCCTAACCTTACAGCGCTTTGTATCAGCACAATAGAAATGATAATAAATAACAACGCAAGAATCATATAAACTATCTGCATTTTTTGGATGTTTTTAGAAATGGTTTCTAACCAATTTTTTTGAAAAAGGACATCTTCAATTTGTGGATTTTTTTTTAGTTCTTTAACAACTTGTTCTTGGAATTTAGGTTCTGCAAATTCGGCCTTGGAATAAACTTCAACACTCAATGGAAGCGTTATCGTTTCTACATAGTTCATGAAATCTGGGTCATATTTGTCTCCCATTTCTTTCATTCCTTGTTCTCTGGTAACAAAACGCGTGCTTTTTACCCAAGGCTTTCTGTTCATATTATTTTGAAATTCAATAGCTTGAGCCTCAGTAACGCTATCGCTAAAATATATATCGATACTCGAATTTTCTATTGCATATTCACCAAGTCCTTTGAAGCCAATTACTGTGATTCCGAGAAGTCCTAGAATAAACATAACAGCAGCCAAGCTCAAAATACTCGGCAAAGCACTCGGTTTTCTTCGTTTGGTCGATTTTTCTACCATATATTATTCGCGAAATTCACAAAAAAGGGCAGAAAAGAAAAAGAAAGTTATCCTCATTTTGTAAATTTGAATTTTAAATCATACAAACAAATAAATGCAGTATTTATCGCAACTCGATTTAAGCAAAGTGCTTTTTTTAGATATCGAAACAGTTCCAATGGAATCGAGTTTCTCTAATTTATCGCCAGCTTGGCAAAAATTATGGGAGAAAAAGTCGAAATCGTTAATCAAAGAAGATATAACGCCATCAGATATTTACGACCGTTCGGCAATATATGCTGAATTTGGAAAGATTGTTTGTATTGGAGTTGGTTTAATTACGGGACATCCCTCGGAACCCAAACTTAGGTTAAAGTCGTTTTTTGGACACGATGAAAAAAAGATCCTAGAAGATTTTGCTCAGCTTTTAAATGGGCATTTTGGAACTGATCGCAACCGATTGTGTGCTCACAATGGCAAGGAATTTGATTTTCCATACATTGCAAGAAGAATGCTAATTCACGGCATTAAAATTCCCCTTTTGCTCGACAATGCGGGCAAAAAACCTTGGGAAATAAATAACTTAGATACAATGGAATTATGGAAATTTGGCGATTTTAAAAGTTTTGTTTCACTGAATTTATTAGCAAATTTGTTCGATATCCCAACCCCAAAAGACGATATCGATGGAAGCATGGTTGCTGACGTCTATTATAGAGAAAAAGACCTCAATAGAATTGCTGTTTATTGCAATAAAGATGTAATTACATTGGTTCAAGTATTGCTAAAACTCATGAATAAAGTCACCATTCCAGAAGAAGATATTTTATTTCCTGATACATAAGGCTGCGTTTTGAAAACAATAATTGTCTTTTTATTGTTACCTTTGTGTTTCCAATGATAAGAATAATCCTTTTTGCATTCTTAAATATATTTGCTCTGAACAATGTTTTCGGTGCTGAACCTACGATTGCACCAAGTAATTTAGCGGTTAGTACAATTCATTGTAACAAAGCTTCAATAAGTTGGACCAATGGTAATGGTGGCTGGAGATTGGTTGTGGTTAAAGAGGCAGCTGCAGTTTCGGTTAATCCTGCCGATGGCAATGCTTACACTGCATTTGCTAACTTTATGGCTGGAGATGATATTGGCTCTGCAAATTATGCATGTTGGAATAATATTAACAATAACTTTACACTTACAGGGTTAAAAGCAAACACCACATATTATGTTGCAGTTTTTGAACATGATGGTGCTGTGAGTCCTAATTATTTGACATCTTCTTTTGTAACAACTTCATTTAAAACGCAAAATTTAATTCTAGATTTTGATTTTAATTATACCGACAGTTGCGATAAATCAAATCTTGTATCCTTTACGAACAAGTCGAGTGCTACATTTACAGGCATTACCTACACATGGTTATTTCAAGATGCAACAAGTGACAGTGGAACAAATGTAACCCATACATATAATAAAGGGGGTAACTTCTTAGTTACTATAATTGCATCACCAGCTTTGGGTTGCACAGATTTTTCTACGTCGACTAAAGCGGTGTTTATCATCCCACGTCCTGTAAGTAAACCAATTGAGAAAAATGGTAACTTGAGTCAATGTTTCATTGGGAATGCTTTTAAATTTGCAGATAATACATCGCTTGCAAACATACCGCGTTGTGCATACACCAGAACTTGGTACTTCTCACCATCAGATTCTGTTACAATTCCTTCACCCACAAAAACTTTTGATAAACCAGGTACATATCAAATAAAATATAAGGCAGTAACTTATTACGATAATGTTAGAACTAGCTGCTCAGATACTGCTTCAATATGGGTAAGGGTTATTCCTGATCCTTCAAGTGGAATATACATTAATGATTCAATTCAGTGTTTTGCAACTAATTCATTTGTTTTTGATAATAAATATCCAGGTTTACTCAGTTTTTATTGGGATCTTGGCGATGGAACAACATCGGCTAATAAAACAATTACCCATAAATATGTAACTGCTGGAAATTATCCAATTATTCACGAAGCTCAAAGTCCCGAGGGATGTAAAAGTCGCGATACCATATATATCTATGTCAAGGGAAATAACAATGCCACATTTTCGGGTTTACCTTCTACAATTTGTGAAAATGGATCTTCAATACTCTTAACACCAACAATTTCTGGTGGAGTGTTCTCGTCAACTTCAGGAAACTTTAATGGTAACTCATATTCTCCAGGCAAAGCTGGGCTGCATTTAATTAAATATTTAATAAAAGATAGTTTTTGTCCTGATTCCTTGGTTACGCCTATAAAAATTAATGCATTGCCTAAATTTAGTCTAGGCAAAGATACCGTAGTTTGTGATGGTTCAACAGCCGACTTAATTGTGGTTGCCCCAGGAACAATGGTTTGGGAAGATGGCTCGAATTCAAACCCAAGAACAATTTCTGTTGCGGGCACTTATTGGTCAGAAGTGAATAATGGTGGTTGTAAATGGAGAGATACGATTTATATAAAGGAAGGGCTTACTCCTCAAGTTTCATTGCCCAATGATACATTAATTTGTAAAGGTTCTTTGCTACAATTAACGGCATCTTGGCCGGGCGCTACAACGACTTGGAGCAATGGATCAACTGGAACTTCAATTTATGTTGCAAGTTCTGGAACTTACTCTGTAAATGTAACGAATGCTTGTGGAACAGCAACTGATCAAATTATTGTTACATTGGCTGATGGTTTTTGTGACGTCTTTATTCCGGATGCATTTACGCCAAACTTTGATGGTAGAAATGATACTTTTGAAATCATAGGAAGAGGAATTACGCCTACCTTGTTTCAAATTTATAATCGTTGGGGGGAAAAGATTTTCGACAATGCCGACGCTAAATCATTCAAGTGGGCCGGTTATTATCGAGGCGATTTATGCCAAGAAGGGTTCTATACCTTTATATATAGATATGAGCAAAAAGTGGGCGATAGGGTGAGAAGAAATACCGTCAATGGTTCAATCTTTTTATTGCGTTAAATTGGGTATAATCTGTCCATAATTTTTTTACAAAATCCTATTTTTCCTGACTATTTTTGCAGCAATGCAACAGAATAGTGTATCACTTATTGATCAAGCCAAACAATTGGGCTTGTTGGAAGAAGAATTTCATAAAATCTGCGAAATTCTTGGCCGTGAACCTAACTTCACAGAATTGTCTATTTATTCAGTTATGTGGAGCGAACATTGTAGTTATAAAAACTCAATTACATGGTTGAAAACCTTGCCTAAAAGTGGCACTAAAATGTTGGCTGAAGCCGGTGAAGAAAACGCTGGTTTAGTAGATATAGGCGATGGACTTGCTTGTTGTTTCAAAATTGAAAGTCATAACCATCCCTCCGCTATAGAACCTTATCAAGGAGCTGCAACCGGAGTTGGTGGAATCAATAGAGATATCTTTTCAATGGGCGCTCGACCTATTGCACAATTAAATTCATTGCGCTTTGGAAATATCAACTCAGATAGGACAAAATGGTTGGTTAAAGGTGTTGTAAAAGGGATTGGCGATTATGGAAATGCATTTGGCATTCCTACTGTTGGTGGTGAAGTGTATTTCGACGATTGCTACGAGCAAAATAACCTTGTGAACGCAATGAGTGTGGGTATCGTTGGAGTAGGGAAAAGTATATCTGCCGGTGCTGGACCTGCTGGAAATCCTGTTTATATTTTTGGGTCTGCCACAGGAAAAGATGGAATTCACGGTGCTGCTTTTGCCTCTAAAGATATGAGCGAAGATAGCATCAACGATTTGCCTTCAGTGCAAGTGGGTGATCCTTTCTGGGAGAAGTTAATCCTAGAAGCTTCTATGGAAATTATTGAAACCAATGCCGTTGTTGGTATGCAAGATATGGGTGCTGCCGGTATTACCTGTAGTACGAGCGAAATGAGTGCAAAAACTGATGTGGGAATGGATATTCACTTAGATAAAGTTCCTATGCGTCAACAAGACATGAAAGGATGGGAACTTTTGTTAAGCGAAAGCCAAGAACGTATGTTGGTGATTATTGAAAAAGGGAGAGAAAAAGAATTAGAA
The DNA here is from genome assembly GCA_945865625.1 of Chitinophaga pinensis. Lineage (GTDB taxonomy): Bacteria > Bacteroidota > Bacteroidia > NS11-12g > UBA955 > VMCP01. Next base: position 22,199 of record CAMBFD010000002.1, read on the forward strand.
GTCATTTTTGAGAAATGGGATTTAACCTATGCTCAAATTGGATTGGTTACTGATACAAAACATGTTCGATATTTTATGAATGGTGTTTTAGAAGCCGATATCCCTGCTGAATCTTTGGTTTTAGGTGGCGGCGCTCCTGTATATAAAAGAACATGGACAACCCCTACATATTTTGCAGAAATAGAGAAATTTAATTTAGATTCTATTCAAGATCTTACTTTAGAGGAAGCAAAATCTGTTGCCCTAAAACTTGCTGCCGAACCAAACATTGCAAGTAAAAAGTGGATTTACGAGCAATACGATAGCATGGTAGGAACAGTGAATCAATCAACAAACCTTCCTTCTGATGCATCTGTTGTAAAAGTAAAAGGAACAAATAAAAGTCTAGCATTGACTGTTGATTGCAATAGCCGTTATGTGCATGCAAATCCAAATATAGGAACTCAAATTGCAGTTTCTGAAGCGGCAAGAAACATTCGTTGCACCGGTGGTGTGCCAACTGCTATTACAAATTGCTTAAACTTTGGTAACCCTTATAATGAAGAAGTATATTTTCAATTTAAATCTGCCATTGAAGGGATGAGTGAAGCTTGTAGGAAATTCGATACCCCTGTAACAGGTGGTAACGTAAGTTTTTACAATCAAAGCACATCAGGTCAGGCAGTTTATCCAACCCCAACAATTGGGATGGTTGGAATTATTGAAAAACCGGAACACAGAATGAGTTTAAACTTCAAAAACGAGGGTGATGCAATTTTATTAATTGGTGAAGCTCAAAACGATTTAGGTTGCTCTCAATATCTTGCTAAAATTAAAGGGGTGGCTCTTTCTAATTGTCCTCATTTTGATTTAGATGTTGAATTCAACTTGCATCAGTTATTAGAGAAACTTTCACACAATCAAATGGCGACAAGCGTTCACGATGTGAGTGAAGGTGGATTATTCATCACTTGCTTAGAAAGTGCGATGCATGACAACTTAGGATTCGAAATTTGCACCGACCAACGTTATCGTAATGATGCTTGGTTGTTTGGAGAATCACAATCTAGAGTTGTGATTTCTGTGAATCCAAATCATATTGTTGACATTCAAACATTGGCCGCTCAATTTAATTTGCCTGTTACCCATATTGGTACTGTAACCGCTGGTGAAATTGGCATCAATGGCGAAAAATTTGCAACTGTGACTCAAATGGCAGATATTTATAATTCTGCAATTGCCAATAAAATGACCGCTTAATGGCTATTCCAGTTAGCTTTTGGGAACAAAAATGGGCTGAGAAAGCAGATATAGTTGTTGTTGGAGCTGGCTTGGTTGGATTACAATCGGCAATTAAACTAAAACTCAAGTTTCAACACCGCAAAGTTTGGGTGGTTGAAAGTGCTACTTTAGGCAGTCCTGCCAGCCTAAGAAATGCAGGATTTGCCTGTTTTGGAAGCTTAGGAGAAATTCTTGACGACGCCAATAATATTGGCTTAGAAAACGCTTTGTTACTTTATGAAAATAGGTATACCGGGTTCTTGAAATTGAAAGAAACCTACGGCGAAACCAAAATTGGGTATGAAAATACTGGTGGATATGAAATCTTCAAATCCAATGAGGCTTCGATATTTGAAAACATCGCCGCAAACATTGATTCGGTGAATGAAAAACTTTTAAATGTTCATCAACAAACTGCATTTCAACTGAAAAAGACCGCTGCACTTGGGATGAATGTTTTTGAAACAGCCATCTATTCTCCACTCGAAGGAGCGATTCAATCTCATTTACTTTACGAATCCATCAGAAATCATGCTTTGTCGCTGGGTATTGAAATATTTTCTGGTTTTCAAGTTCAGAACATTGAACAGTTAGATTCTCAAAAATGGGAAATTTTGTTTTCTAATTCAAATGTAAAGTTCGTTGCTTCTGAATTAATCATTTGCACAAATGGATTTACAAAACAAATATTGCCCGATATTGAAGTTTATCCGGCGAGAGGACAAGTATTGGTTACAGAAGCAATTCCAACGCTGCCTTTTAGAGGGATTTTCCATTACGACAAAGGGTACATTTATTTTAGAAGTCTTGGAACCCGAATTTTAATTGGGGGCGCAAGAAATATTGATTTTGACGGAGAGCAAGTGATGGATCAAAATACTTCTGAAAATATTGTAAATCATCTGAAACAAGTCATTACAGAGGTGATCGTCCCTGGTATTGAGCCTAAGATCGATTATCAATGGGCCGGGACGATGGGAATGGCTGCAGATCGTCAGCCAATCATCCAAAAAATTCAACCACATCTTCATTGTTGTGTAAGAATGGGTGGAATGGGTGTTGCTTTAAGTGCAACTGCATCCGAAAAATTGGTAAATTTGATTGATTAAGTGTATTTTTACCTTAATTATTTTTTATGACTCTTAAAAACTGTTTTAAATTTATATTGATTTTCACTTTGTGCTTGAACATGAGTGACCTTTTTGCTCAAGCTAAACCCGTTTCATCATCCACGAATAAAACTGTAACTACAAAGTCAAAATCCCTCAAAAAGAAAAAGAAAAAAATTACACCAGCTCCAGTGGTAGAGGAGGAAATTGATATTGGCCAAGGCGACACTGCAGTCATCGGAAAAACGTCTTTGGCGGAGTTTGTGAATTTAGATATTTACAAAAGAACACGCTGGGATCCGGATGCTCCGGCCTACGATACTGCTACTGGAAATGGGTTTTATCAATCATTTTTCAAAGGCGATTACGATGCAGCTGAACTTCCGGCATTATATGTAGGTCGTAAGTTTGTCATTTTAGGCGTTGAAATTTTGAAAAATAAAAATACGGGCAAAGACATGAACATTATGTATTTGCACGGTGATGTGGCGAATTCTGTAATTTGGGTTGATTTTGATAGGGCAGTTGAAACCAAAGAAATATCATTCATTCCAGCTAAACGTAAAAAATAATGTTAGATAACGCGGCTGTTTTATCGAAACTCAATTTATTTGCAAAATTGAGTGAGTTGCACGACGAAAATCCCTTTAAATATAAGTCGTTCACAACCGCTGCCTTCAATTTGAAGAAAATTAAGGAATCGTTCTTGGAACTTGATGACCATACGTTATCAGCAGTTCCTGGAGTTGGTAAATCGGTTTTGGAAGCCATTCGCAGTATCCTATCTAGTGGGAGTTTTTCAGCCTTAGATTCGTGTGTTGAAAAAACACCCTCTGGTGTTGTTGACTTGTTAAATATTAAAGGATTAGGCCCTAAAAAGGTAAAAATTATTTGGGAAGAAATTGGCATTGATAATGTGAGTGATCTTTTGGATGCTTGCCGGCAGAATCGATTGGTTGAAACGAAAGGTTTCGGATTGAAAACACAAGCAGAAATCATTAAATCCATTGAGTTCTCATTGAGTGCAAAAGGCAATTGGCATTATGCGCGATTGCTCGATTTATGTAATTCATTTAAAGCCGATTTGAAATCGATATTTACAGGTTTTCAAGTTGAATTTTCAGGTGATTTTCGACGTTGTGTGCCAACGGTGAATCATTTGCTTTGCATCACTACAATTGATTTGATTGAACTTGTAGAGTATTTAGAATCTCAAGAAATAGAAGTTGAAGTAAATGATGATGAAATCTCTTTTCTTTTTGAGGGACAAATACCTTTTTCAATGATTTGTACCGATTCACTTACATTCAATCGGGTGTTATTTGAGACCACCGGAAATTCGGAACATTTAAAATTGATTGGTTACGAACAAAAAGATTCCTGGAGTTTTACGAACGAAGAAGATTTTTATAAAACAAAGCAATTGCCGTTTATCATCCCTGAACAACGCGAAGGACTCGATGAGTTGGAATACAATAAAGTTAATCAACATTTTATTGAATATGGTCAACTTAAAGGTGTATTGCACAATCATACCAATTATAGTGATGGATTAAATACCTTGAAGGAAATGGCAGAATATGCGAAATCGCAGAATTATCAATATTTAGGCGTTTGCGACCATTCAAAATCTGCTGGCTATGCCAGAGGATTAGACGAGGATCGTGTTTTTCAACAAATGCATGAGATTGATGAATTAAATGCAAAGCTGTTTCCATTTAAAATTTTCAAAGGCATTGAAAGCGATATTCTTTCCGACGGAAGTTTAGATTACTCGGATAATGTTTTGGCAAAATTTGATTTTGTGGTTGCTTCTGTGCATTCTAATTTAACAATGTCTGAAGATAAGGCCAACGAGCGTTTGTTGAAGGCCATTGAAAACCCATATACCACAATTTTAGGACATCCAACAGGGAGATTGTTGTTAATGAGATCTGGATATCCAATCGATCACCGAAGAATCATTGATGCTTGTGCGGAAAATGGTGTTGTGATTGAATTAAATGCCCATCCATATCGGTTAGATATCGATTGGAAGTGGATTCAATATGCGCAAAGCAATGGTGTTAAAATAAGTATCAACCCCGATGCACATGAAAAAATGGGCTATCACGATATGTATTTTGGAACATTGGCTGCCAGAAAGGGCGGTTTGTTAACCAAGAACACTCTGAATTCATTGAATCTTCAGGAATTTGAAGATTTCCTTTCAAAAAGACGATCGTTAAAAAATATTTAAATGCAGGAAATTTTAGTGATCCGATTTAGTTCAATTGGCGACATTTTATTATGTACGCCGGTTTTTCGTTTGTTGAAATTGAAATTCCCTGATGCCAAAATTACTTTCCTGACAAAACATAAATTTCGAGGTATTTTGGAGGGAAATAAGCATATCAATCGAATTTTAGCTTGGGACAATCTTGCTGACCGTAAGGAATTGTCAAATATTTCCTTCGATGCGATTGTAGATTTGCATTCCAATTTGAGGAGTTTTATTGCCAAATTGCGTTTTTGGAATGTGCCTCGAACATCCCTCAATAAAGAAAATTTAAATAAATTTTTATTTACGCTTACAAAATGGAAACGGTTTGAAGTTTCTTCAATTGTAGACAGATATGTTGAAACATTAAAGGTTTGGAACATTGTAAACGACAATGGTGGTTTAGATTATGAGGGACAAGCAAGTGAAGTTGGATTAGAAGAAGTAGGCAAGTATGTTGCAATTGTGCTTGGTGGAACGTACACCACGAAGCGAATTCCGCAAAATAAATTGGAAGAATTATTTGCAGAAATGCAAAAAACTAAGTTTGTTCTCATTGGAGGGAAAGAAGAGCTCGAACTAGGAAATTTGTTGGTTGAAAAATATAAGGGTAGGGTAATTTCGAAGTGTGGACAATTGAGCATCAATGAAAGTGCAGCTGTATTGAAATGTTCGGAAATAGTCATTGCCGGAGATACGGGTATGGCCCATATTGCTGCGGCTTTAGGAAAGCCATTGGCTCTAATTTGGGGAAATACAGATAGGGGTTATGGCATGTCGCCAGTACCCAAACCAGGTGTTGAATTGAAACATTTTGAGGTTGAGGGACTAGGGTGTAGGCCATGTTCAAAGTTGGGATTTGGTGAGTGTCCTAAGCAACATTTTAAGTGCATGGAAGCACAAAAAATGGAAGATGTTATGCAATTCGCCAAAAAATATTTGTAATCGCCACTAAAAATAGCGAAAAAACATACTTTTTTTGCTTATTTTCGCAACCCAAATAAATCTATAGTTAGAATAATTTCACAATGAAAAGTAATAAATCAATCGTAATTTTTTCAGTTGTATTGGCCTTTGCGTGCTTATATCAATTGTCATTTACATTTAAGGCGAAGAGTTTTGAGAGTGAAGCACATGCGTTTGCTGCAAAGAAGACCAAAACTGGTGAAAATGAAAAAGATGCTTATCGTAGATACATCGATAGCTTAGGAAACAAAGAGTATTACAACTTATTGGGAATCGTAGGTTACACCTATTTCGAATGTAAGCAAAAAGAGATCAATTTAGGTCTTGACTTGCGTGGTGGTATGAACGTAACCTTGGAAGTAGAAAAAGATGCGATTGTAAAAGTATTGGCTAATGATTCAAAAGATGCGGATCTTAACAAAGCATGTAAAATTGCAGATGATGCGGTTATAAAGCAGGGCGCTGATTATGTAGACGCTTTTGTTACTGCATTTAAAGAGATTGCTCCAAATAGGAACATGGCTGTATTGTTTGTGAAAGGAAACAATTCAGTGATTCAACAAAATAGCAGTCAAACTGAAGTCGTAAATTACTTACGGTCTTCTATTAATACTGCCGTTGCCAACGTTAAGTCGGTTGTTGAAAAACGTATTAACCAAGCAAACGTAACTCAACCAGTTGTTCAAATTGTTGAAGGTGGTAGAATTAGCGTTGAACTTCCGGGCGTAGACAACCCACGCCGTATGGAAGATTTGGTAGAAAAGAGTGCAAAATTAGAATTCTTTGAAGTGTATGGTGGATTAGAAGGTGTTAAAATTTTAAACAATTTGGTGAAGGCCTCTACCTTGGCTTCTGCTGATGTTATAGATACAGCTTCAAATGATACCAATGCAAAAATTGATTCATCAGTTAAAACAACTGCAAAAACATCGGGTTCTCAAAAAAGCGTTTTAGCTTCTATTTTGAAACCATTTGGTAAAGGACAAGGATCTTCAATTTGCACAATCAAAGGAATTAACCGTGAGAAATTATTGAAAATATTGTCAGAGCAAAAATTCCAATCAATTCTTGAACCATCTGTGAAAGTTGCATTCAGTGCAAAACCAATGGATTATGATGAAACTGGAAAAGTTTTAACAAACTCTGATGATTATTTCGTTTATTTCCTCAAACGAGATAGAGATGGCAATGCTGCTCTGTCTTCGGAAGAAGAAAATATCATTACCGATGCGCGCGAGAATACAAATCAAACAGGTCAGTTGGAAGTTTCTATGGAAATGACATCAACTGCAGCTTCTCGTTGGGCTCAAGTAACTGGTGCAAATATTGGTAAATTTATTGCAATTGCCCTTGATGACAGGGTTTATACTGCTCCAAGCGTGAATCAAAAAATTAGCGGTGGTAACAGTCAAATTACCGGTAATTTCGATATTCGTGAAGCTCAAGATTTAGCAAACGTATTGAAAGCTGGTAAATTACCTGCTCCTGCTAGAATCGTTGCGAGTGAAGTTGTTGGCCCTTCTTTAGGAGAGGCTTCAATTGCTCAAGGTTTTATGGCCTTAATTTTAGGTTTCCTCTCAGTTGTTGTATTCATGGTGGTATACTATAATAGAGCTGGTTGGATTTCTATTGTTGCAGTATTAGGAAACGTATTTTTAATTATGGGTGTATTGTCGAGCTTAGGTGCTGCATTAACACTTCCTGGTATGGCCGGTATCATCTTAACCATTGGTATGGCCGTTGACGCAAACGTGTTGATTTACGAACGTATCAAAGATGAGTTGGCACAAGGTAAAGCTATGAAATCTGCAATTAACGAAGGTTTCAAACACGCTTTAAGTGCAATTATTGACTCAAATATTACCCACTTATTGGCAGGTTTCATTTTAACATTCACAGGTGCTGGTCCAGTTTATGGTTTCGCTATCATCTTGGTGATTGGTATCTTTAGTTCTTTATTCACAGCGTTGTTTATCACTCGATTGTTGTTAGATAGAAGAGCTGATAAAGGACATGACATCAAGTTTGGATTTGCTTGGAACGATAATTTCCTAAAAGGTAAGAATATTGATTGGGTTAAAAATAGAAAGAAGTATTATTTGTTTTCAACTGTAATTATAGTTATTGGGGTGATTGCTTTTGTTGCTAAAGGTGGAATTTCAACAGGTATTGACTTTAAAGGAGGTAACTCATTTACAATTCAATTTAACCCAAGTGAAGAATATAAAACGGATCAAATTAAAGAAGCTTTAGACAAAGGTTTAAAAGAGTCGAGCAATGAAGTTAAAACTTTTGGTTCTGAAGGACAATACAAAATATTAACAACATACTTGTTAAACGAGCAAGGTAAAGAAAGCAAAGCGAAAGTTGAAGCTGATTTATTAAAAGCTTTGTCTGGTTTTGAGTTAATTAAAAACAAAGATGGTGAAGGACCAGTTTTACAAGTTTCTAACGTTACCCCAACCATTGCAACTGAAATTAGAAATAAATCTGGTTTCTTAGTGATATTAACCGTTGTAGGTATCTTCTTATTCTTGGTATTCCGATTCAGAAGTATTGCTTACGGTATTGGCGCTGCTATTTCATTGATACATGATTTGGCTTTGGTATTGTCGGTTTATGCAATTGTTGATGGTTATGTTCCATTCGCAACTGAATTTGACCAACATTTAATTGCGGCTTTGTTAACTTTATTGGGTTACTCAATTAACGATACGGTAATTGTATTTGACCGTATTCGTGAATTCTTAACTTCTAAGCGTTCAGATAAAGACGATACCGTTATGATTAACATGGCGTTAAATGATACTTTAAGTAGAACAATCATTACATCATTAACCGTATTCGTGGTTTGTGTAATTCTCTTCTTATTTGGTGGTGATGCTTTGAAGAACTTCTCATTCGCAATGCTTATTGGTGTTGTCATTGGTACTTACTCTTCTTTGTGTATTGCAACTCCAATTGTTGTAGATATCACTAACAAAAAGAAAAAAAATAAATAACGAAAACTTCGCATAAAATACGAAAGCGGGGTGATATGCCCCGCTTTTTTTTTGAATCATAATGAAAGATATAACTCACGTAAAACTGTTAGAAATTGCCGAGGAATTCGGTACTCCTGTGTATGTGTATCACGGAGAAAAAATCGTAAATCAATACCAACGATTGAAAGGCGCTTTCCCTGGGGTCAATGTACATTTACATTACGCCCTTAAAGCATTAAACAATATCAATATCCTTAAGTTATTAAAACAACAGGGAGCGGGTTTAGATGCTGTATCAATTCAAGAGGTGCAACTAGGATTGAGAGCAGGTTATTTACCCGCTGAAATTATGTACACCCCAAATTGTGTTGATTTTGAAGAAATCAAAGATGCAGTGAATTTAGGTGTAATTATCAATATTGATAATATTTCAACTTTAGAACTGTTTGGCCACGAGTACGGTTCTTCTGTGCCTTGTTGCATTCGATTAAATCCGCATATTATGGCAGGTGGTCATAGCCATATTTCTGTAGGACATATTGATTCTAAGTTTGGAATTTCAATTTATCAATTACGTCATGTGCAAAGGGTAGTGGAATCCCACAAGATTAAAGTGAACGGTTTACACATGCATACAGGAAGTGATATCTTAGATGCCGATGTTTTTTTAAGAGGTGCAGATTTACTTTTCGATGCTGCTCAGACTTTTCCTGATTTAGAATTTATGGATTTTGGTTCAGGATTTAAAGTGGGATATAAAGAAGGCGATATTGTCACCGATATTGAAGAAATGGGTGTTAAAATTGCCGAGGCATTTAAGACTTTTTGCAAATCGTATGGAAGAGAACTCGAACTTTGGTTTGAACCAGGGAAATTCATAGTGAGCGAATCTGGATCATTGTTGGTTAAAGCCAACGTCATTAAGCAAACCACCTCAACAGTGTTTATTGGTGTGAATAGTGGTCAAAATCATCTGATTCGACCAATGTTTTACGATGCTTATCACCATATTGAAAATATTTCAAATCCTAAAGCCAACCCACGGTTATATAGTGTTGTGGGATATATCTGTGAAACAGATACGCTCGGTTACGACCGTAAAATAGCAGAAGTGAGGGAAGGGGATGTATTAAGAATTAAGAATGCAGGCGCCTATGGTTTTACCATGAGTAACAACTACAACGCAAGATTGAGACCTTGTGAAGTGCTTTATTACAAAAATAAAGCTCATTTAATCCGAAAACGCGAAACAATTGAGGATTTATATAGAAACGAAGTTGAAGTGCTTTAAAATGACTTTAATTGAGTTTTGACTATAAAAAGAAAGGCGATCTGTTTAGATCGCCTTTCTTTTTGGATTTTATTTGTAAGTTATTTTGCTGTATTGAACCAATACTCCGGGCTCTCAGCTACAATGTCGTAGGTTTTTCTAATGTAACCACGCATGATTCGGTACTTAATCGATAATAAAGATGCTTTATTGGGATTTTTAGAATCGAAGAATTTATCGGGGATAAAACTGAATCTAAATTTACCGCCTCCAATGTCCTTCATAAGCATTTGTGGAACCAAATCACTGATGTTTTTGTCGGCAGCAGTTAATTTGTCGCCATCAACAAAATAAAGATACTCAGTAGAACCTATTCCATATCGTGCTTTAACAACACAATAGAAATCAGATTTATCTCTTAAAGTATCGTTAGTTTCTAAGTTTCTATCGTAGGTAATTGATAAAACATCATCAGGAGAAATGCTTAACGTATCTTTTAAAACAAGTCCAGGGAAAGGATAAAATTTTCTAGGTCCAGAAACGGGTAAATCAATTTTAATGCTTAAATCTTCGGTTTTATCTTCACCACCACTTACAGTACCTGTACCATCTTTCTTTTTGAGCAGAAGTTTGATGCCTTTGCTATAGAGGTCAGATTTGGTGCATTCATAAAATTTAGTAGGTATCATTCGGTAAAACCAAATGTCGTTACCGGCAGATGTGAAAAGCAATGCATCGTTGCTAGCACCCCAAGTTCCATTGTTTAATGGATGTCCAGTAGGATGGCCTTTAGGCTCCCATGTCCACATATACAATGGATCGGTAGTCCCTGCAAGTTGTTGACGCTCACATTTTTTAATGTCAACCCAAATGGTAATACTATCATCTAGATTAACTGGATCAGGTGTAATCCAAGCTTTTTGGGCAAATACAGAAGTAAATGCTGTTAAAATTATATTGAATGCAATAAACTTTTTCATAAGGATTAATTTTTACGTTCGAACCAAAGGTGATAACAAACGGTTCTTTTACCACCGCGGAACTTGTTGATTTTAAGGATAAGATATCTGTCTTGCAAACGAACAGGTCTGATTAACTTTACATTCATTTGTTGCGCAGTTCCATCGTTTAACACGACATATGAAGGATAGTCGTTATTGTCGAATTTCCAAGCTCCGGTATTTGCGGTAAACATTTCACTACCGTTTCCAGCTTTGATATCAAACAATGACATATCCTTATCGAATTTAATTTCCATCGGAGTTGAATTTAACAACACATCCGTCACATCTAATAAAGTATCACTTTCGGTGAACGCCAATTGAACATTCACATCAATCTGATCGGTTTTCATTAAAACCCAATTTCCATGAATGCCATCTAGTTGACTAGATTTAGGTCCTAATTCCTTTTTTTCGGGTCTGCATCCTTGAAACCCAAACATCAATGCAAAAGCAAAAATGCCAATAATTAATTTATTTTTCATTAGTTACAACCTCCTGTTGGGTTAATGTCGAAAATACTTGTTTTTTCTGTAATTGGGAACTGCATGATAATGCCTTTGCAATTCCAAGGGTGACCGTGTACAAAAAGATTTTGTCCCTCAATAGCACCCAATCTTTTCACTTCATGAATTCTATCGCCTTGGAAAAGTAATTCCATTCTTCTTTCTGCACGCACAGCTGCTAGCACATCAGTTGCTGTTGCGCTTGATAAAACGAGCTTGGAATTGTCGGTATATGCTCGGGTAATAATTTTATTAATATCGTCAATAGCTGTTGTTAAATTGCTATTTCTCATGGCATAACTTTCTGCACGAATGAGCATCATTTGAGTTAAATGGAACACTGGAACATTAAAGAATGGAGCATTGAATTGATTTGATTTTACAAATTCATTTGCCGCACCTGCATTCACCGCTTGCAACATTTGTAAACGTTTATCAGTCACATTTCCTTTTATTGATGCCCAATATGCTCTATCAAGTTGACAAGTTGGAACACCAGGGGCATAATTATCTGAATAACCTCCACTGCGTTTATCAGTTATACCAGTGCTTACAACGGAGAAAATATGCTCAGGGTAAGCAGCGGGATCAAATAAGTCGGTTGTATCACTAAATATGAATTTTTTTGATTCAATGACATCATTTGCCATGGTTCCAGCGTCAGTATAATTTCCCATTTGGAAATAAACATTTGCAAGTAAAGCTTTTGCTGCCCATTTGGTGGCATAACATGGTCCATTGGTGTTCAATATGTTGTCTTCGCCTAAATTTGAGACCGCGTTATTTAAATCAGCTAAAATTGAAGTATAAGCCGCAGCAACATTTTCTCTAGGCATTGGCTGTGTAGTTACTTTGCGTTGGATTGCAATTCCAGGATGTGAGTTGTCTGAAGTAAATCCATAAGGTTGTGCATACATTCTAACAGCAGTAAAATGACCTAAGGCACGAATGAACGCTACTTCGCCCAAGATTCTATTTTTATCTACATCAGATAAACCAGAAACGTCATTGATTTTAGATTCGACAAAGTTCGCTCTAAAAATCATTCTGTAGATCATAGAATAATAACCACCACTCGTGGTATTGAAGAACAATACGTTATGGTTGTATACTTCTCTTAAATCATTATTGTTTGGCATGTTCAAATTGTCGCCAAGCATTTCGGCCAACATTTGGGAAAATCCACCATGGGTATTCGCCAACTCGTTGTAACTACCATTCAATAGACGCTGTAAATCTTCAGCAGTTTTCACTGCATCTGCAACAGGAATTTCGTTCGGTGGCGGTGTTTCTATCATTTTTTCACAACCAGTTGTAAACAACCCTAAAATTGCCACCAATGGTAAGAAAACCTTTTTGTAAGTTAAAATCTTTTTCATGTTTAGAAAGTTAAATTAATTGCCAAACTGTAACTCTTCTCTTGAGGAGTTGTTAAATAAGTGATACTTCCACTCATATTTCTGTCTGTTGCGTTTTCAAAGTCACGTGCAATCTCTGGGTCAATACCAGTGTAGTTTGTCCATGTTAATAAATTGGTTGCAACAAAGGTGAATTTAATGTTTTCGAATTTAGATGATTTCAAAACCGATTTAGGTACTGAATACGACAAACTAATATTTCTCAAACGTGCAAAAGTTCCATCTTGTAACCACAAATCTGTATTGATCCATGGAGTCGTAGAACCATGATTGAATGTTGTTAATGTCATTTTCGGAATATTGCTTTCATCACCAGGTTTTTGCCATCTGTCTAAAACTCTGCGATCCATATTCCAATCTGTAATTAAACTCATTTGACGCTTTACAGAACTTTCGTAAATGCTGCCACCAATGTTAAAGTAAACATTTGCATTTAACTCCCAGCCTTTGTAAGAAATATTATTTGAAACATTACCAAAAGCAATTGGCAAAATGTTTCCAACAGCCACGCGGTCAGATGGATCCCATTTAGCAGTGATGTTGCCATTTATATCATAATATTGAGGAGCGCCAGTTTCTTTGTTTACTCCAGCATATCTCACCAAGAAGTTTGTGCCTACAGGTTCGCCAACAACCACACGGGTATCGTTCGTTCCACCGCTAATTGCATCAGGAGAATATACACCAATACTGGTAATTTTATTCCAGTTTCTTGCAATGTTGAAGTTGGTTGACCACTGGAAGTTTTTGGTTCTTACATTAATTGTTTTCAATGTGAACTCAAGTCCCTCATTTTCAATTTTACCTACATTGTCGTAGAAACTTCCAAATCCAATTGATACTGGAATTGATACGTTCATAATCACATCGCTCGTTTGTTTGTTGTAATATACAAATTCTGCGCTCACGCGACCTTTAAACATTTGCATTTCAATGCCTGCATCATAATTCACAGTGCTTTCCCAACGTAAATTAGGATTTTCTAAACGCGCCACGGCCAATTGTTTTTGTCCGTTATAAAAAGGTAAATTAGAACTTGGGGTCACTGTACCCCAACGTGCGTAATTGTCGAAATTTGCATTTCCCGATTTACCAACACCTGCACGAATTTTCATGAAGTTGATGGTTCTATTTTTCTTGAGAAAATTTTCTTCACTCACAATATAACCAAAGGCTGCAGCAGGGAAGAAACCATAACGATTGTTTGTGCCAAAACGGCTGCTTCCGTCCCAACGACTTGTTAATTGCAAATTGAATTTGTTTTTGTAGCTATAGTTGAAACGACCGAAGAAAGACAAGAAAGCCCAATTATAAGGAGTGTTGTAACGCGAAACCAACGCCGTGTCTGGAATGCTGTTTTGATCTACGGGACCAACGGCATCAAAATTTTCAACGTATTTACTTTGTGATAGCGAGTTTTGATATTCATTTCCAATCATTAAAGCTATTTTATTGTCGTTGTTTATTTTCTTATTCCACTGACCGGTCACAAAATAGTTGTAGTTTCTTGTCCAAGTTGGAAACCATTTTGCATTGCCATTTTGTTGGTAATTTTGATTGTAATAACGAATTAATTCAGATGGCTCATAGATAAGTTCATTGTAATCCATGTAATCTACACTACCACTTGCATTGATTGAAAATTCAGGAGAAATTTCATAGCTAATCGAGGCATTGTTAATTGTTCTAACTTCTACAGATCTCCAATTTTTCAAATCGCGGATGGTATGCAATCCGATTGGAGTCAAATATGATTTAGAAGAACTATCATAAACCGGATTTAAAGGATAAATGTTCAACATTGTACTCATTGCAGAACCTAAACCTCCAGCCCAAGCTGCATCAACACGGTTGTTTGTTCCTTTGCTTAACGAATGAGATAAGTTGATGTTTAAACCTTTGATAGGGTTGTAGTCGAAGTTAACGCGTTGACTTGTACGCTCATAGCTATTTCCTTTAATAAATGAACCATTGTTGTCGTATGACAAAATGTGTTTCACCGCAAAGTTTTTACCTTTATAGTTTGTACCAATGTTATAGTTTTGTTTCACTCCGGTTGTGAGCATTTGATCAACCCAATCGGTATTGTTGTTTTGAACATCTGCCCATTTCACACGTAAACCAACGAGCGATAAATCTGGCGTTCCGGTATGTCCGTCATTTTCCCAAGCTTCTTGGTAAAGTTGTAACCAATCTTGACCACTTAACATGTCAGGTTTTTTTGTTGGCACACTCACCCCAATACGGGTGCTGATATCGAATTTCAACCCCGATTTACGAGCTCTTTTGGTGGTAATTAAAATAACACCGTTTGCACCTCTCGACCCGTAGATACTTGTTGCGGCAGCATCTTTTAAAATCTCGATGTTTTCAATGTCTTCTGGGTTTATACTTGCGAGTGGGTTGTTATTGAAACCTCCGCCATAGTTAGAACCATTTGCACGATTCATAAAGTAATCTTGTGTAATTGGAATTCCATCAACTACATATAATGGATCACCCGCGGCTGAAATAGAAGCTGCACCGCGAATACGAATGAGCGAAGCTGATCCAGCCATACCACTACCAACTGTCACCTGAACACCAGCTGCTTTACCTTGAAGTGAAGCTTCAAAACTTTGAGTTGGCAATTCAGTAATTTCTTTGCCATTAACGGTTGAAATTGATCCAACAACGTTTCTTCTCGATGATCTACCATAACCAATGATAACCACATCGCCTAGGCTTTCGGTTTCCGGATTTGCAACCGTGTCTTTATCGCCATTTTTTGTGGCATCTGTTTGCTGTGAGAAACCAGTTTGACTCATTCCCAAACCTAAAAGGAGTAGGCCAAAAAGTTTCCAAAATTGTAATTTGTTTTGCATAGGTTTAATTTCGGATTGCAATATAAGGAATTTTATAGCAAGTGTCAAAATAACAATTACTCATTTATTGAATAAAATTTCATAAAGTTTAACTTAATGTAAATTAATTACTAAGTTATTTGTCTTTTTTTATCGCTGGTTTAAGCCGAATTACAGTTCTAAATCCTGTAAAAGCATTTTTTTGATCGCCACGTCCAATTTCAACACTCGTTGGGTCTAAGTAAAAAATATCTTCGGCCCAAGAGCCACCCTTGATTGCAAAATGCATTTTGAGGGATGTTTCATCGCGTAAATATGTGCTTAAAACTTCTTGTTTATGCGTTTCGGCCAAATTGGGGATAATCTTACCAAATGTGGTGTAAATGTAATCTTTATGATTGTATAGATGTCCAAATGCCCTCGTGCTTGTCCACTCACTCACATTGCCTAACAAATGATGAACTTGAGGATATCCCTCAGGGATATTCTGATTGACCGACATTGGGATCATTCTATTCTTTTGAACTACAGCCATTCTATCGGTCATGGTGCCTTTGTAATTCAAGGAATTTGTAGGTGCCTGCTCAAATATATATTCAAAAACCGGACTTGAAAACCGTGTATTTTTATTTCTTTTCTCGATTGTTGGCTTTAAAACACAAGCATCAACACTGGCGTAAAATTCGGCAGAGGTAGGCAAATCAACTTCAATTTTGTATCCTTCTGGAATTGAATTTTTTAAAGTTTCATTCAATTTTGTTTCAAGCCAATTGCAATATTCGGTGGCCTGAAATTGAGAAACACCAACAACAGGGTAATCGTTGTATGCATTGTGCGCAAAATACCATTTATTGTATGGATTATCGGGGTCTTGGTAATTCACATTCGAGCCCCAAACATTGGTTTCGGGCTTCAGCCATTGCTGGGTTAATTTTGAAGTTTTTCTTTGAGTACAATTGGAGTCATTTAAAAACTCTCTATATTCTTTATTTGAAACTTCATACCGTTGAATGTAGAACGGACTCATGTAAAATTCCGACCCGTTGGCCCTGATGGTATCGTAACCTAATTGTTCTTCAACTTTTAGGAAAAATTTAAATGTATCGGAGCCAATGGGTTGGTATTTATCGGAAATGCATTTTGTAATATTTTTGTCAACTTTAGTGTTAAAAGGATGGTCGAAATGCAAAAAATGATATCTGAGGTTGTGTTTAGGGTGGGGTAATTCTTGGGCATTTAGAATTCCACAAAATCCCATTAATGCAACTCCTAAAATGTCCCTCAAAATCATGATCAGAAAATTAAATGCTCGACAAGCAAGTTCTAATTGCTTCTAGGTTAGGCATTTCGCCTGCATTTTCTAAGACTTCTGCATATTTTACGATTCCATCTGTATTGATAACAAAAGCAGCACGTTTAGAAACGCCACGGGTTCCAAAAGCAAACTGATCATAAATACAATTGTAAGCAGTTGAAACTTCTTTGTTGAAATCAGACAAAAGTGGGAATGGGTAGTTCATTTCGCTTCTCCATTTTTCCAAAGTAAACACTGAATCAACGGAAATAGCTAAAATTTCAGCATTCAATGATTGGTATGCGTGGTAATTGTCGCGAACGTCGCAAAGTTCAACAGTGCAAACACTGGTAAAAGCAAATGGAAAGAATAAAATGACAACATTTTTTCCTTTAAATTCAGACAAAGTAATGTTTTGTTTGTCGGTATTCACTAAAGTGAAATTTGGCGCAATTTGATCAATTTGTATAGACATGTTAGTTTAACAAACATAATCATAAAAAGTTGTAATTAAAAGAGTGTGGGATTGTTGTAATATTCTCTTTTATTCAATTTTAACTCTTGTAAAAGTCTGCTTTTAGGTCGCAATGTAAACAACCATTGCTTCATGAAACCGTCTGGTATCCAATTGAATTCAATTTGCCAACAATGTAAATCGCGAATCACTGAAAACGATGAGCCTTCAATTCTGCTTAAAGCAAAATTGTAACCACTTTGGTAGGCTATTTTCCAATCTGGAGTTAAATTCACATCTCCTGAAATTCTAAATGTGTTTGAACTAACCTTTCGCGATGGGTTCAATTCCTCTGCATTGTAACGCCACATGTAAGTAAAATTCAACGTCCATGGAATGTTAAAATCGTAATAATTGTTTGGCCTATTTTGAATGTCCTTCATTTCATTCTCTTCATCACCTTCAATCTTTGTCGATTTTTTTGTTGCTTTTTTCTTAAACATATCGGCTGAGAAACGTGAATTTATATTCAAATCGACATTCCTGAATCGGGCAAATTTGCCTCCATTTGAAATTTGAAATTCATTGAGTAATCTACCTTTTTCATTTATTTGGTAGGGACTAAAACTTGCGTTGCTGTTGATACGCATTTGTTTGAAAATAACGGTATTGAAACTGGCGCGGATGTCGCTCCATTTGAAGCTATCGGCGAATAAATTGTATGAAGTATTGAAACTTAATTGGTCAATAATATTGAATTTCTCTGTCTTTTCTTTTCCCACACTATCTTTCGAAACTACTTTCTTCCCCTGTAAATTATTGCCTAATCCAAAGTTTAAATAGCCACCTTTGTTTTGGAATAAACTGCCAATAGGGCTTTTTTCAAATGCATTGTATTTAAATATTTTACCGTTCGTATCTGTATATTCCTTTGTCCAACCTTTAGAAGCAGCATCAATTTCTGGAACATATGAAAATCCAACCGAAGGATTGATTGTATGTCGTATTGCCCTCAATTTGCCTACCTTTATATTCGATACAGTACCATATATATTTGTATTTGCACTTGCAGAAAAGTTGTATCCATATTGGCGGTAAAATCCTTGAGAATCTCTCGTAATTATTTTCTTAGTTGTTTTGTCATATTCCTTAATTTGTGTGGTTAAATGCCAATTCTCGTTGTAATTGATACTTGGAGAGATGTTTAAGGCCCCATTGAATAATTTCACATTGGTACTTAAAGGAATTGAATGCTTTACTCCAGACGACATTGTATTAAACACCTGCGCATAGTTTTCACTAAAAATAATAGAGTCTTTCGTTTTGATATTGTTCATCATTGTGGCGTTGTAGCTCAAGCGAATTTGTTCATACCACGAAGTATTAGATCCGTTTTTCTTTGAAAACGGGGTGATGCTCGAAGCCGATATGTTCACTGTAGGCAATTCTAACCCAAAATCTCGTGTTGCGGTATTTTGAGAATGCCTAGCAGAAACAGATAAATTTAATTTGTTTTGAAACATCATTCTACCATAATTAATACTCGAAGTAAATTGATTGTTGCTCAAACTATTTAAATCTCTAGAATTTCTGCGGTTAAATCCTCCTGTGACTATATTAATGTTGCCATTGAAAGTGATACCAGGGTATAGCTTTGGGTCTATATTAAATTGTGAGCGGATACTAAAGTCATTGTTTTTGAAATATTCAGGACTTGTTTCTTCGGCACCGTTTCCGAATTTACTAATTTGTAAGGCCAATGTCCCTCTAAATTTATACCTTTTATAATACTGTGTTTGTAAACCCAAGCGAAAATCACCATTGAAATAGGCATCGGAGGTAATTTGAATGTCGGAATATTGACCAAGACCCATGTAATAACCAAAGTTTTGGAGGTAATAGCTACTATTTGCACTATTAAATCCTAGCGAAGGAAATATGATTCCGTTTCGTTGTCCTTTTTTTAAGGGAGCCAAACCAAATGGAAGGGCAAGTGGGGTAGGAATGCCTGCAAAAACTAAATTGGCAGGTCCAAACAGGGCTTTATTGTTTGGCATCACTTTTAGTTTTGAAGCACTTAAATAAAAATGCGGATGTGGATCACTGCAAGTCGTTATTTTTCCATCAATACCTGTAAACGTGCCATCATTTTGTTTAAGTACAGTGCCTAAATGAATAAAGGCTTCATCTTGGGCAAGCATTAAGCCGTAAACTTTGCCTTTTTTCGATTGGCTATTGTATTTCATTGAATCGGCCGTGTATTTATCGCCGTTATCTTCTAATACGGGTTTAAATGTGTATTTTTTATTTGAGTCAAGGCCACCTTTTGCAAACAATACTTTTGTATTTAAGTCAACTTCTACGTAATAAGCTTTGAGATGGGTGTTATCCATATCGATAGATGACATATTATATAGGTGTACCGTTTTTGTAGTGAAATCTAAGTAGAGTGAATCTTCGGCTTGAAAAGTTACAATTGATTCTAATGATTTCTTTTTTGATGGACTGACCACAGCGCTGTCTTTTAAATTAGACAATGTGTCGGAGATTGGCTTTGTTTGAGCCTTTAAAACTGGATTTAAACAAAATAAAAACCCTATCCACAAGGTGGTTGCTATATGTTTTCGGGCTTTTTCTTTCATTTAGGTTATAAAGGTGCGAAATTCGGCAAAATTTTTGCCATTACAACCATATGAAATCCATGAATATTTTAAATACCAGTTTTTTTTCGAGGGATAAAATAAACTTTCCGATGAAAAGGGGCGTGTTAACCATTTTGTTTTCAATATTGGTATTGGTATTTATGCCATCTTTAGACACTCAAGAAATTGTGAGAAAAAAAGTTGACAAAGTAAATATAATTGTGATTGATCCGGGTCATGGGGGAGTAGACCCTGGTTGTTCTGGTGCAGGAGAAATTTGGGAAAAGGAAGTTACACTGGCAATAGGATTGAAATTGGGTAAATATTTACAAGATAGTATGCCACAGATAAAGGTTTTGTATACGCGAAGTACAGATAAATCTTTAAAGCTTTGGGAGCGTCCTAATTTTGCCAACAAGAATAATGCGGATTTATTTATTTCGATACATTGCAATGCCAATGATAATTCGAAAGCGAGTGGTAGCGAAACATATTTTATGGGTTTGCATAAAACCCAAGGGAATTTAGATGTTGCTAAAAGAGAAAATTCGGTAATTACTTTTGAGAACGACTATAAAGACAATTCGAGATACGGTGGGTTCAATCCGGATTCTCCGGAAGGACACATTATTTTTTCATTGGTACAAAATGCGTTTATGAAGCAGAGTTTTAAATTTTCTACTTTGGTGGAGGAAGAAACGAGTAAAAAAAGTAAAATACACACAAAAGGGGTGAATCAAGCAGGTTTTTTGGTCTTATGGAAAACCGCTATGCCATCTGTTTTAATTGAAACTGGATTTTTAACAAATGGTGCCGACCGTTCTTATTTGAAAAACGAGGAGGGACAGAAGGTGATAGCTGAAGGCATTTACAGGGCAATTAAACAGTATAAGGTGCAATTAGAGAAATTGAAGTAATTTTTTTGAATTCAATGACCACCTAAAATGAACTATTCTAAGCTGTGCGAATGTCATAGATATGTCAAAATTCGTTTTCAATTTAGTTTAAATCATTGAAAATCAGTAGTATAAAAAAAGCATCATAAAATAGTTTTATTTTTTTTTGCAATTTTTTGCAACCTTTGTTGCATATTGCGTCACAAGAAATATAACTAACATCTAAAAATATCTATGAAATCAACAATTACTAAATTAAAGCACATCTTGTATTTCGGTGCGATGGCGTTGGGATTCTTCTCAACCAATCGAGCTGAAGCACAAGCGTGTGGAGCCGGATCCCAACATGCGTATGGATGCGGAAATCTTTATGGCTACTGCGGCGACATTGACGCGGTGACTGTAAAAAGTAAATCAGGAACGCTAGCCACCTACAGTGGTTTAACTTGTACAGGTAACGGTGGAAATACCTTCCAAGGTGTTTTAAACGCAGGTTCACCTTTCGATTTAACAGCTGGTGAGGAAATCACTATTGAATTAACCGGTACTGCTTGGGCGGGTTACGTAACCAAACCAGGTGTTTGGATTGATGCAAACCGAGACAATTCTTTGTCTGGTGCAGAATGCTTAATCGATCCAAGTACTACAACCATTTCTGGTTTCCAATCGTTTCAAGTAAAATTACCTTGCTTTAGTGCAACTGGTAAATCTTATTTGCGCTTTAGAGGAACTTTGAGTGCTTACAGTATGAGCAAAACCCAAGGTTGTGGTTCATTTAGTGGCTATGGTAACGACTTCGATTTAGAAATAAACTTAAAAGTTGGTACATCTCCAGTTGCTAACTTTATTGTTCCTACGGGTCCAAACTGGCAAGGTACGAACGTAAACTTTATTGCAACCAACCCTAACGCAGGTGCTAACTACAAATGGACATTTACGGGTGCTTCTGTTGTAACAAATAACAATTCTATCAAAGGGATTTCACAATGGGCTTCTGCAGGTACATACGACGTGAAAATGTTGGTTGACTATTGCGGAAATGCCGATTCAATTGTTAAGCAAGTGAAAATTACAGCTCCAACTTCAGTTCCGGTTGCTGATTTCATTGCAGAATCAAATGAAGTGGAATTGGGTTTCAATACAAGAGTATTTGATTTAAGTACAAATGGTCCAACTTCTTGGGAATGGGAATTAATTACCCCTACTGGTTTAAACAACACAACTTACAGTGGACAAAATCCTATAATGGATTTTGTTGAAACTGGATGGCACGAGGTATGTTTAGAAGCAACTAATGCTGTTGGTACTTCAAATAAAGTTTGTAAGAAAAGATATATTGAATGTTTGCCTACTTTGGATAACTATTTAGGCCCTCAACATGCAACAACAACCAAGTATGGTCGTTTGTTCGACCACAATGGTCCTACCGCGAACTATTCAAACGGACGTAAAACTTCATTTGACTATTTCCAAATTTTGCCTTGTGGTGCGAAAGAAATTCGTATCAAATTTACTCAATTGAAATTAGCTGATAACGGTGATATCATGAGAATTTATGATGGTGATCAAGCTGATCCAAATTATGAAGTAACTCCTAAAATTGGTATTACTAACGCTAATCAATCTTACTATGATACTGCTACAATCAAATTGTATAGAGGTGCTGCCTACATTACGTTTGAAACAAACGGTTCTGGTACTGATGCTGGATTTATTATGAATTGGGATTCTGATTTACAACCGGCAACTGCTCCAAAAGCGAAATGGACAACTCAATACGATCCAATTGGTACTGGTGTAGAAGCGGTCTTTGTAAATGCATCAGCAAATACTAAAGGTGTTCCAGATTTCCAATGGTATGTAGACGGTAGTTTGTATACAATTTCTCCTGAATTTAGCAATAAATTTACAACTGATGGTAACTATGAAGTTTGCTTAATTGCAACTACTTGTACTGGTGTTGATACTTTCTGCGACTATTTTGCGGTTCAAACTCCAAGTGCTCCTGGTAACGTTGGCTACACTGCTAGCAACTTGCGTCCAGTAATTGGTGAAGTTGTAACGATTACAACTGAAACTGATTATGCAGACAATTTTGAATGGAGTATTTTCCCTACTTCTTTTACATTTGAAAATGGTACGAACAAAAACAGCCGTAATCCTCAAATTAAATTCTCTAAAGGTGGTCCTTACACTTTCACATTAAGTGCTTGGAACTCTTATGGTACAAAATCTGCGACTGAAAAGAAAATTATCAAAAACAAATATGTAATTGTTCTTGACTATTGTATTCCTTTAGTGAATATGGTAAGTACTGACGTTGCTGTGAATAATGTTAAAGTAACTGATAAATCTGGTAAGATTTTGATCGATAACATGAGCGCCAATACAACTGATGCTTATTCAGACTTTACTGATGTTCGCGTAATGAAAATGACTTATGGTGCATCTTATGATTTAACAATCGATAGAAAAACAACCTCTAATACAGTAAATTACAAAACTTGGATTGACTGGAATATTGATGGTGACTTTGATGATGCAAATGAAGAAGTTTTAAGTTCTGGCCCTATCACTGGTGGTACTGCTACTTCAAAAATTGTTGTGCCTGCTTTGGCTAACAGTTTTGAAGGTAAAACCCGCATGCGTGTTGGTGTATCTTATGGTTCATTTGCAAACACTCCGTGTGGTGTAAACCAAGTAGGTGAATTTGAAGATTATTCAATTCAATTAGCGAATGATAAATTACCTCCAATGATTAATTTGGTTGGTAGTGATACAGTTCGTGTTGAACGTGGTACTTCTGTTAGTTCTTGCTATGCTGAGGTTGCATCTAAAACTTTCTCAGCTTCTGATCCTACTGAAGGTGATATGACAAACAAAGTTGTGTTGGTTTCTGATTTAGATTGCCAAACTTCTGGTGTGTATTCAATTTCTTTTGATTTGAAAGACGCTTCTGGAAATTCAGCTCCAACCAGAACTAGAACAGTTATTGTAGTCTTAGATAAAACTGGTCCAGTATTAACATTACAAGGTAATGATACCATTAACCTAGAGCAATGTGGAACTTACACAGAAGCAGGTGCAGTTGCGAATGACTTAATTGATGGTGATTTATCATCTGCTATCAAAGTTGTTGGTTCTGTAGATCCTAGTAAAGTAGGTGATTACACAGTTACTTATACAGTAAAAGATGCACAAGCTAACGTTTCTACAAAATCTCGTTTTGTTCGTGTTCGCGATACTCAAAAACCAGGTATCTTCCGTTTAGGCAAGAATATTACTGATGGTATGACAATCGACGTTCAAATCAATAACGTATTCGTTGATGATATTTATTCTAACGATCCTTGTAACGGTAATATTTTCTTATCTAAGAACCCAGGTTTCTTTGGTCCAGTGAATAATCAAATTCGTAACACTTATCCTATTGTTTACAATGCTATGGACCCATCTGGTAACAAAGCAACTGAAGATGGATTCACAATCAACTACCGTGTAGATGATTACATCGCTCCGAACATTGAATTAAATACAGGTGATACCCTTTACCATGATGTAAATAGTAACTACTCTTCTAGAAGCGTATCAGTTTCTGATAACTACTATCCTGTAAATAAAATTAGTGTTGTAAGAACTGGTAAAGTTGATCCTTACACTTTAGGTACATATGTTGAAACATACACTGCAACTGATGAGAGTGGTAATGCTACAACTAAAAAACGTTTCGTTAAAGTTGTTGACCGTATAGCTCCTCAAATGACAGCTCCTCCAATGAGTGTTTGTGTTGGTACTCCATTCTGGGCTAACTCAGGTTTGATAATCAAAGACAACTATTATTCTTCATCTGATTTGATGCCATTGGTTAAAGTAATGAACCACAACATCAATATTTTTGAAGCTGGTGTTTACTTTATCAACTATACATTGATCGACCCTAGCGGAAACGAAGCTAGTATTGTATCTCGTTCTGTATATGTTCAATACCCACCTAATTGCCAAAACACTTATTCAGGTGTTAACAGCTTAACTTTAGATAAAGCAATTACTGTTTACCCTAACCCTGCTAGCAGCAAAGTAAACGTATCTTATGCTTTGACTAACACTCAACCGTTGTCAATTGAAATTACAAATGCAATTGGCGCTGTTGTTGCTACTAAAGTTGTAGATGGTGGTTCTGGCGTAGCTGAACTTAACATTAACGACATCGTATCTGGAGTTTACTTCGTACGTATGACAAACAACGGTGAAACTACCGTGAAGAAATTAGTGATCAAAAACTAATTTAATAGATATTGATTTTAGAGGAAAGGCCTTGCGAAAGCAAGGCCTTTTTTTTTGTAGTACTTATCACAAAAATTATATAAATTTGAAGCCATGTCTTTATTTACAGGTCTTACCAAAGAATTTAAAGTCGGCATGCTTGCCGTCGTATCATTAACAATTTTAATTCTTGGTTACAATTTTATGCTTGGAAAAGATAATCCTCTCCAAAGAGGTCGTGAATTTTATGTTTTCTATGATAGTACTCAAGGTTTAACTCCGGGTACATCGGTTGTTTACAATGGGTTTAGAATTGGACAGTTAAAATCTCTATCAATGGTAAATGATGGTAGTAAAATTCAAGCAGTAGTCGAAATTTCCTCAGATATGAATATTCCTAAAGATTCTAAATTTAAAATTGAATCTGAAATATTAGGGGGACAAAAAATGAAACTTATTAGAGGTGTTTCAACGGTATTTGCCGAAGATGGCGATACATTGACTTCTATGTACACGAGAGATCAATTTTCGGCGATGAATGATAAAATTATACCACTCGTATCTAAAGCAGACTCGCTGTTAGGCTCTATGAATATGTTTTTCAAGAGTGCAGCACTCGGTAATGCAATTGATGAGCTTCCGAAGGCTATATTAGCTTTCAAATATGCACTTCAGCAAATGGAAGATTTAATGGTTGAAATTAGTCCTGAAGTAAAAGGTACCGTTTCCAATCTTTCTTCGTTTTCAACTCAGTTGGTTAAATATGATAAACAAATCACAAATGCTTTGAAAAGCATAGAGCGATTAGGAAAACAGATGGATACTGTTGATTTAGGTCGTACCATCAATGATTTATCGAATACAACGGCTGATTTATCAAAGTTGTTAAAGTCGATTTCTAATGGTGAAGGAACTTTGGGTAAGCTTGCAACAGATCCTCAGTTGTACAATGATTTGCAACGAGGAACCGCTGAATTGAATCGTGTTTTGTTAGACCTAAAGAAATATCCTGAAAAGTATGTGCCAGTTCCCTTTACAAAATCTCAGAGAGAGAGGGCTAAATCTGATTCGAAAAAGGATAAATCCGTTTGGCCAGATACGCTTAAATAATGACTAATTATTTGATAATCCTTTTGTCTTTGAATTGAATTTTTCAAATAAAACAATCATCCATAACATATAAAGAAGATTGTAAAAGAAATCTTCGAAAGGAATTGTACCAATTCTAAAGTTGCAATTTTCTAGGTTGTTATAAATAAGCACCGGTTTGGATGTAAGTATACCATTGACATAGGCCATTGGAATTAAAGCTATGATCCATGCCAATAATAAATGGTTGCCAATTCTTTGGAAGAGTGCCTTTTCTAGCTTATACACCATAATAAGGGTCACCAGGATTAACCCAAATGTGATGAAAGTATATAACTGGGAATAAAATACAATAGACATTCCCAATGAGAATACCCCAATTCCAATCCAAATGTAATTTGCATGAAGATTTATTCTAGGGAAATATGATTTTAAGCAGACATAAATAAATAAACAGGCATACGGAACCACCAAAAAAAAGATATATTCTTCTATTGGTAAATTAATTATGAACTTATCGATAAGGAATTCTTCATTGAATTTCCAGACATTGTGGTGAGTGAATAAAACATCCCAAATAATATAAAGAGCGCTTGTTATAAGCATGCTTTTTATGAAATTGGGTAAGCTTTTGTAAAAGGCTACTTTTTTATCGAAGGATAGCAGGAGCGGCCCTATAATTGTAGCAGCATTGAGAAAGAGATAAGTATATCTATTTTCCATATTGCCAATTTAGGCAAATTGCATTGGGAAGCCAAATTCTCTACCGTAATCTTTGAGTTTTTCTCTTAATATTCTTCGTGCGATGAAAATTCTTGTTTTAACTGTGCCTATGGGTATGTTCAACTCATCTGAAATTTCATGGTATTTAAATCCTTCAGCATTTAATTTAAAAGTAGTTTTTAAATCAATTGGTAAACTTTCAACAGCGTTGTCTAAGTCTTTGCGTATGAATTTTAGCTCAGCATCGTTTTCAACTCTTTGAGACGGTAAATCTATGAAATATGTATTATCTGTAGAATCAAGAAATGTATTTCTTTTTTGATCTCTGCGGTAATTATTGATGAATGAATTCTTTAAAATGGTATATAACCAACCTCTCAAGTTGGTTCCAGCTTGAAATTTTTCTTTATAACGATAAGCCTTCAAAATGGTTTCCTGAACTAGATCTTTTGTTTCATCAAGATTGTGCGTTAACGATAGGGCGTAGTTTCTCAAAGGCGTGAGTTCCTTTTCCATCATTTTGTCGAAGCTTATTTGTGTAATGTTCATATCCAATAGTTAAACAAAATTCATATAATATTCGGATGAATGCAAATATTTTGTTTACATAATTAAGTGTTTTAGTTCTACAAAAAAATTGCATTATGAAGGTCTATATAGCTAAAAGATTAAATATGTGTTGATTAGCATGTATTTTGGAATGATTTTTTTTGTTTAAATTATTTGTGTAATAGCTCTACAAAAATTAATATGGAAAACTTGAAGAAAATGAACAATTTAAGAAATATGTTTAACAAATTTGAGAGATTTTATGAATACGATTATGGCAAATGTGAATGTATTTCTTTAATGAGTTTAATACTCCTAACAAACAAAAAACCCTTGGAGAAGACTCCAAGGGTTTTTAATATTGAATGAGTTGATGATTTAATTACACCAATACTACGACTTTATTTTTAATCACCTCAACCAAACCTCCGTCAACGTCAAATGTTTCAACATTGCTACCATTTTTTACTACCATTTGGCCAGCTTTTAAGTTAGCAATCATGGCTGCGTGATTTGTCATTATTTGGAAACTTCCGCTAACACCGGGTAAGGTAATTACCTCGGCTTCACCAGTGTATAAGGTTTTGTCTGGGGTTAAAACTTCTACTTGCATAAAATTAAGCTGCAGATTCTTCTAATATTTTTTTACCTTTTTCAATTGCATCCTCAATAGTTCCTACTAAGTTGAAGGCTGCTTCTGGGTATTCATCTACTTCACCATCCATAATCATATTAAATCCTTTGATGGTTTCTTTAATGTCTACTAAAACGCCTGGGATACCAGTGAATTGTTCAGCAACGTGGAAAGGCTGAGATAAGAAACGTTGAACACGACGGGCTCTTTGAACCACCAACTTATCTTCCTCACTCAATTCATCCATACCTAAGATGGCAATGATATCTTGAAGTTCTTTATAGCGTTGTAATAATTCTTTTACTCTTTGTGCGCAACCGTAATGTTCTTTACCCAATACTTCTGGAGAAAGGATACGGCTTGTAGAATCCAATGGATCTACTGCCGGGTAAATTCCCAATTCGGCAATTTTACGACTCAATACAGTTGTTGCATCTAAATGCGCAAATGTTGTAGCAGGAGCTGGATCAGTTAAATCATCGGCAGGTACATAAACCGCTTGTACTGATGTAATTGAACCACGAGTTGTAGATGTAATACGCTCTTGCATTACACCCATTTCAGTTGCTAAGGTTGGTTGGTAACCTACAGCTGAAGGCATACGACCTAACAGCGCAGATACCTCAGAACCAGCTTGAGTAAAACGGAAGATATTATCGATAAAGAATAGGATATCTTTACCAGCACCTGAGCCATCTCCATCACGGAAATATTCAGCCACTGTTAATCCACTCAAAGCAACACGAGCACGTGCCCCTGGAGGCTCATTCATTTGTCCGAAGACTAATGTTGCTTGACTTTCCTTTAATTCACTCATGTTTACTTTAGATAGATCCCATCCACCTTGTTCCATGCTTTCTACAAATTCTTTACCGTAACGAATCACGCCAGATTCAATCATCTCGCGCAACAAATCGTTACCTTCACGACTTCTTTCACCCACACCTGCAAATACCGACATACCGCTATATGCTTTTGCGATGTTGTTAATCAATTCCATGATTAGAACAGTTTTACCTACACCTGCTCCACCGAACAAACCAATTTTACCTCCTTTTGCATATGGCTCAAGTAAGTCAATGACTTTAATTCCAGTATATAACGGCTCAGAGCTAGTGCTTAAATTTTCGAAAGTTGGAGCGGCAGCGTGAATTGGACGTCCATTGCTGTTATCCAATGCTTCCATACCGTCGATTGCTTCTCCAATTACGTTTAACAATCTTCCGCGGATTCCTTCGCCTGTTGGCATCAAAATTGCAGAGCCTGTGTCTACGGCGTCCATGCCTCTACGCAAACCTTCGGTTCCATCCATGGCAATTGTTCTTACCATGTTTTCCCCTAAATGTTGCTGAACCTCTAAAACTAATTTCTGTCCGTTTTCTTTTGTAACATTTAAAGAATTGTAAATTTGTGGTAATTTAGATCCAGATTCGTTAAAGCTTACATCGACAACTGGACCAATGATTTGTGATATTTTACCTATGTTGGCCATCGTGTATTATTTCTGGGTGCAAATATAGTTATTTTCATTAGCCTCCCAAACGTTTTTTAATTTATCTTGAAAAAACTCCTTTTTTACTTTATTCCCTTGTCGTACCTTCGCGTTCTCAAATTTATGGATCGCAATACGGTTATAGGATTTTCGCTGATTTTCCTGATTCTCATGGGCTACTATTGGTACACTGCACCATCGCCCGAACAACAAGCTCAAATTGCCAAAGTCCAAGACAGTTTGGCTAAAGTTGATGCGCTTAAACAAAAAACTGCTATTGCCAAAATTCAAAGCACAGCAAAGACTGATTCCGCTGAAGTAGATTCTGTTGTTTTAGACAAATCAGATTTCAAATCCTTTGTGAAGGGCGAATCAAAACAAATTACAATTTCAAACAAACATTTAGAAGTTTCTGTCAACACTAAAGGCGCTTCAGTTTCAAAAGTTGTTCTCTCGCAATTTAAAAGAGCCGATTCTTCACAATTGGTCCTTTTAGATCCACAAAGTAATTTACAAAATTGGACTTGGAACGACCAAAATGGAGTTCAGTTAAATAGCGCTAATTATATATGGCAAATTGAAAAGCAAACACCCAATTCTGTATCCCTCATTATCAAAATTAATGATACTGCATTTATTCGTCAAGAATACACACTTCACGATCAAACTAATTTTTATGTGGTTGATTATAAATTTACTGTTCGCGGAATGGATGGATTTTTACGCAGAGGCAATTCCGATTTTAAATTCAATTGGTCTGCCGAATTGAACAAGCAAGAAAGAGGCAAAAAGTGGGAATTGCAAAACTCTAATGTGGTTTATAAATTTCCGAAAGAAGATCCTCAAACCTTATCTGCAACTGAACCTGGTACCGAAGTTTTGAAAAATAAACTACAATGGGTTGGGTTTAAACAACAATATTTTACAGCTTTAATTGCCAATAAAAATGAATTTGCCACCGATGCGAAACTTTCATGGGACCAATTAAAATCCGAAGATAAAGTGAAGAAAATGAACGCTGAACTTTTCCTAGAATACAGCGGTGAACCAAATAAAGTGTATGCTATGTCGTACTATTTTGGACCAAATCATTATAAATCAATGCAAAGCTGTGATATTGGCGTTGCAAATCACGAAATTGAAAGAATCATTCCAATGGGTTGGGGGATCTTTGGTTGGGTCAATAGATACATTGTTGTTCCAGTATTTTCAGCATTAGACGGCGTAATTGGCAGCATGGGTATCATCATTCTTTTACTCACGATCATTATCAAAACGCTGTTGTTACCTCTGGTTTACAAATCGTATATATCGACCGCAAAAATGCGAATTTTAAAGCCAGAAATCGACGAAATTAAAGAGAAACATGGCAGCGATTTACAGAAAGTACAATCTGAAAACATGAGTCTTTACAAAAAAGCTGGTGTGAGTCCGATGAGCGGTTGTGTGCCAATGTTGCTTCAAATGCCTATTTTGTTTGCAATGTTCCAGTTCTTCCCGAACGCATTTGAACTTCGTCAAAAAACATTCCTTTGGTCTGATGATTTGAGTACATACGATAGTATTTTAGATTTGAGTTTCAACATTCCATTCTATGGTGATCACGTATCATTGTTTACGTTGTTAATGACATTGTCTACATTGATTTACACGCACTTGAACAATCAAATTTCAGGTGTTACTGGTCAAATGAAATGGATTGGATACTTTATGCCTGTGATTTTCCTAGGAGTTTTGAACGATTATGCTTCAGGATTAACTTGGTATTATTTTGTGAGTAACATGATTACTTTCGGACAACAATACGCAATTCGTAGAATGGTTGACGATAAAAAGCTTCATGCTCAAATTGCTGAAAGTCGTAAAAAACCGGTTGTAAAATCGACCTTCCAAAAGAGAATGGAAGATGCGATGAAAGCGAGTCAACAAAAAAGCAAAAAGAAATAATTTAATTTAAATCAATAACAAAAAGGCGACAAGCAATTGTCGCCTTTTTTGTTTTTTAATTACAAGACTCGTTGATAGAATTTCCCTGGCAATACTTGAATCAATCCCTTCAATTCTAACTCTAAGATTGAGAGCGTTAGACGATGTAATGGGATGTTACACAGCAACATCATCTCATCAATGTGCAATTTCTTTTGTGTGAGTTGGATCATGACGGTTTTTTCATCGTTCGACAAGCTTGGAAATATATTGAGTTGTTGAATCAACGCCGACGAATTTTGCTGATTCCATTTCATCAAGTGAATAATATCTGCAGCATCTTCTATGAGATGGGCTACATTTCTTTTCACCATTGCATTGCATCCTTTGCTCATTGGATCATTGGGATTCCCCGGAATCACCAACACTTCTCTGTCGTAGCTATGTGCAATTTGAGCTGTGGCCATGCTGCCTCCGGTTAATTGGCTTTCAACAACCAAAAGAGCGTCGCACATTCCAGCCACAATGCGGTTTCTTCTCGGGAATAAATCTGGATGAATATTGGTTCCTGTTGGCATTTCAGAAATTACAGCCCCTTGGTTTAAAACCATTTTTCGGGCCAAATAGGTATGCGTTTTAGGGTAAATGGTATCCAATCCATGAGCCAGCACACCAACGGTTGAAATGGAATAATCTACAGCACTTTGATGCGCAACTCCATCAATTCCATAGGCCAATCCACTCACAATTTGAATGCCATAGGCTTTCAAATCTCTCACAATTTGTTGTGTGAGATTGATGCCGTTTTTCGTTGGTTTTCGCGTGCCAACAATTCCAAGTGTTTTTGGGTGGTTGAGGGATGCATTTCCAGCAGAAAACAAGAACAAAGGACTATCTACCAGCTGCTTCAATCGCAGGGGATAAAGTTCGTTGTAAAATCCTATAATTTGGATCTTGCGTTCCTTGCAGAAGTCTATTTCTTTATCAATTTGTTTGACATTGGGTGGTTTTCGAATTTGTTGCAAGTGAGTTGGTCCGATGCCATCAATTTTTAACAATTCATGGTCAGACAATTCAAAAACGGCCTTCGCACATCCCGAAAATTGGATTAAATTCTTTCCTAAAACTGGTCCAATGCCAGATAGAAAAGACAACGCCAAAAGGGCTTCATCTTCTGTTTTGAATTGAGGGAATTTCATATTCCCCCAAAGATAATTAATCGTTCAGTTTTAAAACAGCCATGAAGGCACTCTGAGGAATGTCTACATTTCCAACAGAACGCATGCGTTTTTTACCTTCTTTTTGTTTTTCAAGGAGCTTTCTTTTACGACTGATATCACCACCATAACACTTGGCAGTCACGTCTTTACGCATTGCAGAGATTGTTTCTCTGGCAATAACTTTTGCTCCAATTGCTGCTTGAATGGCAATTTCAAATTGCTGTTTTGGAATTAAATCTTTGAGTTTTTTGCAAATCTTTTTCCCTAAATCGAACGCATTGTCTTTGTGAATGATGGCGCTCAATGCATCGACCTGCTTTGCATTCAATAAAATATCCATTTTTACAAGCTTACTTTCTTTATATCCGATTGGATGATAATCGAAGCTTGCATATCCTTTTGAAATGGTTTTCAAACGGTCATAAAAATCGAACACAATTTCAGCCAATGGCATGTCGAATGATAATTCAACGCGGTCTGCAGTTAAATAAACCTGATTTTTCAAAATTCCACGTTTATCCAAACACAAACTCATAACTGGGCCAACCCATTCTGACTTTGTAATTACAGAAGCTGCAATGTAAGGCTCTTCAACATAATCAATTTTGTCGGGGTTTGGTAAGTCACTTGGGTTATTCACAGGCAAAACATCGCCTTTGGTGGTGTAGCAAACGTAGCTTACGTTTGGTACTGTTGTGATCACGATCATGCCAAATTCACGCTCCAAACGTTCTTGGATGATTTCAAGATGCAACATTCCTAAGAATCCACATCTAAATCCAAATCCAAGAGCTGCGGAACTTTCTGGTTCGAACACAATACTTGCATCATTCAATTGAAGTTTACCCATTGCTTCGCGCAATTCTTCGAAATCTTCAGTTTCTACAGGGTAAATACCTGCAAAGACCATTGGTTTCACATCTTCAAATCCGTTAATATGGTCAGTAGATGGATTTTTGAAATCCGTAATTGTATCTCCAACCTTTACCTCTTTGGCATCTTTGATTCCAGAAATAATGTATCCAACATCTCCAGCTTTGATTTCATTTTGAGGCAATAAATCTAATTTTAAAACACCAACCTCATCGGCAATGTAATTCATCCCGGTGTTCATGAATTTTACATTTTGGCCTTTTTTGATGCTTCCATCCATGACCCTGTAATATGCAATTATTCCGCGGAATGGATTAAATACTGAGTCGAATATAAGTGCTTTGAGAGGCTTATTTACATCTCCATTAGGAGCAGGAACTCTATCGATAATGGCTCTTAAAATATCGAATACACCTGCACCTGTTTTTCCTGATGCTGAAAGTATGGTATCTCTTTCGCAACCTATCAATTCCACAATTTCATCCTTTACTTCCTCAGGCATAGCTCCCGGAAGGTCAATTTTATTCAAAACCGGAATGATGGTTAAATCGTGTTCCATCGCCATGAAAAGGTTACTAATGGTTTGTGCTTCAATTCCTTGAGATGCGTCAACAATGAGCAATGCACCTTCGCAAGCCGCAATAGAACGGCTCACTTCGTAAGAAAAGTCTACGTGACCCGGAGTGTCAATTAAGTTCAATACGTATTTTTGGCCATCGAGTTCATAGTTCATTTGAATGGCATGACTCTTAATTGTAATTCCTCGTTCTCGTTCGATGTCCATATCGTCGAGCAACTGTGCTTGCATTTGGCGCTTGTCAATGGTTTTGGTATATTCTAACAAACGATCCGCCAAGGTGCTTTTGCCATGGTCGATATGGGCGATGATACAAAAATTACGTATATTGTGCATAAAAAACTTGCAAATATACTGATTTTCGGGCGAATAGGGTTAAAAATTGATCTCTGAAATCTGAAAAGATTTTTAGGAAAGACTCGAAAAACGATTGTTTTTTTGTTGGCGTCGGAATTTGCCAATTACACGGATTAAAAGCATGGTATCAAAGATTGCTTTTTTCAAAATTGCCCAAGATGCACCTTTGCTTTGACCATAGGCTCTTGGAAGATATTTCGATTCAATTTCAATGATTTTACGTCCAATAAAAAACAATTTTGCAGAAATTTCAGATTCTATCAAGGAACTGCGAATTTGGAGATTGAGATTTTTTAAATCTTCGTTTTTGTAAATTTTCACCCAGTTAACATCCCTCAAATTTAAGCCTAAAAAAACAGCATTGATTTTTTTGTTAATCAGCGTTAATATATTTCTGAATAGGGAATAGGTGGTGTTTTCAATTCGGTAAAACGATACGTAATAGCCCAATTTGAATGTAGGCACTAAAAAGAGCTCATCATAATCGAACTGACCATCGCCTGGTGTGTATACCACGTTTTCATTTTTTGCACTGCTGTAAAACGTGTGAAGCGCTTCGCCAATGCCTTTATTTACAATGTGTTCAATGATTCTTGCTTCCGGAATATTTTCAATGGCTTGCTTAATTGCATCTTGAGAACCGTCGGTGCTGCCATCATCGATAATCAAAATTTCAAAAGGTTGTGCCAATTTCAACAATACATCATGAGCTTTTTTGATGGTAGTTTCAATATTCTCTACTTCGTTAAAACACAATATTCCAAGTGACCAGCTGCTCATTT
This sequence comes from Chitinophaga pinensis, assembly GCA_945865625.1. GTDB lineage: Bacteria > Bacteroidota > Bacteroidia > NS11-12g > UBA955 > VMCP01. Next base: position 57,587 of record CAMBFD010000002.1, read on the forward strand.
TTTAGGGTTGTGGCTCAAAGGTATTAAAATTTACCAAATCTCTGAAATCAATTCTTTTTTTCTTTCTATTCAGGAACATTCATTTTTGAATAAAAGTTAATTCATTATATTTGATCACTCGATCAATCACATGGAAATCCTCAATAAAGAAACCCCTTACCATTGCTTGAAAAATGTTCAAGTTGGGCCAAATACCAAAATCTTTCAATTTGTAAATGCATATAATTGTGAAATTGGTGACGAAACCAAAGTTGGTGCTTTTGTAGAAATACAAGGTGGTGTTAAAATTGGTAAACGCTGCAAAATTTCGAGCCATTCATTCATCTGTGAAGGTGTTGAAATTGAAGATGGTGTTTTTGTGGGACATTCAGTGACCTTTATCAATGATCGTTTCCCAAAAGCTGTAACCGAAACTGGGGAACTAAAAACTGCCGACGATTGGATTATGGAAAAAACCCTCATTCAAAAAGGTGCATCCATTGGATCTGGTTCAACCATCATGAGCAATATTACAATAGGTGAAAATGCCATTGTTGGCGCTGGTTCTGTTGTAACCAAAGATGTTCCTGCCGGTGCAACTGTAATAGGCAATCCTGCTAGAATTTACATTAAAAAATAACTTGGTTTATTGAATCGATTGCCAGGCAGTCCATGTCAACATGTATTCGCCTGTCCATCTGTAATTTACAACCATTCTAAAATTTGGAACCAATAGAAAATTGGCTTCAAACATCCCTTCAGTTTCTAGTTTGAATTCACAGATTTGAATGTGGTCCCTAAAATCGACATCTTTTTTGCCATATGCTTTGTAAATCGATTCCTTTGCGCTCCATATTGCAAGCAAATATGGCAGTTCTTCCTGGGTAGGAATAAATGCTAACTCGTCTTGGCGACAAAACTTATGCTTAATTTTCGATAATTGTGGGCGCAATGTTTCTATATCAACACCAACCCTAAGCGTTGGATGTTCCCCCCAAAATAGCCTCTTTGAAGTGTGACTATAATTGATTTCTGAGTTTTGAGGGACTAAAAATGGTTTACCGAATTCATCTTTCGATAATATTGAGCTTGTGTAACAATTTTCTAAAATTTTCTGAACAGATAATAACTCTAATTCTCTTGCGGAGTATTTGATTCCATTTTCAACGTATATTTGAGATTCAATGTGAATGTCATACAAATTCAATTTTGTACCACTTTTACAAGTCCATTGATCTACTAATGCCATGCCTACAAAGTTACAAGTTTCTTTGAATCGAACATATACAGGACATAAACAATCTGTTTATTGCATGTGTACAGATGAAAATGGAGGGTTCTTTTCTGCGGGCTCAGATGGTTTTGTAGTTTATTGGGATTCAATTGATCAGCCCGATGGTTTATTGTTCGCTCAAGTGCCTGAACCCATTTTTTGTATGGCTTATTTATCGGAATTGGAAATGATTCTCGCAGGCACGCAATCTGGTAAAATTTACTACTTGAAAAAGGGTGCAGATCCTGTGATGATTCAATTACATACACAAGGCATTTTCAATATTTGCGTCATTTCTATCGATGAAATTTATACAGTAGGTGGAGATGGGGTCATAAATAAAATTGATTGGTATCGCAGAATTTTAAAGTCTATAAAATTGTCTGACAAGAGTTTAAGAGCTATTTTGCCTAATTCAGATGGTTTTTTTGTGGCTGGAAGTTCATCGGAAATTTTTCAACTTACGTCTGATTTGGTAGTGAGAACTTCTTGGAAAGCACACGGAAACAGCATTTTCGCTTTAGCTAGCAACGCCGATTTTTTAATTTCTGCCGGTAGAGATGCCAAAATTAAATGCTGGAATAACCTCAATGATTTACATCAATTAATTGATGCTCATTGGTTTACTATTCATTCCCTCGCTTTTAGTTTGACAAATAAATTTTTGATCTCAAGTTCAATGGATAAATCAATTCGAATTTGGGATGCGCAAAGTTTTAAATTATTGAAAGTCATTGATGCCCCTAAATTTGAAGGCCATAAAAGTTCAGTGAATATGTGTTTGTGGATAAACGATACAGACTTTCTGAGTTGTAGCGATGACAATACAATCAAGTGTTGGAAAATAACGCCTTAAAATAATCAATTTGCATTAATTTTGCCACTCAATGTTTTCGCGAGCCTTTTTTGTTTTTATCTTATTTTGTTTACCATTTAAGGCATTCTCGAATGTGAATGTTGATCATTTAGACACACTTGTAAATGATTCTGGTCAATTTATACCCCCAAAAGCCAATCATCATTGCTACCGATATATTTTCATGCAGTCGGGTATTGGCTTGCCTAAGAAGAATTTATATTATCACAATTTTAACTTTTTCATGAATGATTTTCAGTATGGAATTACCGATAATTTCACATTGGCAGCAGGACTTATATTGCCGTTTTATGGATATATCTCACCAAAATATTCTGTAGAAGTAGCTCCAAAACAGCATTTGATGATTGGAGCTATTGGAATCACAAGTATGTTTTTAACGGAAGCTAAGAAATTGAAATCCAATTTAATTTATGCCGGATATTCTTATGGCGATCAATTTAATCACTTCTCAGTTTGTATGGGGTATCTGAATGGGAGCTTTATGCCCCAAGGCTCTCTCATGTATAATTTTGGGGGAAGCTTGCGCTTAGCACCAACAGTATATCTCATTGGTGAATGCTGGATCAATGGAGGTAAACAAATGATGACAAATGTTTCTAAATGGGAACTCGATGCTAGCGGACAAAAAATATTGATTGATCCTACCGACCCCCTCAATTCACTTTATAAAACCAAACATGGAAACATAGAATTGAATAGAACCACCATTTTTGCAAATGTGCAATTGCGATTGATTAGCAATAAAAACGATACGAAAAGTTGGTCATTTGGAATTGCTTATTACTCAAATTGGGGTGGGGAATACCAAGAACAATCGGCAAATGGTGATTTTAGAAATTTGTCTAATTTCTTTGCATTGCCTTTGCCCTCAATTAGTTTTACTCAAAAAATTGGAAAAGTAGAACCCCATATTCCTTTCTAATATATCCGTTTTTAGCCTTCAAATATCCCTCGAAAAACATATCTTTGTTGTATGATTTTATCGGATGCCCGTATTTTAGAAGAAATTGAAAAAGGTACCATTGTGGTAAGTCCCTACGATCGCGATTGCCTAGGAAGCAATAGCTATGATGTACATTTAGGTAAGTTTTTAGCCACCTATATAGACGATATGCTCGATGCAAAAAAGCACAATACCATTCAACATTTTGAAATTCCTGAAGAGGGTTTCGTACTGCAACCTGATATGTTTTACTTGGGTGTTACCGAAGAATATACCGAAAGCCATGCACATGTTCCATTTCTTGAAGGAAAGAGCAGCACCGGCCGTTTGGGTATCGATATTCATGCGACCGCCGGAAAAGGTGACGTAGGATTTTGCGGTAATTGGACATTAGAAATATCGGTAAAGAAACCAGTTAGAATTTATGCCGGTATGCCCATTGGACAATTGATTTACTTTCCGGTGGATGGAGAAATTCTTGTGCCTTATAATTCCAAGAAAAATGCAAAATACAGCGGCCAACCCAACCGCCCTGTTGAAAGCATGATGTGGAAGAATAGCTTCTAATTAAAAAATCCCCCTGCATTGCTACAGGAGGATTAAACCAAATTAATAACTTATGAAAAATCTAAGTATTAACTTTGCAAAGGTCGTAAAAGTCTATGTATTTCCAACCATTTCCATGGTTAAATCAGATTAAAACTCTTTTTTCTTCGGTAAAGTTGCAAGGATAGATTCCTCGAGTTTACTAAGGATATCGAAAACTGCAGGACAAATTTCCGCATTTTTTGCACCCAAGTGTAGTTGGGTATGCATTTTACGCTGGTTGGTGTGTGGAAACTCTCTGCATGCCTTAGGTCTGTCGTCGTAAACGTTGCAATAATTATCTGAGCCTAGAAAAGGACACGGAACTGTTTTTAAAGCATAGATTCCATCGGTATCTAGAAATAAGTACTTTTCAATAAATTGACCAGGTTTCATTTTTAACACTTTGCACAGTCGTTCAATGTCTTTTTCGAAGAACGCAGGACTTGTTGTTTTACAACAATTTCCGCATTCTAGGCAGTCAATTTTACGAAACGTTTCGTCGTGGTATTTTTGAAAAACATCATCGAGGTTTTTAGGCGGTTTCGCTTTTAATTTTAAAAGCATCGCCTTCAAAGGCTTTCCCCATTGCTTTACTTTCAATGGTAATTCTGCTGGGGTAAAAATCATGAGTATTTGTCGTATTTATTGAGTAATTTTAAGAACACTGCAAAGTCTTTAGGGTATTCGGTTTCAACGAAAACGCGACTGCCGTCGATGTCGTTAAATTCCAAACTTTTTGCATGCAAAGCAAAACGCTGGATTAGGTCGGTATCTTCACCAGAAATCTTTCGTTTAATGGTACTCAGCTTAGGGATAATGCTTTTATAGAGTACGTCTCCCGCAATTTTGGCATTTTGAGATGCCAAATGAACCCTAATTTGGTGTAATCGTCCGGTTTTTGGTTCGCACTCCAAAAGGGTAAAGTGCTTAAATAATTCTAAAGTATGAAATTTTGTTTGGGCTGGCTTTCCATTGATTTTATCGATTTTAATTTTACCAATTTGTTCTGTATTGATCGGTAAATCAACCCATAAATCTTCAAATACAACCCTGCCATCGGCAATGGCATGGTATTTCTTTTGAACTGTTCTATGTTCAAATTGTAAGGTCAAATGTTTAAAGGCGTCTAAGTTTTTTGCAATAAGCAATGCCCCAGATGTTTCTCTATCGATGCGGTGACATAAAATTGCATCAGGCCAAAATCTGCGGCTCCAATCCATCACCGATTCAGCTGTAAATTTACCCCTCTCAGGAAGTGATGGCACAAAGGGAGGTTTGTTGATTACCAGCCAATTGTCGGTTTCTTTAACAATGGTAATTGGGTTTTTATGACTCATTCGTTTCTTAAACTTAAACGGATTCTGGTTAAAACATTCTTGGTTTGCTGAGGGAAGTCACCATCCATCATCCAATTGTAATAACTTGGTTCATTCTTCAAAATTATTTTGACTGATTTTCCACGATGCTTTCCAAAGTTAAAAACAATTTCACCAGCACCATCTATGATTAATCGACCCGCGAGATCTGCCAAATTACTTTGACCACTCATTTTATGAAGCTCCTCGATATCGTGAGGGATATCTTCGTATTTTTCCATTTGCGCTTTCAATACAAGCCAAGTGGCAACAGTATCAGCTTCTGCAGAATGGGCGTTTTCAAGGTCTTGGTTACAATAGAATTTTAAAGCAGCTTTAAGATTTCTAGGTTCCTTGAAATGATAAATTCTTTGTGCATCAATGAATTTGCGTTTATCGACGTCAAATTCAATTCCCGCTCTAAAAAATTCTTCAACCAACAAAGGGAAGTCAAATTTATTTGAATTAAAACCACCAAAATCGCAATCTTTTAAAAAGACATTTATTTCATGGGCAATTTGTTTAAAGCTAGGTTTATCGGCAATATCGGCATCGTAAATTCCGTGCACATCGCTGGCACCTTTCGGAATTGGAATTCCTGGATTTACCCGATATGTGCGAATTTCTTCTTGCTCATCAGGATTCACCTTTAGCATGCATATTTCAACGATTCTGTCTGCTGTAACACTAATTCCTGTTGTCTCTAGGTCGAAAACAACCAAAGGGCGCTTTAATTGGAGTTTCATTCTTGGTTTTTTAATAAGTCGGGGCGCAACGTTTCTGTGCGAATCACAGATTGTTCAAAACGCCATTCATCGATAAGTTTATGGTTGCCGCTGGTAAGCACCAATGGCACCGTTAAATTTTTAAAGGTTTCTGGTCTGGTATAAAGAGGTGGCGCGAGCAGATTGTCTTGAAATGAATCGCTCAAAGCAGATTCTTCATTTCCAATCACTCCAGGTATCAATCGTAAAATAGCATCGGCAATTGCACAAGCGGCAATTTCCCCGCCGCTGAGCACAAAGTCGCCCAATGAAATTTCTTTGGTTACATACAAATCTCGAATGCGTTGGTCAATGCCTTTGTAATGTCCACAAATGATCAAAAGATTATCGACGAGCGACAATTGATTAGCCATCGATTGGTTGAAGGTTTCACCATCGGGGGTGAGGTATATAATTTCGTTATAAGTTGTGTTCTTTTTGAGGGATTCGATGCAGTTTGCAAGGGGTTCGGGCATGAGCACCATTCCGGCTCCACCTCCAAAAGGGGTATCATCAATTTGTTTGTATTTTCCCACACCATAGTCGTGAAGATTATGGAAATTTATTTCCGCTAAACCTTTAGAAACTGCTCTTTTCGGAATGCTATTGGTGAGAGGGCTGATGAGTAGATCGGGTACTGCTGAAATGATATCAATCTTCATATTCTTCTGGATTTGTGAGTCCTTCAGGAAGTGTCATTTGCAAAGTTCGTGATTCTTCATCTAAGTTGGTAATCCAATCTTCAATTAAAGGGATTAATATTTCGCGATTTTCGCCAAAAACCACAAGCATATCATGGCCTGGGTATTGTTCAATTCCTTTGATTTCGCCAATGTTATGGTTAAATTGATCGAACAGTCTAAATCCTTCTAGTCCTTTTGGCGATACTGTTTGGTGTGATTCATCGAAGATGATGCCAATTTCTTTGCCTACAAGATCAATGGCTTGCTGTTCTGTATCTACAAATTGAAGCTTTACAATTTGTTTGGTAGAATTTAAGGATTCAATCAAAAAGGGGACTCCTTTTTGGTCAATAATGACAAAAAGGTAATCCCCTTCGGTAATGTCCTCAAAAAAATCGGACTTAATATTTATATTTAAGTTGCCCTTAAAACCGTGTTTGGAAACGATTTTCCCAACGGCGGTAGTAATTGGGGGCAACATCATACCGTGAATTATTCAGCGGCAGTTTCTTCGCTTGCAGACTCTTCAGCAGGAGTTTCAGTTGTTTCAACTGCAACTTCTTCAGCTACTGCTTCAACAACAACTTCTTCAGCTACTTCTTCAACTGCAACTTCTTCAGATGCTGCTTCAACAACAACTTCTTCAGTTACTGCTTCAACTGCAACTTCTTCAGATGCTGCTTCAACAACAACTTCTTCAGCTACTGCTTCAACTGCAACAACTTCAGCTACTGCTTCAACTGCAACCTCTTCGGCTACTGCTTCAACTACAACTTCTTCAACAACAGTATTTTTCGCTTCGATTTTCGCCGCGATATTGTCTTTCCGTTGAGTTTCTGCTTTCATTGCAGCTGCTTTCTTTTGAGTCGCTGCATCAGCTAGGCCATTTTTCTTAGCCGAAACTTTTGCATCTTTCTCATCCATCCAAGCGGCAAATTTTTTGTCTGCTTCTTCTTGGCTGATTGCACCTTTGTTTACACCAACTTGTAAATGTTTTTTGTAAGCGGCACCTTTGTACGAAAGAATCGCACGAGCGGTGTCAGTTGGTTCAGCTCCATTCAATAACCACTGTGTGGCTTTGTTAACGTCTAGTTCGATGGTTGCAGGATTGGTGATAGGGTTGTAAGTACCGATTTTCTCGATAAAACGGCCATCCCTCGGAGCACGCGAATCCGCCACCACAATGTGATAGAAAGCACGTTTTTTCCTACCGTGTCTTTGCAATCTAATCTTTGTTGCCATTAGTTTTTTGTTTTAAATTAGTTTTGAAAAATTCCTACTTCTCCAAAATAGGACTGCAAAGATAATGAAATACTTTGAATTATGAAAATGTTCCCGGAATATTCTTTATTCGCTTATCTGTTGTGTTATTTCCCAAACGGCAGAAACAAATAAACCTAAACAATTCTCATTTTTGCAAATTTTAAGACCAGTGTTTTAGAACCAATATTGTCAAAATTTACTTTTGCTTTTTTATTTTGTCCTTCACCTTCAATTTCTGTAACTACACCTCTTCCAAATCGTTGGTGTTGCACCATGTCGCCAATTTTCAAGTTTGAAATGTCGCCAGGTACAAAATTTGGATCTTCAGGTGGCAAAGGAGCCGCCGTTTTTGGTGTTGTGAAAATATTTTTGTTGGAGGTTGGCTTGTTCGCCATCACAAATTGATCGTCATCGGCATTTCTTTGGTAAACACTTTTGCCTTTGAGCGACGCCAAACTCATGTCTAAATACTTCGCATCTATTTCTTGAATGAACCTACTTGGTTCGCATGGAATTAAACTTCCGTATCTAAAACGACTGGTTGCAAAACTTAAATACAGCTTTTTCTCAGCTCTGGTCACAGCAACATAAAATAAGCGGCGTTCTTCTTCCAGCTCTTGACGATTCATCAATGCCATTTGTGAAGGGAATAGATTTTCTTCCATCCCCACCAAATGAACAATGGGGAATTCTAATCCTTTGCTGGCATGGATTGTCATTAACGACACACAATCTCTGTCGGGATCTTTGTCTTTTTGATCATCGGTATATAGGGCAACTTCTTCAAGGAAGTTGGCAAGTGTTTTGTCTTTGTCGCTTTCATCATCTTCTACAAACTCTTGAATACCGTTCAATAGCTCTGTGATGTTTTCGTATTTTGAAATTCCCTCAACAGATTTATCCTCAAATAATGTGCGCATCAGGCCGGTTTGTTTGGCAATGTGCGTCGACAAATCATACGCATTGGTGCTCTCATTCATCATGATGAAACTTTGGATCATCATCCCAAAATTTTCAATTTTAGGCCCGCCGGTTCCAATTTCCGTGAAATTACGAATGTTGCGAATCACTTCCCACAACCCAATGTTGTGAGCCCCCGATAAATAAATCAATCGATTGAGCGTGGTATCTCCAATGCCTCTTGTTGGGTAATTGATGATTCTTTTGAGTGCTTCTTCATCATTTGGGTTAATCACAAAACGCAGATAGGAGAGAAGGTCTTTCACCTCTTTTCTTTGATAGAAACTAGTTCCACCATATATTCTATAATCGATACCTTGCCTTCGAAGCGCTTCTTCCATGGCCCTGCTTTGAGCATTTGTTCGGTATAAAATGGCAAATGCTTTATTAGGTAGATGTTCGGTTTTTTTATCTTCAAAAATAAATTCAGCAACGCGCTTTCCTTCATCGCTGTCGGAAGCATTGCGAATGACTTTAATTTTATCGCCATCTTCGTTGGCGGTCCAAACTTCTTTTTCGAGTTGTTTTTTATTGTTTTTAATGACGCTCGATGCGGCATTCACGATGTTTTTGGTGCTTCTATAATTCTGCTCGAGTTTAAAAGTGGCTACCTCGGGGTAATCTCTTTCGAAATTTAGGATGTTCTGAATGTTCGCTCCGCGGAAGGCATAAATACTTTGAGCATCGTCGCCCACAACGCAAATATTTTGAGTTACAGCGGCCAGCTTTTTGGTAATCATATACTGCACGTGGTTGGTATCTTGATACTCATCCACCAAAATGTATTTGAATTTATGCTGCCATTTGTTGAGCACATCAATGTGGTTTTTGAACAGCAAATGGGTATTGACAAGAATATCATCGAAATCCATGGCTCCAGCTTTGAAGCAACGTTGAGAATAGGCCATGAAAATGTCGGCAAACTTACTTCTGTTGGATGCTTTATCTTGGTTGATTAATTCTTCATTTTGGAAATAATCAGTGGCAGAAATAAGGTTGTTTTTTGCCATCGAAATTCTCCCTAAAACCAAGTTTGGTTTGTACATTTTATCGTCGATATTCATCTCTTTTAAAATGGCTTTAATGAGACTTTTGCTATCGTCGCTATCGTAAATGGTAAAGTTGGAGGGGTAACCTAAACGTTCGGCTTCTTGTCGTAAAATGCGGGCAAACACGCTGTGAAAAGTTCCCATCCAAAGATTTCTTGCATTGCCACCCACAATTTTTTCGATACGGTTGCGCATTTCTTTTGCGGCCTTATTGGTAAATGTGAGGGAAAGCACATTGAAGGGATCGGTGCCTTTGTGAATGATATTGGCAATTCTAATTGTAAGCACCCTGGTTTTCCCAGATCCAGCGCCAGCAATAATCATTACGGGACCTTCCGTATGCAACACCGCCTGCATTTGCGGCGTATTTAAATTATCTAAAAATGGAGGGATATCGGAGTTGTTTGCTTGATCTGGCCAATTCATACTTTCTACAAAATTAGGGGATTAAATGTCCCTCAGCAAAAAACACCGAATCAATTATTCTCAATTCTGCGTATAATTTTCAACATATTTTTAAGCACATGGCAAAGTAAAGGTAAACACAGAGCCTGCACCTTCGGTGCTCATCACTCGAATGGTTTCGTCATGGGCTTCAATGATGTGTTTGCATATACTCAGTCCAAGACCACTTCCTCCCGTTTCTCTATTTCTATGTTTATCAACCCTGTAAAAACGTTCAAACACCCTTCCCAAATGCTGTGAAGGAATGCCAATGCCGTTGTCGGCAAATTCAACAATGACCTTTAATCCCGTGCTACTGAGCTTTATATTTGTTGTGCCTCCTTGGTTTCCATACTTTATTGAGTTGTATCCAAGATTTACAAGCACTTGCCTGATTCTGCTTTTATCGGCTTCAATCCAATACGGCTCCGACTTTGAATGACAATTGATTTGAATGTTTTTTTCTTTGGCTTGGATTTCCAACTCTTCAATGACTTCATTCACCAATGCTAAGATATCGAACCTCTCGGTTTCAATTTGTAAAAATCCGCTTTCGTATTTGGTGATCGTGTCGAGGTCGTTTACAATTTGTCCCAAACGATCGGCATTTTTATAGGCTTTTTTCAAAAAAAGCTCTAAGGTTTCTTTGTCTATCTTAGGGTCATCTAAAATTGTTTCAATGTAACCTTGAATAGAAAACAGAGGCGTTTTGAGTTCGTGAGCCACATTTCCAATGTAATCTCTTCTGTAATTTTCGAGTTGTTGCAACCTTTGCATTTCAATTTTTCTCGATTTAAACAGTTCTTTAAAAGCATCTTCAATATCTTTTGCCTTGCTATTTTTAGCTTCAAAAGCTTCGTTTTTTTCGATATAAATCAAACGCTCTAAATTGTTTAAAACCTTCTTTTTACGGCGAATCCATAAAAAGCTTGATATCGAAATGCCCGATGTTGCAGAAATGATGATAAGCACCAAAATCCACCAAAATTGTTGTTCCGAAAATTCAAATACATTCAAGATACACAAAAATAACCATTTCTTGTTGTGAAAGCAAATTAACACTGTGTTACGCGTTTCGTGCTTCTAGTTCTTTTTGTGTATCTTTGCGCCCAATTTATGAGCGATTCAAATCTCTTCGATAAAATCATTTCTCACGCTAAAGAGTACGGTTTTGTATTTCCAAGTAGCGACATTTACGGCGGATTGGCAGCAGTTTACGATTATGGACAAAATGGGGTAGAACTCCGCAATAACCTCCGCCAATATTGGTATTTGTCGATGACACGCCTGAATCAAAATATTGTTGGATTAGATTCTGCCATTTTTATGCATCCTAAGGTTTGGAAAGCCAGTGGTCACATAGATGGATTTAATGATCCAATGATCGACAATAAAGACAGCAAAAAACGTTACCGTGCCGATGTGTTGATAGAAGATCATCAAGAGAAAATTCGCCAAAAAATTGAAAAAGAAATTGATAAAGCGGCAAAACGCTTTGGTGAAACTTTCGATGCCGCAATGTACCGTTCAACCAATCCCAGAGTGATGGAATATCAACAAAAGATTGACCAAATGGACAATATTTTGAGAGAAGGATTGGAAACTGGTAACCTTGCAATGATTAAGCAACTCATTGAAGATGAAGGAATTGTTTGTCCTATTAGCGGCTCTAAAAATTGGACAGATGTGCGTCAGTTTAACCTCATGTATAGCACTCAAATGAATGCTTTAGATGGTGGCGACGATCAATTGTATCTACGTCCTGAAACGGCTCAAGGTATTTTTGTGAACTTCTTGAATGTTCAAAAAACAGGCCGAATGAAGTTGCCTTTTGGGATTGCTCAAACCGGAAAAGCCTTCAGAAATGAAATCGTAGCACGCCAATTTATCATGCGTATGAAAGAATTCGAACAAATGGAAATGCAGTTTTTCTGCAAACCAGGAACCGAATTACAATGGTATGAGTTTTGGAAAGATGCTCGTTTGCGTTGGCATAAATCTTTAGGAACACCAGATTCAAAATACCGTTATCACGATCACGTAAAGTTGGCCCATTATGCTAATGCTGCGGTTGACATTGAATTTGATTTCCCTTTCGGATTTAAAGAAGTTGAGGGAATTCATTCTCGTACCGATTTTGACTTAGGGAAACACGAAGAATTTAGTGGTAAAAAATTGCGCTATTTTGATCCAGAATCGAATGAAAGTTATATTCCTTATGTGGTAGAAACCAGTATTGGATTAGATCGTTTATTTTTATTAACCATGTGCCAAGCTTTTCACGAAGAGGAAGTAGATGGCGATACCAGAACCGTTTTGAAACTTCACCCTGCAATTGCCCCAGTAAAATGTGCCATTTTGCCGTTGGTGAAAAAAGATGGTTTGCCTGAATTGGCTGAGAAAATTTACAACGATTTGCGTTTCGATTTCAATGTGTACATTGAAGATAAAGACAGCATTGGGAAGCGTTACCGCAGGATGGATGCCATTGGAACTCCTTTTTGCATTACGGTAGATCACGATAGCTTGGTGAATGGCGATGTAACCATTCGTCACCGCGATACCATGCAACAAACAAGAATTAAAATTGAAGACATTTCAAGTTTGCTTGCCAAAGAAACTGGGATGAATAACCTTTTAAAATCACTATAAATGAACAATTCAATCGAAAATGTTTCCCTAAAGGGCGAAAAAGTCTTGTTACGCGTTGATTTCAACGTTCCTTTAAATGCGGAATTTCAAATCACCGACGATTCAAGAATGCGCGCTGCCATACCAACCATTCAAAAGATTTTGAGGGACGGTGGCTCGGTAATCATTATGAGTCATTTGGGTCGCCCGAAAGAAGGTCCAGAAGATAAATTCTCATTGAAACACATTGTAAACCATTTGAGTGATTTATTGCAAACTCCAGTTGATTTTGCCAATGATTCCATTGGCGATCAGGCAGTTGAAAAAGCATCGGCCTTGCAAGCTGGACAAGTTTTGTTGCTTGAAAACTTGAGATTTTATAAGGAAGAAACAAAAGGAGATAGAGCATTTACAGAAAAATTAGCCAAATTGGGAACGTTTTATATGAATGATGCCTTTGGAACTGCACATAGAGCGCATGCTTCTACGGCAATCATTGCTGAGTTTTTCCCAGGCAAAAAAGCGTTTGGTTATGTAATGGCTCAGGAAGTTGAGAATGCAATTAAAGTGATGGCAAATCCTGACCGTCCATTCACCGCCATTGTTGGAGGTGCAAAGGTTTCAGATAAAATTCTAATTGTAGAAAATCTCTTAAATATTGCCAATAACATCATTATTGGTGGTGGAATGGCATATACGTTTTTCAAGGCTTTAGGAGGCACAATAGGCAATTCTTTGTGTGAAGACGAACGTTTAGATACCTGCTTGGAAATCCTTCAAAAAGCAAAAGAGAAAGGGGTAAATATTTATTTGCCATTAGATTCTACCATTGCCGATAAATTTGCTCCAGATGCATCAACCAACAATAGTGCAAGCAACGAAATTCCTTCGGGATGGATGGGTTTAGACATTGGACAACAAGCAGCGAGTGATTTTAAAGAAGTGGTTTTAAAGAGTAAAACCATTTTGTGGAATGGACCTATGGGTGTCTTTGAAATGGAAGCATTTGAAAATGGAACCAAAACCATTGCTGAAGCGGTTGCAGAAGCAACAAATAAAGGAGCTTTCAGTTTAATTGGAGGTGGCGATAGCGCTGCAGCGGTCTACAAATTTGGGGTTGAAAACCAAGTGAGTTATGTGAGTACTGGCGGTGGAGCCTTATTGGAATACTTTGAGGGAAAAGAACTTCCGGGTATTGCAGCAATTAACGCTTAATTAAATTTTCCTTTTCTGCCTGAGTGAATTCAGAGCATTTTTGATAAAAAGATTTCATCAAAGTCCACAGAGGTTCTGTGGATTTTGTGTTTTTTAGCAGAAAAGCTTTGTCTTCAGCGATGTGATTTTTCATGCCTAAAATTGTGGGAGTCTTGTATTCAAAACTAAACCTCAAGAAACGAATTTCAACATTGTTAGGAGCTAAAATAACACTATTGTTTAAATTGGAATGTGCATTTTTTGCATATTTCACTTTCGTAGAAACCCATGTCGCATTTTTTGCCTCAAAGGCTTGTGCTGAACCATAAAAAGCCCTAGCAATAGGGTCTGAATTCCTATATGGTGCAGTGAGGGATGTTAGCTTTGAAACCTCATTATGGTTCGAAATGGCATTCTGGTAGGTTTGCCTAATGAGCGCATAATTTGGAGTGGATGTAAAAAATGAAACAAAAGAAAAAATCCAAAGCATAAAAAATAAACAAAAATAAGGGTATTTGGTTTTTGAGAATGACTTTTAATTATAACCAACGTCTTCTTCGGAAGAAATACAAAGTGCTCAAAGATGAAATGATCATCAAGCCAATTGCAAACAAAAATCCGTAACGCCATTTATATTCATTGATGAATTCGAAATTCATTCCATAAATGCTCGCAATGAGGGTAGGAGGCATGAATATAACACTGGCAACAGTAAAAATCTTGATGATTTTGTTCTGTTCAATGTTAATCAAACCCATGAACGTGTTTTGTAAATATTCCAAACGCTCGAAATTGAAACTCGTATGGTCGATGAGCGAATTGATGTCTTTAATGACAATTCTCAATCGTTCATAATCTTCGCCTTCAAACTCTTTGCTTTTTAAAATTGCCGACAATACACGTTGTTTATCGACAGCATTTTGGCGAAGTTCCATTGTTAATTCCTGAACCCTGTTGATATTCAAAATGAGTTCTTCATCTGGGTCTTTGTCGAAGGTCATGTCCTTTGACAAACCGCTGACTTGGCGTGCTAAGTTTTCGAGAATATCGGCATCATTATCCACTCCCATTTCAAGAAGTGTGGCCATGATTTGTTTTCCGCTATGGAAAAATCTACCGGCACCTTTAATTTTCTTTACACATTCTGAAAAAGCGGTGAGGTCTGAATCTCTATAAGTAAAAAGGATTTCATCTTGAAGGATGAAGGATACAGCGTGAGAAAAAAATTGTGTACCATCGGGACTTAACTGAAGGAAGTTACTGTTGGCAATGATTTCATCATCGGTTTCGAAGTAACGCGATGAACTTTCAATTTCTAATTGTTCTTGTCGCGACTGGAATTTGAATTCAAAATGGGCTTCAACGTCTTTGATTTCTGAAGATGTAGGATCTTGGAGGTCAATCCATACCAATTCTTCCATTGTCTCTATTTGAGACAAGTTCTGCACCTTGTGCACGCGATTTTGTCGTTTGAAATAAACGCGTAACATAATTTATAGTATGACTTCGGGGTTCTCCGTCCATTTTTTTATTACTGCAAAGGTAGGTAAATAAGTTTAATGTTTAAAGTTTAGTGTTTAAGTTTAAAGTTTAGTGTTTAAGTTTAATGTTTAGTGTTTAAGGGTTAATTGGCTTATTGGCTTTAAAGAGTTCCAACAATGATAAACCTCATAACCCATTTATTATTTATATGCTTATTAGAGTTCGTCTAATCACTCTAATCCTTCTAATCATTAAATTCTCTTAGGGCATTGAATCTTATCGAATTAAGCAAACAATGACCCATTTTTCAGGTAGTCCCTCAAAATAGTATATTTTGTCACCGTATTTATCCGTGGCTCTGATAGTCTGATTGTCGATGTAATAGAGTTTGTCGCCATACTTATCTTTTGCACGAATTGTTTGACCATCAAAAAAATAAAGTTTATCGCCGTACTTGTCTTTTGACCTAATTGTTTGTCCATCGATATAATAAATCTTATCACCATATTTGTCTTTGACCCTTACGGTTTGTCCATCAAAATGATAAAGTTTGTCACCATATTTATCTTTGGATTTTAGAGTTTCTCCGTCAATATAAACAATTTTGTCACCGTATTTATCTTTTGATCTTACGGTTTGTGCTTGAGTAGATGTGGTTGCAAATAAAAGCAACGCAATAAATAGGAAGTTTTTCATAGAGTGGTTTCGTTAGTTTCAATCGCAATATAGCGTAATTTAACGTCAAATTAAACAGAACCTCTTTAAATCACTGGTATTATTGAGTTAGTGCGAATAGTTGGCATTATTTTTAATGGTTTGGAGTGCCATTATAACTTTCCGAAAATGCTTTTAATTTTCAATTCTAAAACCCCAAAAAGAGCTTCTCTGAATATTTTGGTGCTCATTTTAGAAGTTCCAGCAGTTCTATCGGTGAAAATAATTGGATGTTCAACAATTTTATATCCTCTGCGTGATGCTCTAAATTTCATTTCAATTTGGAAAGCATAACCGCGGAATTTAATTTCATCGATGCCAATTTTCTCTAACACTTCTCTTTTGTAACAAACAAAACCTGCAGTTGTATCTGCAATATTTAACCCTGTAACAAATTGAACATATTTACTTGCGTAATAGCTCATTAAAACCCTGCCCATTGGCCAGTTTACCACATTCACCACACCGCCATAATATCGAGAACCTACACAAACGTCGGCCCCTTGTTCACACTTCTCAAATAAATTTGGCAATTGATCTACAGGGTGTGAAAAATCACAATCCATTTCGCAGATGTATTCATATGGTCTTTCTAACGCCCAATGAAAACCTGCAATGTACGCGGTGCCAAGTCCATTTTTATCAGCCCGTTGCAAAAGATGCAATTGGTTTGGATAAGTGTTTTGGAGCGATTTTACAACTTCGGCAGTTCCGTCTGGGGAATTGTCATCAACAATGAGTAAATCGATTTTCTTCTCTAAGCCCATGACTCTGTGAATCATAGCATCGATATTTTCGATTTCATTGTAGGTTGGTATGATGACTAAATAAGGATTCATTCGTGAATATGCACAAAATTAAGTTATTTTGTTTAAAATTTGAATTCGCTCATGCAAACTTATACAAATAAAGCACTTTTTTTAGACAGAGATGGGGTAATTAACCACGATCCTGGAGATTACACAACAAGCCTAGAAGATTTTGTAATTTTACCGAACGTTTTAGAAACTTTAAAAAAATGGTATGATGCGGGTTATAAATTGATTGTGATTACCAATCAAGGTGGATTGGCAAAGGGGTTATATTCTGAAGACGAGGTTCATGCCATGCATCAATATTTACAAGGCGAATGTGTGTTTAGAGGGTTTGAAATTGAGGCGTTTTATTATTGTTCACATCACGAAGCTCACAATGGAAAATGTTTATGTCGTAAACCCGGTAGTTTAATGGTTGAAAGAGCGTTGCATCGGTTCAAAATCAATCCAGAATTATCGCTCATGATTGGCGATAGAGATCGAGACGTAACTTGCGCAAATGGGGCAGGAGTGCGGGGAATTAAAATTGAAACAAATTCAAAAATTCCTTTACCAGAAGAAATTTTATAACAAAAAAGGCTTCCGTTTGGAAGCCTTTTTTGTTGCGATATCTGCAAAAAAATAAATTATTTTTTAATTGCAGCCAATTCTTTTTCAAGTTCATCTTCTGCACCCGGAGTGTAACCTTGGTGCGAATAAACAATTTTACCTTCTGTGTTTACAATGAATGTCATTGGAGGATTGTTTACGTTCATGGCCCTTGCTAAATCTTGGTTTTCGTCGATAATGATTTCGTATGTCCAACCTTCACCAAGAACTTTTGGTTTTACTTTTTTTACGTTTCTAGAATCGTCAATGGTTACTGCCACTAATTTTACATTGTATTTTTCTTGCCACTCAGCATATTTTGCGTCAATGGCTTGAAGTTCTTTTATACAAGGAGCACACCAAGTTGCCCAAAATGAAATGATGGTAATTTTACCCGGTTCAATGCTTTTTAAGAAGTCTACAGTTTCACCGTTGATATTTTTCACTGATACTGATGGCACAGTTTCTGTTTGAGCTTGAAGACTGAAAATCCCTCCAAAAACAAACGCCAATATTGCGATACTTTGTTTGATATTCATTGCCCCAAATTTAATGCAAAGAATATGCCAAAAGCAAAACCTTTTTTAAAATTTAGGAAAGAGGCATTTTCTATTTTAATTTCGCAGTATGGAAAAGCCTCAATTGCCATCCGGAACCCGCGATTTTTCTCCGCAAATGATGTTGAGAAGAAAATATATTTTAAATATCATGGAATCGGTGTTTAGACTACATGGTTTTGGTGCAATTGAAACCCCTTCCATCGAAAATTTGAAAACACTTCAGGGAAAATATGGCGATGAAGGTGATCAATTGCTCTTTAAGGTACTCAATTCTGGCGACTTTCTTTCGAAAGCCAATGAGCAATTTCTAGCCGAAAAAAATTCAAAAGCCCTCATCCCTCAAATTGCAGATAGAGGTTTGCGTTACGATTTAACAGTGCCACTCGCACGGTTTGTTGTGATGAACCGCGATAAAATTCATTTTCCTTTCAAACGCTATCAAATGCAACCAGTTTGGCGCGCTGATAGACCACAAAAAGGAAGATACCGCGAATTTTGGCAATGTGATATAGACGTGGTGGGTGCAAATTCAATTGTTTCCGAAGCTGAACTCGTTGAAATGTACCAAGAGGTTTTCCAAAAATTAAACCTAGGTATTGTGGTTCGTTTTAACCACCGCGGAATTTTAGATGCATTTTTGCCGGTTCTTGGAAGTCAAGAAAACTGGAATCAGTTTATGGTGATCATCGATAAGGCCGATAAAATAGGCGAAGATGGCGTGGTGAACGAATTAAATATTAAGAATTTATCACATGCAGTTGATGCATGGAAATGGCTCTGTGAAACCCGTAAAATTGGTGATTTTAATCAAACCATTCAAGCTTTAAAAAGCTATGAACCAATACAAAACGAATCCTTAAACAAAGGAATTGCCGACCTGCAATTGCTTTGTAACTTGTTGGGGGACACTTCGAATGTTCAAATTGATTTAACCCTTGCCAGAGGACTCAGTTATTACACAGGTTGTGTTTTTGAAGTTGTAGTCAACGATAAACGTTTACCTGAAGACTTCAGAATTGGTAGCATTGGCGGCGGCGGAAGATATGATAACCTTACCGGAATATTTGGATTAAAAGACGTTTCAGGGGTGGGAGTTTCTTTTGGGTTAGACCGAATTTACGACAATCTAGATGCTGCAAATTTATTTCCTGAAGATTTAACCGATGCTCCAAAGCTATTGATTTGTGCAATGGATCATGAATCACTTGTTTATGCCAACAACATTTCAAGAGAATTGAGGAATGCAGGTATTTCCAATGAAGTTTACCCAGGTGCCGTAAAAATTAAAAAACAATTGGATTATGCCAACGCCAAAGGGTTCGGATATGCGGCAATCATTGGTCAAACAGAGTTTGAAAACGGAACTGTGTCACTTAAGAATTTATTTAGTGGGACTCAAGAAATAGTAGAAGCCAAACAAATTTCATCAAAATTAAACCATGAATAATCACTATACGCTTTCGGAAGCCATCCAAAATATTGGTAAAAACGTTGAATTAACCGATTCAGTGAGAAAAACAATGCAAAATAGCGTTGATTTTTTACAGCGATATATGGACAATGCCACTGCGCCAGTTTATGGTGTGAACACCGGATTTGGGTCCCTCCAAAATGTTGTTGTGTCGAACGAACAACTCAGCGAATTGCAAGAAAATCTACTCATTACACACGCCGCTGGGGTAGGTGAACCCTTGAAAGACGGCTTGGTGAGAAATATGTTGTGGCTAAAATTGCTCAACATGAGTAAAGGACATTCTGCCGTAAGGCCCATTATTTTTGAAAGATTGGCATATATGCTCAACCATTCAATTTCCCCTGTGGTTACATCGCAAGGTTCTTTGGGTGCATCGGGTGATTTGGCGCCGCTTTCGCAAATGGCACTTCCTTTAATTGGCAAAGGGAATGTTAAGGTGAATGGTCAAATTTTAGCAGCTTCGGCATGGTTAAATTCTGAGGGATTTGAACCTATAAAATTAGGTCCCAAAGAGGCTTTAGCACTCATCAATGGTACGCAATTCATGCTTTCGCATGCAGTAGATGCGTATAAAGACATTACAAATATAATTGGTAAATTACCACTCATTGCGGGTGCAAGTATCGATGGTTTTGATTGTCGGTTAGAACCATTTACAGAGGCCATTCATAGGGTTCGTCCTCATGCAGGTCAATTGACTGCTGCTAAAGAAATTAGAGAGGTTTTAAAAGGGTCAGAAATTGCAGCGAAAACAAAGGTGCAAGTTCAAGATCAATATAGTTTTAGGTGCATCCCTCAGGTGCACGGTGCATCGTATGATGCGTTGCAACATTGTTTTCAAGTTTGGGAAACTGAATTAAATTCGGTGACTGACAATCCAAACGTTTTTGAAGAAGAAAACATGGTTGTTTCTGGAGGAAATTTTCACGGGCAACCTTTGGCATTGACATTGGATTATTGTGCAATGGCAGTGGCCGAATTTGCCAACATCAGCGAGCGCAGAACTTATTTATTGGTGAGCGGTCAAAGAGGTTTAACGCCATATTTAGCTGATGGCGCAGGATTGGATAGTGGATATATGATTGCGCAATACACCGCAGCATCGTTGGTGAGTCAGAACAAGCAATTGTGCACACCTGCAAGTGTTGATAGCATTGTGAGTAGCAATGGGCAAGAAGACCATGTGAGTATGGGTGCAAATGCTGCTACAAAATTGCTAAGGGTGATTGAAAATACCAAAATTGTTTTAGCCATAGAGTGGCTATGTGCCATTGGTGCATTGAATCAGCGGGAGGAAAAATCTTCACAGTTGATTGAAAAAATGAGGGAAGATTTTGCAAAAATGGGTGCTTACCGACACCAAGAAATGCCGATGCAAGAAATTATTGCAAAGGCGTATTCTTTTTTGTGGGGATAATTGAATCTGAAATTATTTAGAATCGGCAATAGCGGTTTTAACAACCGACCAAATCTCCTTGAAACCTTGCTTGGTTTCAGATGAACTAATGATAAACGGAGGAATTTCTTCCCACATTTCTAACAATGCTTCTTTGATAATTTGGGCATTGGCTTCTACTTCAACGGTTTTTAGCTTATCGGCTTTGGTACCAACAATTATGATTGGTATTTTATTGTCGCCACAGTCGGCAATGAAGTCTAAATCAATTTTTTGAGGAGGGATTCTTAAATCAAGCAATACAAAAAGGCAAAATAAATTTGGTCGTTCACGCAAATAGTATGCAATCATTTTGCCAAAAATTTCTCTTCTATCTTTCGAAACTTTTGCATAGCCATATCCTGGCAAATCGCAAATTTGAATTTCATTATTGATATTGAAAAGGTTCAGCGTTTGAGTTTTTCCAGGCGTAGAACTCGTTTTTGCCAATCCATTTCTTTCAGTTAACATATTGATTAGCGATGATTTGCCAACATTGCTCCTGCCAATAAAGGCAAATTCTGGCTTATCGCGATGGGGCATATCTACATTGCGCTCCCAACTTCCAACATAATCTGCAGTTTTGATTTTCATATTTGATGTTTCAATTGTTTCAGGTCGACGATGAATCGCTTATATTTGCACTTTCAAATTCATTGTGAACGCAACTGTAAAACCAAATCCGTCGTCTGAGGCTTCAAAAAAACAACAAGTTGAGGAAATGTTCGATAATATTTCTGCACGGTATGATTTTTTGAATCATTTTTTGTCTTTAGGAATTGATTATTCTTGGAGAAAAAAAGTACGCAAAATTATTGAAAAAATAAATGCGAAAAAGATTTTAGATGTGGCTACAGGAACCGCTGATTTGGCAATTGAATTAACAAAAATCACAGACACTCAAATAGTTGGAGTTGATATTAGCCGTGGAATGCTCGATATTGGAGATGTGAAATTGATAAAATTAAACCTCAACAATAGAATTGTTTTGCAACAAGCTGATTCTGAAAATTTACCTTTTGAAAATGAAGAATTCGATGCAGTAACAGTGAGTTTTGGTGTGCGTAACTTTGAAACATTAGACAAAGGACTATCTGATATGTGTCGTGTATTGAAACAAAATGGCAGCTTGGTGGTTCTTGAGTTTTCAAAACCTACAAATCCAATTTTTAGTCGTTTATATTGGTTCTACTTTAAATTTATTTTGCCACCATTGGGCCGATTATTTAGCAAAGACGCAACTGCCTATACCTATTTGCCTCAAAGTGTTGCCGAATTTCCGGAAGGAAAAGAATTTTGCCAAAGAGCAAAGGCTGCTGGATTTTCAAACGTTACTTATAAACCATTAACCTTCGGAATCTGTACTTTATATCATTGCGTAAAATAATTGTCATATTGCTTTTAATTGGGTTCACTTCAGGGGCTAAAGCCACTGGAATAGATACCTCTTACGCCTTAGATTTTAGATTGACGCCTAAAGATCCTCTGCGAATTTATCGAAAACATTTCTTTTGGGGAATTGCATTTTCTGCAACTCAAGCGAAAATGAAAATAAGCTTGGATCCTGTTTTTTGGCAACGAAACGACTCACTCCTCAATATTTTACCACAAGATCAGATGGGTGGTGGTTTTGGTGGAAGCGTTGCCCTGAGAATTGCCCGACATTGGGAGCTTAAAATGCTCACAATGTTGCAACTGCACTCTCGCAATGTTACGTATCAATGGGTGAAAGCTCCAGGCCCTACAATTAAAATTGAATCGATTTGTTTCGATATACCATTAACCATTAAATACCGCTCCGATATGCCAAACAATACAGGTTTTTTTGTTTTGGGCGGATTGCGCTGGTCTCATGACTTTCAAAGTAATGAAGATTTGGTTATTGGAAATTCTAAACCCCTTATTGCTCTTAAAGAAGATACTTATTATTATGAATTTGGAGGTGGTTTTGAATTTAGAATGGACTACGTTGATTTATCGATAGAATTGAAAATGTCGAATGGATTAAACAATGCACTTTTGCGTGTGCCAGGTAGTTATTTTTCTGGTTCATTGAGTAGCATTTTTCCAAGGCTTTTTAGTATCACTTTAATGGCTCAAAATTGAATTTTACAATACAACATAGAGATCCTTTTACCAAGGCTAGGGCAGGTGTGATTGAAACCGATCACGGAAACATTGAAACTCCAATATTTATGCCTGTTGGAACAGCCGCTACAGTTAAAGGATTGCATAAAAACTTTCTCGAAAATGAAATCAATGCCGATATCATTTTGGGCAATACATACCATTTATACTTGCGTCCAGGTCTCGACATTATGGAGAAAGCCGGCGGTATTCACGGATTTTCGAACTGGAATCGTCCAATTTTAACCGATTCTGGGGGATATCAAGTGTACTCACTTTCTGGTACCCGAAAAATAAAGGAAGAAGGCGCCACTTTTAAAAGTCATATTGATGGTTCAAAACACCTATTCAGTCCTGAATATGTCATGGACATTCAACGCACCTTAGGCGCCGATATCATCATGGCATTTGATGAATGTACTCCTTATCCCTGCGAAAAAAATTATGCTGAAAAAAGCATGCACATGACCCATCGTTGGTTAGATCGCTGCATGAAAAGATTCCATGAAACTGAACCTAAATATGGTCATCATCAAGAGCTATTTCCAATTGTTCAAGGAAGTGTTTATCCAGATTTGCGCAAACAAAGTGCAGAATACGTTTGTAAGCATGAAGCTGGTGGCTATGCAATTGGTGGTTTAAGTGTTGGCGAACCCCATGAAGATATGTATGCCATGACAGAATTGGTTTGCAATATTTTACCTCACGATAAACCACGTTATTTGATGGGTGTTGGTACTCCAGAAAATATTTTGGAATCGATTGCTTTAGGCGTAGATATGTTCGACTGTGTGATGCCCACAAGAAATGGTAGAAATGGAATGATTTTTACCAGAGAAGGAATCATCAATATCCGAAATAAAAAATGGGCCGATAACTTTGATCCAATTGATTCATGGTTGACACCTGAATATTCATTGGCTTATTTAAGACATTTGTTTGTTGCTGGTGAAATGCTGGGTCCAATTGTAGCCAGTTTGCAAAACCTTAAGTTCTATTTGTGGTTGGTGCGTGAAGCAAGAATACACATCAAAAATAACGAATTTCATATTTGGAAAGCTTCTGTACTTAAAACAGTTAATCGAAAGTTATAATGAGATTTTTTAAAGAGTTAGACCTGTATATCGCAAAAAAGTTCATTAAAACTTTTTTTGTCACAATTTTACTCTTTATCATTATCATCATCATATTTGACATTGCTGAAAAATTAGACGATTTCCTTCAAAAAAATGCACCAATTAGTGAAATTTTCACGGTGTATTATGTAAGTTTCATTCCAACGTTACTGAATACCTTTAGCCCCATATTTATCTTTATTTCTGTCTTGTATTTCACTTCAAGATTGGCCTCTAGGACTGAAATTATTTCAATGCTCGCTGGTGGGCTTTCATTGCGCAGGATCTTGGTGCCGTACCTTGCAGTTGGTGCACTTTTTGCCTTCGGCAGCTATATGCTCAACGCTTGGATCATCCCAATTTCTGATAAAAAGAGGGTGAAATTTGAAAATACTTATTTGAGGGACTATTGGTCTGAATCTAGATCGGCCATTTACCGACAAATTAAGCCAGGTGTGGTTATGTACATGGAGTATTTTAGCAACCATGACAGTTCGGGAATAGGTGTGACATTGGAGCAGTACAAAGGACAAGAATTATCGAGTGTGTTGTTTGGGCGTTTTATACGCTGGGAACCAATTCGTAAAACGTGGAGATTGGAAATTGTAACCCAACGCGAGTTTCTCGCCAATGGAAATCAACGCATCAACAGTATACCTTATTTAGATACAGCAATTGGATTTAACCCAGACAACTTTTTCTTTAGGGTGGAAGATGTTCAATCGCTCAACCAAAATGAATTGGAGTCGTTTATTCAAAAGGAACGTTTAAGGGGTTCTCCTAACGTACAAGCCTTAGAAACAGAGAAGTACCGACGCATAGCTTCTCCATTCAGTACATTTATTTTAATTGTAATTGCAGTTTCTGTTGCTGGCAGAAAGTCGCGAGGTGGATTGGGCATTGCTTTGGGGGTAGGTATTTTCGTGATCTTGTTCTTCTTGTTTTTTAGCAAATATTTTGTGAGTTTGGGCAATACAAATGTGCTCCCTGCTCATCTCGCAGTTTGGTTGCCAAATCTACTTTTTGTTCCTGTGGCATATGTCTTTTATCGATTTGCTCAAAAGTAATTTTTTTCGTATATTCGTTATTATGAGAAATTTCCTAAGCTTTTTGCTTTGTTTCATGGTGTTTTCTGTTTTTGCACAGCCCGTTAAACGTAAACCTCAACCTAAAATAAAATTTCCAGAAACCAAAGAAATTAAAATCGACTCTGTCGTTTTAAGTCGGTTTTACCCAGGTGTTTATGGCGCTCCAATTGTTTATAATGTACTCATCTACTGCAAAACAAAAGTCAATTGCGGTTCTAAAGTGAAATCAGATTTTCTCAGGGTAGATTCCCTTTGGATGGATGAAAAGGTGGGCTCTGCTGGTTTGATCTTGAATAAATCTTCAAATCCACTGCGTAAAGGACAATCATTCAGGATCATGTCGCGCATAGAATTCCCTACAAACAAAGATATGCCCAACGTCGAACTTCAAGTAAACACGAGCGTAAATCCTCCAATAAAGCACAATGGGAGGGCGGTATTCCGATATTTTATAGGGGTTAAAAAGGTTTATGTGATCATTCCAGATGTCATTCTTGGAAACACAGTTTATGCGCCTTGATGCTTATTCTACCTCAAGCACAAGTCCCTTCAAATAATGACCTTCTGGGTGAAAAATATTCACAGGATGGTCTGGTCCTTGTCCGAGTCGATGTAAAATCCTACAATTCCTACCAACTTCAATTGCAGCAGCTGTTACCGTGTTTGCAAATAGTTTTTCATCAATGACTTGGCTACAAGAAAATGTAAACAATAATCCACCAGGCTTCACCCTGTTCAATCCGTATATATTCAATCGTTTATATCCCATCGTTGCTTGGTGTTTCTTGTTCATGCTTTTTGCAAACGCAGGAGGATCTAAAACCACAATATCATAAAGTTCTTCAACATCCTTTAAATATTTCATGACATCAGCTTGGATGGCTTCATGCGCAGAATTGAGGTTGTTGAGTGCAACATTTTCTTCGGATAAATTCACTGCGATTTGGGAAATGTCAACGGAAATAACTTTTTCGGCACCGCCCATTAAAGCAGCAACACTGAATCCCCCAGAATAAGAAAAGGTATTTAACACCGTTTTGCCCTTTGAATAATGATTTAATAAGGATCGATTTTCGCGTTGATCTAGGAAAAATCCTGTTTTTTGTCCCGTAACCCAGTTCACTTTAAAGTTCATGTGATTTTCGGTGGCAATGGTTTCTTCTTGTGTCCCCAATAAGAACTCGTCTATAATTTCTGGGTCGTGCATGGCGGCGCTGCTCTTGCTGTAAATATGTTCAATTTCTTTGCCAAAAACAGTTTGGATGGCGTTTGAAATTTCGTCTAAACATAAATACATTCCATCTGTATGTGCTTGAATCACTGCAGTATTGGCGTAAATATCAATGATTAAACCAGGAAGTAAATCGCCTTCACCATGCACCAATCTGAATGCATTGGTGGGGTGGTTGATGCCTAAATTTAACTTTTCCCTCAAATTTTTACAATTTTGAATGCGGTCAATCCAAAATTGATTGTTTATTTCTTGTTGAGTAAACGACAAAATCCGCACGGCAATACTTCCATCGCCAACATGTCCGCAAGCAAGCCAATTGTCTTGAGAATCATAAACTTGAACAAGGTCACCTGCTGAACATGGATCTATAGAATGGAGTGCTCCACTGAAAATCCATGGGTGCTTGCGACCAATGGCAATTTCTTTTCCTTTTTTTAAGACGGCTTTTTTCACAATTTAAGTGCAAAGTTCAAGGAAAAGTTAGAGATTTGAAAAATGTCGGTGAAACTATTCCAAATTATTCATGAAATTGAGTCTATTGCACCATTGTATCTTCAAGAGCCATATGACAATAGCGGATTATTGGTGGGAAATAAAAATCAAGAAATTCATCAAGCTCTTGTGTGTTTAGATTGCACTGAAGCCGTAATTGATGAAGCAATCGCAAAAAATTGCAACCTTGTAATTGCACATCATCCTTTGATTTTTGGGGGATTGAAACGCTTGGTTGGACAGAACGATGTTCAACGGGCTGTTGTTAAGGCCATTCAACACAACATTGCTTTGTATGCCTGTCATACCAACCTCGACAATGTTTTAAAACATGGTGTGAATGAAAAGATTGCTCAAAAATTGGAGCTAAATCATTTAAAAGTATTGCAGCCAAAGAAAAATATCCTTCAAAAATTAAGTGTTTTTGTGCCAACTGATAACGCTCAAACATTGACAGATGCCTTGTTTACCGCGGGTGCTGGAAACATCGGGAATTACAGTGAATGTGGTTTTTCTCATGAGGGACAAGGGAGTTTCAAGCCAAATGATGGCTCGAAACCAACAATTGGCCAACTGGGCACGAGAGAAGTTTTAACTGAGACAAAAATAGAAGTTGTTTTTCCAGCTTGGAAATCATCTGAGATTTTATCAGCTATGTTTGATGCGCATCCTTATGAAGAAGTTGCCTACCATTTGGTGACAATGGAAAATGCTGTTCATGAATTTGGAAGTGGCGTGGTTGGTGAATTGGCAAATTCGATGTCGAAAATCGATTTTTTAAATCATTTGAAAGAAAAAATGGAATTAGACGTGTTTAAGCATACGGAATTTTTTGGTGTAGAAATTAAAAAAGTTGCAATTTGTGGTGGTTCGGGAGCCTTTTTAATTCAGAGGGCAAAGTCAGTCAATGCTGATGTTTACATCAGTTCGGACATCAAATACCATGAATTTTTTGATGCAGAGAAGCAATTGATGATTTGCGATATTGGTCATTTTGAGAGCGAAAAATACACGATTGATTTGATAATGGACATTTTATCAAAAAAATTCCCTAATTTTGCAACCATTTTTGCACATACTAATACCAACCCTATTCAATATTATCGATAAAACATGGATGTAACCGTTGAGAAAAAACTACAAGACCTTTGGAAGCTTCAACAAATTGACAATAAAATTGACAATTTGAGAGCCGTATTGGGTGAATTGCCGATGGAAGTATCGGATTTGGAAGATGATATTGCTGGTTTCGAAACCAGAGTAGATCATTTCAATGAAGAGATTGGTTCTTTAAACCATGAGGCGGCTAATAAAAAATTGGCCATAAAAGATTTCCAAAGATTAATTGAAAAATACGAAGATCAATTAAATAATATCAAAAACAGTCGTGAATTCGAAGCGATTGACAAAGAAAAAGAAATTGCTGGATTGGAAATTTTAACTGCTGAGAAAAAAATTCGCGAATACGTTAAACAAGTTGAAGCTAAAACTGAAGTTTTAGAGCAAGCTAAAGCGGCTTTAGAAAGTCGTCGTGCCGATTTAGAATTCAAGAAAGCTGAATTAACAGAAATTGAAAAAGAGAACGAAGAAGAAATTCAGAAGTTGAACAAAGACCGCGAAGGTGCAGCTAAGAAATTAGATGAGCGTTATTTCCGTGCATACCATAGAATTCGTGAAAACATGAAGAATGGTGTTGCGGTTGCTCCAATCATGCGTGGATCTTGCGGTGGATGTTTCTCAAAGATTCCTCCTCAGCGTCACTCCGACATTCGAGCGCATTACAAAATTATTGATTGCGAACATTGTGGTCGTATTCTCGTAGATCAACACGTAAGTGGTATCGCTGCTTTCGCTGAAATTAAAGAAGACAAACCAACACGCAGAAAAATGCGTTTAACTGCAGCAAAATAATTAGGTTGCAAAACATAAAAAAAAAGGTGCGAAAATTTTCGCACCTTTTTTTTTGCTTATGGGCTTATATGCTTATTTGTTTATGGGCTTATAAGCTTATCGGTTTATAAGTAAACTTGAACCCTTATAAACATTCATAAACATATTTAAAGTTTAGCGTTTAATGTTTATATCTAATCCCTCTAATCTTTCTAATCCTTCTAATCCTTCTAACCGTTCAGTATTTCTCCTTATCGTTAGGAAAATCAACTGATTTTACATCGGTTATGTATTGTTGAACTGCCCCTTTGATTTCGTCGTACAAGTTTAAATATCTACGTAGAAATCTTGGATTAAACTGTTTGGTAATGCCCAACATGTCATGAACAACCAAAACTTGTCCGTCAACGCCGCTACCTGCTCCAATTCCAATTACAGGGATGCTCACAGTATCTGCAACGCGTTTTGCCAATTCGGCAGGAATTTTCTCCAAAACCAACGCAAAGCAACCCGCTTCTTCAAGGAGTTTACTATCTCTTAATAATTTCTCAGCTTCGTCATTTTCAGTTGCGCGCACGGTATAGGTTCCAAATTTGTATATGCTTTGCGGGGTTAATCCCAAATGGCCCATTACAGGAACGCCAGCCGTTAAAATTCGTTTAATACTTTCAATGATTTCTTCGCCACCTTCCATTTTAATTGCGTGGGCACCGCTTTCCTTCATGATTCTGATGGTACTGTTTAAAGCTTCTTTTGAGTTTCCTTGGTAGCTACCAAAAGGCAAATCAACAACCACAAGGGCTCTATTTACGCCTCTCACAACGCTGCTTGCATGATAGATCATTTGATCGAGTGTTATTGGCAATGTGGTTTCATGTCCGGCCATCACATTCGAGGCACTGTCGCCAACCAGTATAACGTCTATCCCAGCGTCATCTATGATGGTTGCTGTGGAATAATCATATGCTGTAAGCATAGAAATTTTTTCACCCCTCGACTTCATTTCGTGAAGCACATGTGTAGTGATTTTTTTATCTTCTCGATGTACTGACATATTGGTCTTTTGTAATGCAAATTTGTACATTTATCTTGGTTTATTGAAATATCCAAGAATATTATTTGTAAATACCATTAAAACGAACCGATTTACTTGACATAAATTGGAGTTTTTGCAATTGAATATTTTCATTTTTAAACTATCTTTGTGTTTTGACAGAATGTGATGGAAGATTTTTTTAAGCGGTATTCTTACGTTTTATTGTTTGGTTTTTTATTTTCGATAGCCACAACTTCTTGCGAAAACGAGGTTGATATCAATGCTGATTGGAAAGAAACCATCATTATTTATGGATTGCTAGACGCCAACGATTCCATTCAGTACATAAAAATCAATAAAGCATTTTTAAATGAAAAGCAAAGTGCCTATCAGGTTGCACAAATTGCGGATAGTTTATATCTAGATTCAGTTCGTGCTTCAATTACAGATTTAAATACAGGAGAGGTCATTCCTTTAATAAGAATCAATAAGTTGCCAAAAGATTCAGGCATTTTCAACAATGATGTAAACTTTTTATGGCAAACATCTCGAAAGCTATCGGAAGGGAGAGAATACGAAATCAATGTTCGTAATCCCATAACCGGAATCGCTGTGAATGCAAGAACAAAAACAGTTTCAACCGCAAGTATTCGTGCCCCTTTTACAAGTAAAAAATCAATATTCTCATTAGGAACAGATTATATCACGGTATTGTGTTCTCCAGGTTTGAATTCAAAAGCTTACGACATTAAATTTACGGTTGAATACGAAGAAATAAATACGAACGATACTTCTGTTAAAGTAACTAAAACTGCAATATGGAATATGGTGAGTAATTTTCAAGTTTCCTCGGGTGACTTGATTCGTAAAATTGAAAAAACTGCATTTTTGCAATTTTTAGGGAATACCATCAATGCAGATCCCAATTATTTGCATAGGATTAAATCTGTAGGTGCAATATTTTATGGAGGGAACCAAGACTTAGTTGATTATATCTCGGTAAATGAACCATCTATTGGAATTGTTCAGAAGCAATCTGAATATAGCAATGTAAAAGGTGGATTAGGGTTGTTCGCCAGTCGCTGCAAACAAGAAATCAGTGGCATTAAATTTGACCCGGCGTCTGTAAAGAATTTGCAAACAAGTCCTTATACCAAGGCTTTGAATTTTATTCAATAATATTTTCTGAATTTAAAGGGATCTTTATCCCTCATGAATAATTTACTCAATACAATCGATCAAGTTTGTATTCAATTTTTGGCCCTTTGTCACGTCAATTTGACTTTTTGTTCTTTTTTTTCGCATGGGAAACTGACACATTATGACAATTCGGCAGTTAAGTAGTTGCATTTTATGCTTGGCATTTCCTTTGACATAAACCAAGGAAAGGAAACAAAAAATCATGAGTAAAATAATTGGAATTGACTTAGGAACAACCAACAGTTGCGTGGCAGTATTAGAAGGTAACGAACCTGTGGTAATCGCAAACAGCGAAGGCCGTAGAACTACGCCATCAATTGTTGCGTTTATGGACAATGGTAACGGAGAGCGTAAAGTGGGTGACCCTGCAAAGCGTCAAGCCATTACCAATCCAACGCACACTGTGCAGTCGATCAAACGTTTCATGGGAGAAAAATACTCTTCGATGATTACTGAAATGGGTCGAGTGCCTTACGAAGTTGTGAAAGGTGATAACGATACCCCTCGTGTTAAAATTGGTGATCGCCAATTTACTCCTCAAGAAATCAGTGCTATGGTGCTTCAAAAAATGAAGAAAACTGCCGAAGATTACTTAGGACAAGAAGTTACGCGTGCGGTAATTACGGTACCTGCTTATTTTAATGATGCTCAGCGTCAAGCAACAAAAGAGGCTGGTGAAATTGCAGGTTTAAAAGTTGAACGTATCATTAACGAACCAACTGCTGCGGCTTTGGCTTATGGATTAGATAAAACTGATCGCGATATTAAGATTGCTGTTTACGATTTAGGTGGTGGAACGTTCGACGTTTCTGTTCTTGAATTGGGAGATGGTGTTTTTGAAGTAAAAAGTACAAATGGAGATACCCATTTAGGTGGTGACGATTTTGACCAAGTCATTATTGACTGGTTGGCAGATGAATTTAAAAACGATGAAAACATTGACTTGCGCAAAGATCCAATGGCGTTGCAACGTTTGAAGGAAGCGGCTGAAAAAGCAAAAATTGAATTGTCAAGTAGCACCGAAACAGATATCAATTTGCCTTATGTTACTGCAATTGATGGTGTGCCGAAGCATTTAGTGCGTAAAATGACAAGAAGCAAGTTTGAGCAATTGGCTGAATCATTGATTCAAAGAACGCTTGAGCCTTGCAAAAAAGCTTTGAAAGATGCAGGTATGTCTTCAAGCGATATTGATGAAGTTATTTTAGTTGGTGGTTCTACGCGTATTCCTGCAATTCAAAAATTGGTTGAAGATTTCTTCGGAAGAACTCCAAGTAAAGGTGTAAATCCGGATGAAGTTGTTGCAATTGGTGCTTGTATTCAAGGCGGTGTGTTAACCGGTGAAGTTAAAGATATCTTGTTGTTAGATGTTACCCCTTTGAGCTTAGGTATTGAAACAATGGGTGGTGTAATGACAAAAATGATTGAGTCAAACACAACCATCCCTTCCAAGAAAACGGAAACATTCTCAACTGCTGCCGACAATCAACCTTCTGTAGAAATTCATATCATTCAAGGTGAGCGTCCAATGGCTAACGACAATAAAACAATTGGTCGTTTCATTTTAGATAGCATTCCTCCAGCACAACGAGGTGTTCCTCAAATTGAAGTGACCTTCGATATCGATGCAAACGGCATTTTGAATGTAAGCGCTAAAGATAAAGCTACCGGAAAAGAACAAAAGATTAGAATTGAAGCGAGTAGTGGTTTGAGCAAAGAGGATATTGAGAAAATGAAGAAAGAAGCTGAGCAAAATGCAGAAGCTGATTTAAGAAGAAAAGAAGAAGCAGACAAAGTAAATGCTGCAGATTCACTTGTATTTAGCACCGAAAAACAACTCAAGGAATATGGTGATAAGTTACCTGCTGAAAAAAAGACAACCATTGAAGAAGCTGCTGCGAAATTAAAAGAAGCAGTTGCTGCAAAGAATTTTGCGGATATGGAAATTCATAGCAAAACTTTAAATGATGCATGGCAGGCAGCAAGCCAAGATATGTACAATGCAACTGGCGGTCAACCAGGCGCTGAGGGGCAAGAAAACGCAGATGCAGGTCAAAACAATGGCAATGCAAAAGCCGATGAAGTTCAGGATGTTGACTTTGAAGAAGTTAAATAATTTACATTATATCAGAAAAATGCCGTCCATTGGGCGGCATTTTTTTTTACCCATTTCAATTTACACACTTATCTTTGAAAAAAATATGAGAATTAAATTCAGATTAGGCTTTATTTTCATTTCTGTTTTGGCTGCTTGTCAAGGCAATTTGAAAGAAAATGAGGCTGATGCGCCTATTGACAATAGAGACAAAGATACTTTTGCGGTGGTGCAAATAAATCCCAATGATACTGCAAAAATGGAGTCATTTTCTGTAGATAGTTTAAAAATGTGTGTTGCGTTTCAAATCGCGGCAAATGAATTCACCACCGGCTATAAAATGAAGAATGTGCCCATTTATGCAAAGTATTTACATCCCTCAATTGTAAAAATGAATGGAGGATTGGAAGCGTTTAAAAGTAAAATTAAAACGTATATTGCTCAAGATACCATTCAGTTTTCTAAAATGATAACTGGACCCGTAAAAAGAGTCGAAGCGGCTATTGATCCGAAGGGGAAAGTTACGGGGTGGTATTGCTTAATGCCGGTACGAAGATGGCCTCTGTATACTCGGAAAGAAATTAAAGTTCAATGGCTGGCGGGTCAATCACTCGACCATGGTAGAAACATTTATTTTATTGATATCACCGGAGTGCCTAAAGAGAAAATTTATCAAATTATGCCTGATTATCATTTTTTGATGGAAAAAGAAATCAACCGATAATAAAAAAAACTCAAGATTTCTCTTGAGCTTTTTTTAGGACTTAAAAGGAATATTTCCGTATTTGATTAAGCTTTGTTTGCTTTTGCGTGATCTGCTAAGAATTGTGCTAAGCCAATATCGGTTAATGGGTGTTTTAATAAGCCTAAAATAGCACTCAGTGGGCAGGTTACAACATCTGCTCCGTTTGTTGCAGATTGCACAATGTGCAATGGTGTGCGCACACTTGCCGCTAAAATTTGTGTTTCATAACCTTGAACTGCATAGATTTCAGCAATGCTCTTGATTAAATCCATACCATCCCAGCTAATATCGTCGATTCTACCAATAAAGGGAGATAGGTAAGTTGCACCAGCTTTTGCAGCTAAAATTGCTTGACCTGCGCTAAAAACCAAAGTGCAATTTGTACGAATGCCTTTACGAGTGAAATAAGAAATTGCTTTGATACCATCTTTAATCATTGGTACTTTTACCACAATATTTTCGTGAAGTGCAGCCAATTTTTCGCCTTCTGCAATCATTCCAGCATAATCTGTAGAAATAACCTCTGCAGAAACATCGCCATCAACAATTGCGCAGATGTCTTTGTAGTGTTGCATTACAGCAGCCTCTCCAACTATTCCTTCTTTTGCCATTAATGAAGGGTTAGTGGTTACACCATCTAAGATGCCTAAATCGTTGGCCTCTCTAATTTGATCTAAATTTGCGGTATCAATAAAGAATTTCATAATGTTACAAAGTTACAACACCTTATTCCTTTAATCTTATCTTGCTCGCAGAAAGTCATGCACAATTTTTCAATATTCCACGATGAACACAATGCGTTTATCGGTTATTCTTTATTTTTGAGGGACATTTAGTTAAATTTGCAGTTCGATTGGTTGAATCATTAAACAAAATACACAACTTTTTTTTGTTTAATAAAACTATTTCTTCCTTTCGATGGTTTATATATAACAAATACAACACATGAATCGAAAAGTTGCCGTATATCGCACCGCACATTTTAATGCAGCGCATCGCTTAAATGTTCCTCAGTGGACAGATGAGCAAAACATAGCTTTTTTTGGCTTATGTAATAATTCAAACTACCACGGTCACAATTACGATTTACAAGTTTGTGTGGTCGGTGAAGTTGATGAAGTTTCGGGGTATTTAATCGATATGAAAACACTTAAAAAATATATCGATGAAGAAGTGGTAGAAGCTTTTGATCATAAGAATTTAAATCTCGACGTTCCCGAATTTAAAGCGTTAAATCCCACTGCAGAAAATATTGTCTGGGTTATTTGGAAGAAATTAAGAAACCGATTGGAAGATCGTTTCGAGTTAAGTGTTCGACTTTATGAAACACCTCGTAATTTTGTAGAGTTTGATGGAAAACAAGTTAAATAAAACCGTCTCTCAATGGGATGAAATAGGCGATTCGCATGTCGGATGTACAAAAGATACCCCTTTGCGAGAAGATGCTTTCGCAATGGATGATCAATTAAAAATTGAACTCATTGCCAAACACTTTAAAGAAATTATGCATGTGTTAGGGTTGGACCTTACCGACGAAAGTCTTCAAGGCACTCCGTTGCGCGTTGCAAAAATGTTCATCAATGAGCATTTCAAAGGCTTAGATCCTAAAAATAAACCACTTCCAACTTTGTTTGAAAATAATTTTGGATACCAAGAAATGTTGGTAGAAAAAGATATTAATTTTCACTCTACTTGCGAGCATCATTTTGTTCCCATTTACGGAAAGGCTCACATTGCTTATATCAGTAGTGGTAAAGTTATAGGATTGTCTAAGTTAAATAGAATTGTTGATTACTATTCTAAACGTCCTCAAGTTCAGGAAAGATTAACCATTCAAGTTGCTGAAGAATTGAAAGAAGTTCTTCAAACAGAAAATGTTGCTGTTGTAATGGACGCAAAACACTTATGTGTTGCAAGCAGGGGAATTAAAGACATTACGAGCTCAACCATTACAGCCAGTTACAGTGGTAAATTCAATGTCCCTGAAACACGCAATGAATTCTTGAAATATATAGGCTTTTCTGAGGGAAAGTGATTGTATCTTGAATTACTTGAGCTTTAACGCTATAAATACTGGTTGTAAATGTAAATAGCAAAACAACTAAAAATTTATTCATTCGCAATTATAAGTAAAAATGGTATACAGTTCAAGATTATATCAGATAAAAAGTATTTTGGGTTTTGATCATGAATGGATTTTAAAAATTTATCGGATGGTGATCTATTGAACATTCATTTAAATTTGGTAATAGTCTCATCTTGAAGTTTGGTAAAGGAATATTGCATCTTTGCCAAATAACAATTTTTATTTTAACTGATTTTCAATATTTTTGTTTTTTAGTCGCGTGCAGCATAAAAAATGTTTAAATATCTTTTAATTTAACTTTAAATATATTTACAACCAAACCAATTGAATGATCAATAAAAATAATGTTAACTTTACTAATTTAAAATCTGGGACAAAATAGTTTTTTATGGTCTTTGCAAGTCTAACGTTTTTATTGGTTTTCTTTCCTATCTCTCTTTTGGTGTATTTAATTTGCCCCAATTTAGCCCTTAAGAATTTTGTATTAATTGTTTCCTCAATAATTTTTTATTCTTGGGGGGAGCCAGTTTGGATATTTCTTTTACTTCTGACAACAATTATGGATTTCCAGATGGCAAAATTAATTGAGAAATACATCGATCATTCAAAGTCTAAACTGTATTTATACATTTCAATTGCACTGAGTTTAGGAGCCTTAATATTTTTCAAATACGGTATATTTATTGTTGAAAATTTCAATTTTATCACAGGCTTAAATATTCAGTACCCTAAGTTGGATATGCCAATTGGAATTTCTTTTTATACATTTCAATCCATAAGTTACATGGTTGATGTGTATAACGGAAAGGTTAAATCTGAGAGAAGTTATTCTAAATATTTATTGTTTATTTCACTCTTTCATCAACTTATTGCAGGTCCAATTGTGCGTTATACAGACATTGCTAAAGAGATTTCGTCTCGTTCGGTTACTTGGTCTGATATTTCATATGGTGTGGATCGATTTGCTAAAGGGTTGTTTAAAAAGGTGTTTTTTGCAAATACAGCAGCTCTTTTGGTAGGAAGTTGTTTAGATCGTGATTTAACAACCTTAACAATTGTTGAGGGTGTTTTGGGTTTAATTATGTTTGCAATTCAACTTTACTATGATTTTAGTGGATATTCAGATATGGCCATTGGCATGGGTAGGATGATTGGTTTTACATATTGTGAGAATTTCAATTATCCTTATGCGTCAAAATCAATTAAAGAATTTTGGTCGCGCTGGCACATTAGTTTAGGTACCTTCTTGAAAGATTATCTCTTTAATCCCATTGCCTTTAAAAGAAAAAAATGGGGGAAATTTGCTATAATCTATAGTTTGTTAATCACATTTTTCGTGAGTGGCTTATGGCATGGAGCAAGCTGGAATTTTGTTTTCTGGGGATTGTATTTTGCCCTTTTAATTATTTTAGAAGAATGGTTCTTGAATCGTATTTTACAAAAGCTAGGAACATGGGCTCAACATTTGTATTTAATTCTTGCTGTTGTGTTTAGTTACACATTCTTTTATTTTGTGGATTTTTCAAAAATGAAGACATTTTTGGGTGTTTTATTCAATGGAAATACGCCATTCTACAATGCTGAAATCATTACGGAATTATTGAATCATGGAATTTGGTTGTTGTTTGCTGTTTTCTTTCTTTTTCCTTGGGGTGATCAAATTGTCAAATATTTCATTAAATTATTCAAAATAAATTCTTCTTTTGTGTTTGCAGTGAAGTCCCTCATAAATTTAAGTTTAATTTGTATTGCAATTTCTTTACTCGTTGCAAAATCTTATAATCCATTTTTGTACTTCCGTTTTTAATCACATAAAATGAAAAATAAATTGATAATATTTAATGTGATTGCGCCATTTGTTTTGATCATTGGAATTATGTTAGGCACTTTTTTTTCTAATAAAGAAAGCATTTCTGAATTGGAAAAAAGAAAGTTGGCAATACTCCCAGAATTAACTTTAAATAATTGGATGAGCGGCATTTTTTCCAGTAGTGTAGAAGATTATTTATCAGACCATGTGATATGTCGTAATTCATTCATTACATTATCTGATAATTGTAAAGAATTGTATAATTTCAAACTCATTTCTCCTGTGAATCCCGAGTCCGATGGCGTATTGGTTAAAATAAAAACGACTCGAAAAAGCAAAATGAACGAAGGCATGCAGCCACC
This sequence comes from Chitinophaga pinensis, assembly GCA_945865625.1. Classification (GTDB taxonomy): domain Bacteria; phylum Bacteroidota; class Bacteroidia; order NS11-12g; family UBA955; genus VMCP01. The sequence continues at coordinate 95,941 of CAMBFD010000002.1, forward strand.
TAAAGACGTACCTAACAGTAGAGCACTGTTGTTAGATACAAATCAAGAATTAGTAAGTACAGAAGGCATTTATATTTATGATAGTTGCGCGTATCAATTTTTTGGGGGAAGTAAAAATAGTGCATCACGATATGCGAAATCAATCAATACCATAATCTCTAGTTTATCAGACTCAATTCGTGTTTATGCTTTACTCGTGCCATCGTCAACAGAGTTTTTTTTGCCAAAAGACAAGTATAAAGGCAAATCTAAATCGGAAGAAGCAAATATTAATTATGTCTACAGCAAATTATCTCCCAAAATTAGGACAACAAATATTTATAACCGTTTAGCTTCACACAACCGCGAATATTTGTATTTCAAAACAGATCACCATTGGACTGCCCGCGGTGCATATTATGCGTATCTTGAATTTTCTGGAACGGCAGGTTTTGTTCCAACGCCATTGAGTGAGATGAAGCCAACTTTTATGAAAAGTTCGTTTTTGGGTAGTTTATATGCTTTAACCCGACATTTATCATTAAAAGGAAATCCAGACAGAATTGAATATTTCGACAAGAATTTTAATGGGGCAAAGGCTTATTTCAAAATGAAACCATCTGAAAATTGGAAAAAGACTCAAATTGTCAATAAAAAAGGGGAATATGGAATTGGTTATGGTGTGTTTTTAGGCATTGATTACCCAATAATGAAAATAGAGGGTAGTGTCAAAAATGGTAGAAATTTAATGGTGATAAAAGATTCCTATGCCAATGCGTTTATCCCATTTTTGGTCGCGCATTTCGAGAAAATATTTGTGGCCGATATTCGCTACTTCCCTTATAAAATTACTAGCTTTGTAAAAGATAATCGAGTGAACGAGGTCCTAATTATGAATCATGTTGTTACTGCAAACAGTCCATTTTCATCAAATAAATTGATTAAATTAATAAAATAAGGTTGGAGATGCGTTTGATTTTTCTACTCAACTTTATCTTATGTTTCAATGTTGGGTTTTCACAGCAATCCGATACCGCTGCTCAAAATATAATTGATATTTGTACGGCCGATGACAATCAAATTCAAAATGATATTTCTCTCCGTTTTTGGTTTCAATCGCTAGATTCCCTTAGAAAAAAACAAAAGCTTAAGTTAAATATTATTCATATTGGCGATTCTCACATCCAAGGTGATTATATGTCGAGAACAATCCGCTTCAGGCTACAACAAGAATTTGGCGAAGGGGGACGGGGATTGGTCTTCCCATATTCTTTTTTAAATATGTATGGACCAGTTGATTACAAGTGTAAAACAAATGTTAAATGGGAAAATTCGCGTATTTTCCCAAGAGAAAAAAATTATCCAGTTGGATTGGTTGGTTATACTGTAGCGTCAAATAACCCTAATCTACAAGCCATGATTGAGTTGACTGGCCCTCCCAAGAAATCGTGGGGATCGCTTGAAAATTTTACTAGTTTTCCAGACAATCGTTTTAATAGGGTTAAAATTATTTATTCAAATGATTCTCAAGCAATGCCAGTGGTTGTCTCGCAGATGCCGTTGGAGAATACAAAGGTTGAAGCCTATCGTTTGCCAAATTTCTCATTGAATGATACATCTGGTTTTCAAATTCAAACAATTGATTTTGAAAATCTATCTGACAAAATAGAAATTAAGGCAGATTCAACTACAAAATTTGCCAAGCCCTTTCAATTGTATGGTTTAATTTTTGAAAATACCCAACGTGAAGGTATCGTTTATCATATGGCTGGAGTTGGAGCTTGTCAGTTAGATAATTTCATGCGATCTAAATATTTTTTCTCTCAAACAACAGCGTTAAGTCCAAACCTTATCATTATTTCATTGGGTGCCAATGAATCTGTAAATCAGCGCTTTGATACAGTTGGGTATGTAAAAAAATTCGTTGGTCTTATCGAAAATTTAAAGAAAGAAATTCCTGGTGTTTCAATATTATTGACAACTCCACCTGATATTTTGTATAAAGGCAAACTGCCATTTATGAAAAAACCAATTCAAAGGGCAATAATAAAAATTGCAACAGAAACAAATAGTGCGTTTTGGAATTTAGGAGAATTGATGGGAGGAGATTATTCAAACCATATCTGGCACTTATCAAAATTCGCTGGGCCTGATAGAATTCATTTTACGCCAAAAGGGTATGATTTTCAGGGATTGTTATTTATGGAAGCACTTTTGAAATCATATAATAAGTATTCGTATTTCCCTGTAAATGACTCTGTGATTAAAAATGATTTGGAACCTTATCGAAAATTGTTAAAAGAGAATTATGTAAATGAGGTTTCTAGAATTAATCAATTCAAAGAAAGAGTTGTAGATTCAAATTCACAACAACCTTCGAGGTTAAATATTGATCATTCAAATAGGAAAATACATTTGGTTAGAAAAAATGAAACCATCTTTTCCATTTCTCGAAAATTCAAAATTGATTATCGAGTGATTTTACGTTTAAATGGATTGAGAAAAAGTTCAGTGATTAAACCAGGACAAAAAATAAAACTAAATTGATTTTTAAAATTTGCTGGCAATGATTTCAATCATGTCGCCCACATTTTCCATTCGCATTAACTCTCTCAATTTAAATTCAATATTAAAATCTTTTTCCACTTCTTGAATTAAAACAAGATGCGTAAATGAATCCCAACCTTCAACGTCTTTTGCGCTCGTTAAGTTGTCAATTTGAATCGATTTTAATTTAAAAACAGTATTAAATATGAGTTGTAGTTTTGAGAGAATTTCATTTTTTTCCATAAAAAATCATGTTAATTTTTGTGTTGTCGGCAAGGAGTTTTTTTTCCTTTAGACCACTCAAAGTTATACGTTTATTTTCTACAAACCCAATTCTTTCATACAATTTTTTAGCTTTGGAATTGGATTCTAGAACTTGGATTTGAAAATTAGAAGTTGAACTTTCGTTGATTAAAACATTCATCATATTGAACATAATACCTTGCCCCCTATATTCATCTTCAGTAAACAAAAAGTCAAATTGATAATGATTTGGTTCTCTGTTAATAGCAATCTGTTTTAGCTGATCATAGCGATTCATAAAATCTGGTTGTGTAACCTTGTTTTTGTTTATAAAAGATAAATATTGAAATTTCTGAATTTCTGAATTTGAAATTTCAGGTTCTCGCCAATAGGCCAATGCTGCTAAAGGTGTATCTCTTTCATTTACCGATACATACCAATGGGTTAAACTCCATGGAAGAATTTGAAAGTCTTCTATAAATGCCTCATTTAGTTGTTCACTAAGTGTGTTTTCAGGAATGTCAAACAAAGTGCAATAACTAATAATATCTGTTCCGATTTTTTCAGATTGAAACACCGATTGGATCAAAAAAGGGATGTCCTTTATTTCAGCTTTTCGAATTTTGTATTTCATTTAAAAGTAATTGAATATGAAGTGGCGACATTTATATATTTGCAATTTTTGAGTATATGAAACTTTATAATTTGAAATGAATCATGAGCAATGCAATGCAAGTTCGTATTTTACAGTTTACGATGCAAACTTTCATTGATAACGTAAATAAAAAATAAATTTTCAACTAGGAATTTATTTTCACGGTCATGCTTAAGAAAAAGGTGTTATGTTGTAAAACATGAAATGTACAAAATCAAAAAAGAGGCAAAAGCCTCTTTTTTTTGTTTTAGGGCGACCGACCGGGATCGAACCGGCGACCTCCAGATCCACAAACTAGCGCTCTAACCTACTGAGCTACGACCGCCATCTAAATTACTGCAAATATAGATTTATTTTTTTCAAGTATCAACTGGAATTTGATGAATTTTGGAAATCTTTTTTGCTCTACCATTTTAACTGCATTACTTTTGTTTCCATGCAACAAAAATTATCGGCCCTATGGATTGTTGGTTGGTTTCCAACCAATGTAAATCCTTATGCTGGCAATTTTATAAAAAGACATGCAACTGCATGTTCCCAAAATATCGATATTCATATCCTTCATGCTGCTACCCATTCTTTTGGTAAAGAACCAGTTAAGCCAATATTGAATGAACATACTAGCTTCAATCAATATCAATTGCACCTATTGAGTATCCCTCAATTTGATAATAAATTAT
>CAMBFD010000003.1 GCA_945865625.1 Chitinophaga pinensis
TGCGAACATTTTACCGTTTGTGGAGGGTGCAAATGGCAGCATTTAAGTTATCATGATCAGCTTGCCTTTAAACAACAACAAGTTATTGATAATCTAGAACGAATTGGTGGGGTTATAGGGTTTCAGGTTTTACCAATTTTGGGGAGTGAGAAAACAGTTGGTTACAGAAACAAACTTGATTTAACGTTCTCCGATAAAGCTTGGGTTACAACCTTCAACAAATATGAGCAATCTGAAAGCGATAAACCTAAGGCTTTAGGATTTCATATTCCTGGTAGATTCGATAAGGTTTTAGATGTGAATTATTGTCATTTAATGCCTTCTTATGTGAACGAAATTCAACGTGGGATTCGTGCATTTTGCCTTGATAATCAGATTTCTTTTTTCGACATCATTACCCAAGAAGGTCTCATGCGCAACTTATTGGTGCGTTGTAACCGAAAAGGCGAGTGGATGGTCGTTTTGTCGTTCCATCAGAATGATCAAGATGCCATTCAATTGCTTATGAATTATGTAAAGAATACGTTTAAAAACATTGTTTCGTTGATGTATGTGATCAATGATAAACGCAACGATACTTTAAATGGACTTGAAGTACAATTGTTTGATGGTGTTCCGCATTTAACTGAAACTTTGGGCGATAAAACCTATAAAATTCAAGCGCAAAGTTTCTTCCAAACCAACAGCGAACAGGCTGAAGTTTTGTATAATATTACAAAAGATTTTGCAGAATTAACAGGTTCTGAATTGGTCTATGACTTATACACTGGAACTGGAAGCATTGCTCTTTATGTTGCAGACAAGGCTTCTAAAGTCGTTGGAATTGAATATGTAGAGGAAGCCATTATCGATGCTAAGGAGAATGCTAAAATGAATGGTGTAGAAAACTGCATTTTCTTCGCTGGAGATATGAAAGATATTCTGACTGAAGATTTTATTTCAGAACATGGTAAACCCGATGTGGTGATTACTGATCCACCGAGAGATGGCATGCATCCGAGTGTTGTTGCCAGATTACTTGAAGCTGAACCTCAGAAAATTGTTTATGTAAGTTGCAACCCGGCCACACAAGCCCGCGATACGAAAATTTTGAGCGAGAAATACGAGTTGACTAAAATTCAACCCGTTGATATGTTTCCGCATACGCATCACGTTGAAAATGTGGCGTTATATACGTTGAGACAATTTTTAACTGAATCTGATTAATTTTGTTTGTATAAGCAATGAAAAACAATTCATTAAACCTTTTTTATGTTTAATTTTTGCAATTACTGCAAAAAGTTTATGCAAAAGATTTTGCAAGAATTTCGGTTTGCTCTGCGTCGTGAACCTTCTTGAATCCAGTTGCAGGAGAAGCGCTGCTCTTTCTACCAATGTACGTTAACTTTACAGGGAAATCATAGCGATGTAAGTGTAACCATGTACCTTGGTTCTTAGATTCTTCTTGTACCCAACAGAATTCAGCACCTTCATATTTCTTGAAGATTTCGTCTAATTTCCATTCTGGTAAAGGATATAATTGTTCAATTCTAACGATTGCTATATCGGTTGCGTTTTTAGCTTCTTTTTCCGCCAATAACTCGTAATAGATTTTACCTGTGCAGAAAAGTACTTTACGTACTTTTTTACCCACGTTTTGATCATCAATTAATTCTTGGAAATGACCATTGGCCAATTCGTCGATAGAACTTATGCATTTAGGGTGACGTAATAAACTCTTTGGTGTCATCACAATTAAAGGCATAGTGAAATCACGCTTCAATTGACGGCGCAATGCATGAAAATAGTTTCCAGGAGTTGAGCAATTCACCACTTGCATGTTTGTGCCTGCGCACAATTGCAAGAAACGCTCAGGACGCGCAGAACTATGCTCTGGACCTTGTCCTTCGTTGCCATGTGGCAATAACATGGTTATTCCACTAAATTTATTCCATTTTGCTTCAGCTGAAGCAATGAATTGGTCGATGATAATTTGAGCACCGTTAGAGAAGTCACCAAATTGCGCTTCCCAAAGGGTCAACCCGTTTGGAGTGGTTGTGCTGTAACCATATTCAAATCCCAATGCAGCATACTCGCTTAACAAAGAGTTATATACACTGAATTTGGCTTGTTTGTCAGAGATATTATTCAAGGGAATGTATTCTGCTTCGCCAACTTCTTGTTTAATTACGGCATGACGGTGACTAAATGTTCCACGTTCCACATCTTGCCCTACTAGACGCACAGGATGTCCCTCATGAAGTAAAGTAGCATAAGCCAACAATTCCCCCATAGCCCAATCAATGGTGCCATTGTCAATCATCTTTTTGCGGTCTGCAAACAGATTTTGTACCTTTTTAATGGGTTGATTAGATTCAGGGATATTAGAAATTTTAGTTCCAACTTCTTTCAAGGTTTTCAAATCAACCTTTGTGTTGGCAACCAATTGAATGTCTTTTTTGTCGGAGTGTTTAAATCCTTCCCAAGTATTTTTTACTGGGATAGGTTTTGGTTTGAAATCACCTTTTGCCTCTTCAAATTTTTCTTGAAGGAGTTCTTGAAATTTCTTTTCCATTTCTACAGCCAATGCCGCATCAATTTCACCACGCTCAAGGAGTTGTTGTTTGTAAATTTCTCTCGGATTAGGGTGCTTATCAATAAGCTTGTACATTTCAGGCTGAGTGAAACGAGGTTCATCGCCTTCATTGTGTCCATATTTTCGATAACCTAAAAGGTCAATGAAAATATCTGATTTAAATTCTAAACGGTATGCCATTGCCAATTTTACGGCGTGAACAACGGCTTCTAAATCGTCGGCGTTTACATGTAAAACTGGAGAAAGGGTAATTTTGGCAACATCGGTGCAATAGGTTGAAGTTCTTGCGTCTAGGTAATTGGTTGTAAATCCAATTTGATTATTTGTTGCTATGTGAATGGTGCCACCTACATAATAGGCTTCCAACCCACTCATTTGAACCACTTCTAATCCGATACCTTGACCTGCAAGTGCAGCATCACCATGGATTAAGATCGGGCAAATTTTTTCAACGTCGCCGTTGTATTTATGATCTAATTTTGCTTTTACCAATCCTTTTACCACTGGATTTACAGCTTCTAAATGACTTGGATTGTCGGCCAATCTTAAGTGAACTTTTTTACCAGCGGCAGTATCAACATCAACACTGTAGCCCAAATGGTATTTTACATCTCCTTCAAAATCGTCAAAATCTCCACCTTGGAATACTTTGCCTTCAAATTCAGAGAATATTTGGCTGTAGGTTTTGTTAAAAATATTTGCAAGCACGTTCAAACGACCACGGTGAGCCATTCCCAATACAAATTCATCAACTCCTAAGCCTGCGCCGTATTGAATCACAGCATCTAAAGCAGGAATCAACGCTTCAAGTCCCTCAAGAGAAAAGCGTTTTTGTCCAATAAATTTCTTATGAAGGAAATTTTCAAATACCGTTGCTTGATTGACTTTATCAAGGAAATGACGTTTTTCATCAATGGTTAAATCAGGTATATTTTGTGTTCCCTCAAAGCGGTCTTGTAACCATTTACGGCGTTTTGTATCGCGGATGTATGCAAATTCACAACCAATGCTGTGGCAATAGGTTTTGTTGAGTTTTGCAACAATATCTTTCAATTTTGCTGCACCCAATCCTACCTCGGCACCTGCGTTGAACGTTTTTTCAAGATCAGCTTTTTCTAAACCGTAATTTTCAATATCCAAATTAGGGGAATATTGGCGTCGTTGACGAAGTGGATTGGTTTTGCTAAATAAATGGCCCATGCTTCTGTATCCATGAATCAGATTCAAAACGTGAATCTCCTTCATTGCATCATCGCTAATTGCTCCGCCAGTAGGTTGTTTTTGAGCCCCTAAATCAAATCCTTCAAAAAATTTTCTCCAACCAAAATCAACGCTTTCTTTGTCGTTTTGATATTGGCTATACAAATTGTCGATAGCCGTAGGATCGGCATTCATTAGGTAAGATGTATCAGGTGCGCTCATGAGTGAATATGAGTGCAAATTTACCTAAAAAAAAGTGTTTGGCACAATGAATTTTAAGGAATTCGCGAAACGATGGTAAACACCACCGCCGCGAACAAGAAAGCGTCGAATCTGTCTAACATTCCACCATGACCTGGAAGGATATTTCCACTGTCTTTTACCCCTGCTTTTCTTTTAAGTGAACTTTCAAATAAATCGCCCATTGTTCCAAAAATGGATATGGAAATTCCTAAGATAATTCCTTTTAATGGATTGAAAATATGGTAATTGTCTGATCCAATGAATCCACCATTGGGTTCCAATAAATATTGTACAATGAGATATCCTGTAAGTCCCGATAAAATAGTTCCACCTATGAGTCCTTCCCAAGTTTTACCTGGAGAAATTTTTGGAGCTAATTTGTGTTTCCCAAACAATTTACCTGCCACATAAGCCCAAGAGTCAGAAGACCAAACTAAGATCATGAGCATGATTGGAAGTAAAGCGTTGTAATGCGTAAAATATGATTTTGTGTAAGGCGTTAAGGTGAAAAGTAAAAGGGGAATTGAAATGTATAAGTGATTGACAATTAAATTCATATTGAATATTTTATTTTCTTTTTTAGTATAATTGAATCCAAGAAGAATTGGTAAAAATATGGCAATGCTTTTCCATAAATTATGTAAATCTGAATTGTTTATTTGTCTGAAAAATAGGATGATGAAAAAATAAAATAGGCTGATTGTTAAATTTAATGTGGTCAATTTCCCTTTGAGTTTTAACCATTCAAAATGACAACCTATGCCAATGATAATTGCCAACGTTGTGATGCCCCATTGTCCTTGCAATATCAAGAAAATAACAAGTGCAATCATGAAGATTCCACTGACAACGCGTGTCCAAAAATTATTCATTGTTTTTTAATTTAGTTAACTGAAAGATCGAATATCCAAATATAATGGATGCAGGAATTGCTACAAAAAAATTATTGAATATTTGTTCAATTTCGAACATCACGCCAGTTTTTTCGAAATTTCTTAAAATAGCAAAATGAATCACAATTGTAATGCCATTAAATATAAAATGGGTAAATGTATTGTACCATAAATTGTTGAACTTGTATGAGATGTAACCCAACAATGCACCCATAAGCAATATTCCAGGAAATTCATAAAAAGAAAAGTGCATTGCAGCAAAAACAATGGCCTGAAACATGAGTGCTTTTCTAGGTTTCGAAAATTGGTTGAGTCCAATTTTGAGTATAATCCCTCTAAAAACAAATTCTTCAAGCACTGCTGGCATGAATGCTAAAATGAAAATACAGAAAATGAGTTCCGGATATGTTTGCATATCTAAAAGATTCTCAAATAAATGTGTTCTTCCATATTCCATTTTGTTTGCAAAGTTTTCAATTCCTGCAGGCCAAGGAAATTGTTTCATTAAAGCAACAATCACTGAAACAACGGGCAAGGCAGTTGCCCCAATAAGTGCGCCCCAGAGTAAATTTCTACCTTTTATTTTTTGATTGTATCCCCCAAAATCATTGAATTTAGCTCTGTTGAACAACACAAACAAAATTGCTGGAATACCCATGTAGAAGAAAAATTGAATCAAATTAGAGATTCTGCCAATATTGATCGCCATTGCAGTTCCATCCGGATGCATCATGAGGGATTTGACTTCTTCTACAGACAGATGGTAAATTTTTGCCAATGCGTATAGAGAAATTCCGTAACCTACAATTTGAAACAGTAGAATAAATACGAGTAAAATGACAAGTCCCCAAATATTCAGAAAAATGTTTTTGGACGATGTTAGGTTAAAGGAGCTCATTGATATTAAATTTGCACAAAATTGGTGAAAATTGGTGACATAGCGTTAGGAGATTTTCCATTGTTGTTAGCTCCAATGGAAGATGTGAGCGATCCTCCATTCCGTTTTGTTTGCAAACAAAATGGTGCAGACCTTATGTATACTGAGTTTATTAGTAGCGAAGGACTCATCCGAGATGCGGCAAAAAGTGTCCAAAAATTAGATATTTTTGAATATGAAAGACCAATAGGTATTCAAATTTTTGGTGCCGAAATTGATTCTATGGTGGAAGCTACGAAAATTGCTACCCAAGTGAATCCTGATTTAATTGACATAAATTACGGTTGTCCTGTAAAAAAAGTAACCTGTAAAGGTGCTGGCGCAGGAATATTAACAAACCCAGTAAAAATGATGGCCATGACCAAAGCCATAGTGGAAGCTACGCATTTACCGGTAACTGTTAAAACAAGATTGGGCTGGGATGAAAGCACCAAGAATATTGTGGATGTTGCAGAACGACTACAAGATGTTGGTATACAAGCTTTGAGTATTCACGGCAGAACCCGTGTGCAATTATACAAAGGTGAAGCAGATTGGACTTTGATAGGGGAGGTTAAAAATAACCCTAGAATGAAAATTCCGATATTCGGTAATGGAGATATCGACTCTCCTCAAAAAGCTTTGGAATATAAAAATCGATATGGGGTAGATGGCATTATGATTGGCCGTGCCAGCATTGGTCATCCTTGGATTTTTAGAGAAATTAAACATTTTGTTGCAACTGGAGAAGTGCTTGATGGCCCTACGATCGAAGAACGCGTTGAAGCGTGTAATACACATTTCGAAAAATCTATTGCTTGGAAAGGTGAACGCGTGGGTTTGGTTGAAATGCGCAGACATTATGCAAATTATTTTAAAGGGCTTACACATTTCAAGGATTTTAGAATGAAATTGGTTCAAACTGAAAGTATTTCAGAAGTATATCAAATTTTAAATTCAATTGCTAAGGAATATCAAGATTTCGTATTCTAATAAATTTGATCGGAAATTTTTTTGATTGCTAAAAAATCCTACATTTGCTATTAGAGAAATTTATTTATGAAAAAAATATTACTAATTGTAGGTATGTTTTGCAGCGCTCAATTCGTTAGTGCGCAGTATTATAACATCCCTTTTGCTAAAGCAGGTCAGAATCCTGGTGGCGTGAATCCTGACGGAGAAAATCCTTATCCATCTGCAGGCAATACAGGTTGGACAAACCTTTGGAATGGAGATGCAACGGCAACTACGAGCTATCTTGCTGAACAAACAATTCCATTTGCATTTAAATTTAATGGTGCTGCAGTCACAAAATACACACCAAGTAATTTTGGTACAGTTTCATTTGATGCAGGTACACCAACTGTAAAACCTAGTGCATTTTCGAATATAACTTTGCCTTCAGCTCAAATTCCTGATAATTCAGTTTGTGCGTTGGGAATAACTCCTAAAAGTGTTGTGAGTGGAACTAGCACTTATAAAAGTGCTGTAATGAAAAAGACTTATGGTACTGCACCAAATCGTCAACATTGGATTTGGTTTAACTTTTTTGGTGAAGCAAATATCAATTCTGGTTGGACATATTGGGCAATTGTTTTGGAAGAAACCACAAACAATATTTACATTGTTGACATGAAAACTTTGTGTGTGACTACCGCTGGTGCATTATGCACTAGCAATGTTAAAATGTCTTTGGGCATTCAAACTATCAGCACCACTGCATATTCTGTTGCGGGTTCTCCAAATGTTGGTGCAAAACAAATTACAGAGAATGTATTTACAGCTGCTGATAATAGTTACTACCAATTTATTCAAGGAAATCAGCCTCAGAATGATGTAAGAGGTGTGAAGGTTACAATGAGCCCTTACCAAATGATGACAAGTCCAATCACAATTACAGCTAATTTCATGAACTATGGTTCTGCTGCTGTAAAATCATGTGATTTGAACTATTCAGTAGATGGTGGTTCGGTTGTAACTGCAGCTGCTTCTTCAGTGAATATTGCTTCATTAGCTAGCGCTGATATGTCTCACGCTACAAAATGGTCCCCCTCTGCCGTTGGAAAATACACAATTAAAGTTTGGGCTTCAAACATCAACGGCAATGCTGATGAGAATTTAACAAATGATACTGCAGTGTTGCAAATTTCCGTATTAGACAAATTTGCACCGCGTAAAATTTTAAATGAAATTTTCACTTCGTCTACTTGTGGTCCTTGTGTTCCTGGTAACTCTAACTACGTAAAAGTTACGACTGGAAAAACTCAACACTCTACAATAAAATATCAAGTATATTTCCCTGGTGCTGGAGATCCATATTGTACACAAGAGGTTAGAGATAGGGCTAGTTATTACATGCCAACCAGTCTTTCTGTTCCGAGAATGGAAGTAGATGGTGGTTGGGACGCTAATGCATCTTCATTTACTTCAGCTTTGTACGATCAATTTAGCGCAAAACCTTCATACTTAGAAATTACAGGTTCTGTAGGTTTAACGTGGAAGAATAAAATTACTGCGGATATTACTTTAAATCCTTTGGCTGACAATGGCTCTAGTAACTTGAAATTATTTGCTGTAATTACAGAAGGAACTACTTTCTGGAATAAAAAGACAAACGGTGAAACAAAGTTCGAGAATGTGATGAAGAAAATGATGCCAAATAGTTCAGGTATGGCAATTTCAGCATTTACCAAAGACCAAAGCGTCAATAAATCTTTGTCATTCTCATTTGTAGGTAATTATCGTTTGCCTAACGATGGATCAGTTGCTCAACATATCAAAGATGCAACAGAAAACAGTGTTGAAAGTTGGGACGATTTGGTTGTTGTAGTTTTCGTTCAAGATGCTACAACTAAAGAAGTTTTACAATCTGAGACTTTCCCTATAACACTCACAGGCGTTGATGCATTTGAGCAAGGAATTAAATTGTACCCTAACCCAGCTAACGAAATGTTTAACTTGAAAGTTTCAAGTTTAGCTTCTGAAACAGCTGTGGTTAAAGTAATAAATATCAAAGGACAAGTTGTTTATACTGGTTCTTTGGTTGATGGTAAATCTCAAATCAATGTTGCTAATTTGAGCGAAGGTGTTTACGTTGTTAGCGTGAATGCTGGATCTAAAAATTTGAACACCAAAATGGTTGTTCGCCACTAATAGAAACTAACTAAACTAAACTAAATAACAGGAAGGGAGCCAGAAATGGCTCCTTTTTTGTTTGATTTGGATTACCTTTGTGGAACTTTTAATAATTTAACTATCTATCCCACCATGTTATTGCGAAACATCGTTAGTCGGGAGGAGTTAAAGCGTAGAATGGATGCCGATGAGCGCCCTTATACTACGGTCTCCTTCTATCGTTATTACCAAATTGAGAATCCCTCAGATTTTAGAGATCAATTGTTTTTAGATTGGCAACAATTTGAAGTTGTTGGCAGAGTTTATGTTGCCAATGAAGGAATCAACGCGCAAATTGCGATGCCCTCGATATATTTTGAGGGATTTAAGGAGGCGCTTTACTCAATAGATTTTTTGAATCATATACTTTTGAACGCAGCCATCGACGAGCGTCAAAAATCGTTTATCAAACTCGATATTAAAGCACGTTCGAAAATTGTTGCCGATGGTATTGATGACGCAACTTTTGATCCTTCAAACACCGGAAATTACTTGGAGGCCGAAGGTTGGAATGAAATGATGAATGATCCGTCTACAGTGCTTATAGATATGCGCAATCATTACGAAAGCGAGGTTGGTAAATTTGAAAACGCAAGTTGCCCAGATGCTGATACATTTAGAGAAGAATTGAAATTGGTAATTGATGAATACCAGGAAACCAAAGATAAAAGAATTTTAATGTATTGTACTGGCGGCATTCGATGTGAAAAAGCAAGTGCTTGGATGAAACACAATGGTTTTAATGAAGTTTATCATTTAAAAGGCGGAATTATTAACTATGTGAATCAAGTGAAGGCTAATAGCCTTGAGAATAAGTTTAAAGGCGTAAATTTTGTATTTGATCAGAGATTGCACGAAAGGGTGAGTGATGATGTGTTAGCATCTTGTCATCAATGCGGTAAACCTGCCGACATTCACATTAATTGCGCCAACCAGGGCTGTCATCTGTTATTTATTCAATGCGATGAATGTGCTCAAAAATACAATCATTGTTGTAGTGATAAATGCAAAGAAATTGTAGCCATGCCAGAAGAATTGCAAAAGGAAATGAGGAAGGGCAAACCTGCAGGAAGAATATTTAGCAAAGGGAGATTTAACGCCTCAACAGAATAAAGTTGATTTTTCTGCGTTATTATCAATGATTTTCTTGTGTGAAAATTTTCTGAGGTCAAAAATGGTTACTAAATAAGACATTTATTTTCAAAATCAAAAAAGAATGTTAGAAATAGCAATAAGACAATTATATTCGCACTTTTTAAATTAAAAATTGATAAAATTGAACATCATAATGGCTAAGTCACAGAGAAGCTTGAGTAATCATATCAAGGTCTTTTTATTATTATTTGCATTCGTAGTTTGCGGATATTCAAATGGGCAGTGGGATACTGGAGGAGGTTCAACGGATACCGCGATGGCTGCAGGCACGGGAGATTCTTTGGTTGTTGTTCCGAAGAAAGTGGTATACACACGTTTTGTGCCACCTTACGATAGTATGCGTGAGATTATCTTTTACGAGGGCGTTGTTGAGAATGAGGAATGTGACATGTGTACAGCAGACTCTTTGTATTGGAGAGCGAAGCGATTTTTAACTAAAAAGTATGGCAAGGCTGTTTTTAAGAAGATGTTGGTTGAAGATAAACCTGCAAATCATTTAACCATTATTGTACAAATTCCTATGGTTGTAGTAAACGGCAAATACAATAAGGCGGCAAAAGGAATGATGGAGTATAAGTTTGTGATACGTTTTCAGGATTCTAGGTTTAAATATCAATTTGGCAATTTTACACATTTGCAATCTGGCGAAGGTTTGGTTGGAAATCCTACCAAAACATATCATGAGTACTACATGCGAGCGAAACGAGGCTATGAGGCAACAGATAAGTTTCTTTTGGCGGCTGACCGTGAGGTAAAAAAGATGGTGGCATCGATTTCTTATGCACTAAAGGCTCCATACAAGCCAGAAGAGGAAGATTGGTAGTCAACAATTTGACTAAATTTTTTTCAATAATTCAGAGATTTTTTAGTGTCTAATAAAATAACTTGTAAAAAAAGTTTGTGGATATCTTGTTATACGAGAAAATATTTACTATTTTTGCAACCCCAAAAAGAAATCAAGCGTTACGTAAAGTGAACCCACTGAGTACATATAAAACAATTTCGGTAAACAAAGCAACAGCCACTAAGTGTTGGTATGTTGTAGATGCCGACGGTCAAACATTGGGACGTATGTCGTCTCAGATTGCAATGATCATTCGTGGCAAGAACAAGCCAAGTTTCACACCACACGTTGACTGTGGAGACAATGTAATTGTTCTCAATGCTGAAAAAATAGTATTGACAGGAATGAAAATGGAAAACAAAGAATATTTGCGTCACACTGGATATCCAGGAGGACAAAGAAGTTCTTTGGCTAAGAATGTTAGACCAGAAAAGTTAATTGAAATGGCGATAAAAGGCATGCTGCCTAAAAACCGTTTAGGAAGAAAGTTGTTTCATAATCTATTTGTTTATGAAGGAACTGAACATCCTCATGTAGCACAACAACCTAAAGAATTGAAATTCGATAACTGAGAATTATGATAAACAACTCAGGCAGAAGAAAAGCCGCAGTGGCGAGAGTCTACCTCAAGGAGGGAAGCGGACAAGTAATTGTAAACAATAAAGCATTGGAAGTTTATTTTCCATTAGCATGGCATCAAACATCTGTGCAAGCTCCATTTGCACTTACGGATAACCAAAACAAATACGATGTTATGGTAAACGTACGTGGCGGTGGAATTAGCGGTCAAGCTGAGGCGATTCGTTTAGGAATCTCTAAGGCGTTGGTAGACATCGATGCAGAATTTAAATCTGTATTGAGACAAGCGGGTTTCATGACACGTGACTCTCGTGTTGTTGAACGTAAGAAACCAGGTCAAAAGAAAGCGCGTAAGCGTTTCCAATTCTCAAAACGTTAAATATAAAAATGGCTTATACTCAACAAGATTTGCTCGATGCTGGTGTACATTTCGGTCACCTTACCCGCAAATGGAATCCCAAGATGGCTCCGTATATTTTTATGGAACAAAATGGTATTCACATCATCGATCTTAAAAAAACAGAGGCAAGATTAGAAGAATCTAAGGTAGCGATTAAAAATATTGCTAAATCAGGTCGTCGCATTTTATTTGTGGCAACTAAGAAACAAGCAAAAGAAATCGTAATGCAAGAGGCTCAACGTGCTGGAATGCCTTTCGTTACCGAACGTTGGTTAGGCGGTATGCTTACCAATTTTCAAACTGTTCGTAAAAGCATTAAAAGGATGCAAATTATCGACAGAATGGCTAACGATGGTACTTTCGAGCGCATTAACAAGAAAGAGCGTTTGATGCTTGATCGTGAAAAAATTAAATTGACTAGAATGTTAGGTGGTATCGAAGATATGACTAAACTTCCTGGTGCAATTTTCTTGGTTGACGTGAAAAGAGAACATCTTGCAGTTTCTGAAGCAGTTCGTTTGAATATTCCTACTTTCGGTTTAGTAGATACCAACTCAGATCCAACTGTAGTTGATTATGCAATCCCTGGTAATGATGACGCTTCTAAGAGCATTCAATTGATCGCTTCTGAATTGGCAAATGCTATTTTAGAAGGTACGGCTGAACGTAAAAGAGAGAAGTCTGAAGAAGAAAATAAAGTAGTAGAAGCTCCGAAAGAAGTTCCTGCTGAAGCTTAATTTATTTAAAAGAAAAACAAAAATGACAACTATAAGTGCTTCAGATGTAAACAAATTGCGCCAAATGACCGGTGCAGGTTTGATGGATTGTAAAGCAGCGTTAGCTGAAACCGGTGGTGATTTTGAAAGCGCAATTGATTTTTTGCGTAAAAAAGGTGCCAAAATTGCAGCAAAACGTGCCGATAGAGATGCTACAGAAGGTGCAGTTATTGCACTTACTTCTGCTGACTCTACTAGCGGTGTAATTATTCTATTAAGTTGCGAAACTGATTTTGTAGGTAAAAACGATAATTTCGTTGCCTTTGCAAAAGAAGTTGCGCAAATTGCTTTGTCAAATAAACCAGCTACCCTTGATGCTTTGAAAGCCCTTTCTATGGGAAGTGCAACAATCGAAGCTCGTTTGTTAGATGAGGTTGCGAAAATTGGTGAAAAAATTGACGTAGTAAAATATGAGTTGATTGAAGGCTCCAATGTGGTTGCTTACATTCATGGTGCAAACAGAATGGGTGTGTTGGTTGAAATGAACAATGCTCCCTCAGATTTGAATATGGTTGCAGGTAAAGATACAGCGATGCAAATTGCAGCGATGAATCCTGTTGCAGTTGACCGCGATGGTGTTGATGCTACTACCATAGAGCGTGAATTGGAAGTTGGTAAAGAACAAGCTCGCCAAGAAGGTAAGCCTGAGGCAATGATTGAAAAAATTGCAATGGGTAAACTTGAAAAATTCTACAAAGATTCTACTTTATTGAATCAAGAATTTGTAAAAGATGGTAGCAAAACCGTTGCTAAAATGTTAAATGATACTGAGTCAGGTTTAACTATCAAACAATTTAAAAGAGTTCAACTCGGATAATAATTATAAAATATTCAAAAAATCCTCCGAAATTCGGGGGATTTTTTTTGCAAATACACAAAAACATGAAATATAAAAGAATCCTCCTTAAACTGAGCGGTGAAGCACTCCTTGGCAACCAACAATATGGCATTGATCCTGCCGTTTTAGAGCAATATGCTAAAGAAGTTAAATCAATAGTAGACGCTGGTGTCGAAGTGGCTATAGTCATTGGTGGTGGAAATATTTTTAGAGGTGTTCAAGGTGCTCAAGGTGGTGTGGTTGATCGTGCAACAGGCGATTATATGGGAATGCTTGCTACAATGATGAATGCCATGGCCATTCAAGGCTCTTTTGAGAAATTTGGGATGACCACCCGTTTATTATCGGCCATTAAAATGGAACAAATTGGAGAACCATTTATTCGCCGTAGAGCAATGCGCCACTTAGAAAAAGGGAGAGTGGTTATCTTTGGTGCTGGTACGGGCAATCCTTATTTTACAACCGATACTGCTGCTTCTCTAAGAGCAGTGGAAATTGAGGCCGATTTGGTAATCAAGGGAACACGTGTAGATGGAATCTATGATTCAGATCCGGAAAAAAATAAGAATGCCGTTAAATACAACGAAATTAGCTTTAAACAGGTTTACGATATGGGTCTTGAAGTTATGGATTTAACCGCAATTACACTTTGTCAAGAAAACAATAAACCAATTGTAGTTTTTGATATGAATACTCCTGGTAATCTTTTGAAATTGATGCAAGGTGAATCAATTGGTACACTTGTGAAATAATTTAGAGTACTTATGATTGAAGCCATTGTTTGTTCAATGGCTTTTTTTATGCCTTATTAAATCTCTCTAAGCCCGCTTTGAGGGCGTTGATTTGATCAAACATATACTTTTGACATAATTAGCCGCTTAGATATAAGAGTGCTTAAAAACGGTCATGGAATTGGTCCTGCGGCTATGAAAAAGTCACAGCCGTATTTGTAGTTTTCGAATTCAATGAATTAAGTGAAACAAAAAAAAGACGACCTAGGCCGTCTTTTTAGTATGATATGAAAAAAAAATATTCGGTTTATGCCAATGTATTCACGTGTTTTTGCAAACTTGATTTTAAGTTGCTAGCCTTATTCTTGTGAATTACATTCTTTTTTGCCAACTTATCAAGAGCACTGATCGCGGTTAATAGTAACGCCGATGCTTCTGCTTTATCAGAAGATTTACGGATTGTTTTAACTATGTTACGCGCGGTTTTGTGCTGATACTTGTTTAAGTCACGCTTAGCCTCATTGGCTCTGATTCTTTTGATTGCGGATTTATGATTTGCCATTTCTTTGCTAAAAAGGAGTGCGAAGATACAATAAACGATTTATAAAATCAAGAATATTTTAAAAAAATTAATCAATCTCAGGTGCAAGTCTAACAATCAGACCGCCTATGTTCTCATGTAAGTGAATTTGACATCCTAGTCGTGAATTCTCTTTTACATAAAATGCTTGGTCTAACATTTCAATTTCGCTCTCTGTTTTCTCTGTTAGGTCTGTATTGCTTTCCACATAAACTTGACACGTTGCACACATAGCCATTCCGCCGCATTCTCCCTTTACATCTAACTCAACAGCCCTACAGAATTCCATAAGGTTCATATTCATATCGGTAGGAGCCTCGTAGGTTTGAGAATTTCCCTCTCGATCTATAATTGTGATTTTTACATTCAAATTTTCCATCGTTTATAAGTGGTCTAAATAATTGTGAAGTTTAATTGTAAATTGATTGTTCTCTGATTCTTCTAACATGTATAAACAAACATTGTGATGCTCAAAATTATCCATTCTATGCAATTCTTTTCCAGTTAGCAAGCACAAAAAACTCCTCATTGCCCTGCCATGCATGCAAATCAATATGGTTTCATGGTCGGTATTTAGGATTCTTTCCAGCCCTGTTTTTTGACGGTTAAACATTTCAATTGGTGTTTCTCCATCTTTAATGGCAATATTTAGTTCGCCACTTCGCCATTGTGCTAAAATTTTCTGAAATGTTCTCGTATTTTCTTTTGTAGGGACTTTTCCTTCTAAGATTCCCCAATTAATCTCATTAAATTCTGGAACAATTTCTATTGGAATATTCTTTTTTGCAAAAGGAGAAACTGTTTGGTGGGTTCGTTGGAGCTCAGTTACATATATCTTGTTGAAGGGAATATGGTTAAAGGCAGCGTAAAATTTATTTGCTTGCAAATGTCCCTCCTCATTTAAAGACGAATCTACCCCAGAACCTTGAACAATTCCTTGCTTATTGAAGTCTGTTTGTCCATGCCGAATTAAATAAATTGTTTTTTTGATTCGAGTGTCTGAATTTTGCATGAATGATGGCCAATATTTTTGATACCGCAAATATAAGCATAGATGAACTAAACAAACGATGTGAAAATACAATGTCAACGGCCATTGGACTCGTGTTCACGGAAATTACACCATCCGTTTTAAAGGCAAAAATGCAAGTGAATTCTAGCAATTGTCAGCCAATTCGAATGCTCAATGGTGGTGCTTCGATGGCAATTGTTGAGATTTTAGGGAGTATGGCGGCAAATTTGGTGATCGACAGAAGCAAGTTGGTTGCGCTCGGTCAATCAATTACTGGAAATCATTTTAGACCCGTTTTGGAAGGTGATTTTGTGCATGCGGAAGCGGTTGCAATTCATATTGGTAAAAAAAGTCATGTTTGGGAAGTTTCAATTTTTCAGAATGAAGGTAAACTCGTTTGTAAAGGAACTATGGGCATGGCTGTTGTGCCCGTTCAATAAATTATGGAAGAATCTTTTGCAATTTTCCGAGAGGCCAATGATGCTCATGTAAAAATTTGCAAAGGAAATTTGGTGCTGCTTCAATCCAATTGGAATATGAATAATATTCCTTCAGGATATTTAATTTCTCCTTGGGCTAAGGCAAATGAAATTTATCAGATTCAAGGTGAAATAGAAACGTATGAGTTAGAAAAGTTGGAAAGTTTTCTTGAAGGACAAAATCTAAACCTTGAAATTTCTGTTCAAGATTCGACTGCTTTCGAAGCGTTTTCAAATCAAGTTTTGTTAATTCAAAATGAAATATCCCTCGGACATTTGGAAAAAGTAGTTGCGAGTAGAATTTTAGCCGAAGAAGAGGGTTTTAACATTTCTAAAATTTCAAATTGGTTGAGAAATTTAATCGATGAACATCAATCTGCTCTTGTATCATTGGTTTATAGCCCAATATTTGGGTTATGGATTGGAGCATCCCCTGAAACACTCATTCAATTGGAAGAGAATGAATTAACAACAATGAGTTTAGCGGGTACGCTTACAAAAGAAAATGATCAATGGTCAAATAAAGAGAAATTAGAGCAAAGTGTAACAACTAAATTTATCTTAGAAATATTCAATAAATTGGGATTCTTGGCGCCATTAGATACTGAAGTTATAGAGTCCAAGAGTGGAAAATTAAGGCATTTACAAAGTGTTTTTAAAGTTATAATTAATCCAGAGCTTATTTCGGAAATTTTAATAGATTTTTCACCAACTCCAGCGGTAGGTGGTTATCCGAAAGAAAAAGCAGTTCAATGGATCAATGAGCACGAAGATTTTCAAAGAGAATTATTCGCCGGTTTTTGGGGACCAAAATACAATACAACCTTAAGTTTAAATGTGAATTTGAGATGTGCTAAAATCACTCAAAACAAACAATTGTTTTATGCAGGTTGCGGAATAAACCTAGGAAGTGAAGTGCGAAATGAGTGGAATGAAACAAGTGCAAAAATGAAAGTCACAAGCGATTTTAGAGATTAATCTTCGTCGTCATCATCATCATCATCATCATCGTCATCATCGTCATCTGATTTTTTAGCTGGCTTCTTTTTGTCAGTTTTAGGTTCTGGCTTCTTCTCAACTTTAGGTTTCTCAGGAGATTTTTTATCAACTGGCTGAGCATCACCTTCTGGTTCATCGGAAGATTTTTCGGTTTCTGTAGATTTACTTTTCGATTTATCTTCAGGTGATTTTGGTTGAAGTTCTTCTGGTATTGGCAACAACTTTGGATCCAAAGGTTTGGGGTCTTGTGCAAATGCCATTGTGGTCAATGACTTTTTAATAAGCGATTTGCCGGTAAGCGGATAACCATCGTAATCGCCCGTAGGAATGTAATAAGCCTTATTTCCCCTCACTTTTTCATAAGCAGGACCAAGATGGTCTAATACGATGATTTTCTCCTCAGGTTGATATCTCAAAACCATTTGTGCCGATTTATGGTACTCAAATACAACTCTATTGGAAGAACTTGGATCTTCTTCATTGTCTCTAAATAAAGGGAAACCAAATAAGGGCTCGCCATCTTCAAAGTATAGAACATCGAGCAAAGAACGATTGCTATTTGAATTATGCCCATCGAAACCCATTAACAGCAACAGATTTTTACCTTGAAATTTGTAAGGTTGCATTTGATAATAAAGTGCACCTGGCCATTTGTTTAATGTATAAGTTTCATCTTCGCAGTCTTTTGCAAGATTTTCTGCTGTATCGAGTAGGATAAAAGTTCTAACTTGTTTTTTAATGCGCTGTTGAATGACTCCAAAGTGCATGAATTTTCCATTGAGCAAAATGGTATTGAAAGTGAAAATTCTGGCATCTGCATCTTTGTGTGAGGCAATGGCAATTGTTGAATAGCGAAGCGAATCGAAAGGATAATTATAAGAGATAGGGTTCAAAAGTCCTTCAAGGAGTAAATCTTGAATTTCATAAGAAGCCTTAATTCTTTCTGAGTCTGACGGCGCTGCAAGGGGTTTAATGTTAATTTTTAAAATCGTTTTTTCAAGATCAATTGGAGCCAAAAAATCTTGAGCATTTAAGATGCTTGAACTGCAAATTGAAACGATAAAAAAGAGAGATATAAAAACCGAACGCAACATATTCATTAGTCTTAAAACGTTAAATTTAATGAATTTATTTGGTAGGTTAAAAAATTAGCAATTTTCAATGACCATTGCGGAAGCACCACCGCCACCGTTGCAAATACCAGCGCCACCAAGTTTCCCGTTATTTTGTTTCAAAACGTTCACCAAAGTAACAATGATTCTTGCACCAGAGGCACCCAATGGATGTCCTAATGAAACAGCACCACCATTCACATTTACTTTATCTGCAGAGAGGTTCATGATTTTATTATTTGCCAAACCAACAACAGCGAAAGCTTCGTTAAGTTCAACAAAATCTAAATCGCGCACTTCAATTCCAGCTCTTTTTGCAGCGAGAGGTAAAGCTTTACTTGGAGTGGTTGTAAACCATTCTGGAGCTTGCTCAGCGTCGGCACTACCAATAATTTTCGCTAAAGGTGTTAAGCCAAGTTCTTTCAATTTTTCGCCACTGACTAAAACCAAAGCTGCAGCACCATCGTTAATTGTGCTGGCATTTGCCGCTGTTACTGTTCCATCTTTCTTGAAAACCGTTCTTAGGGTTGGAAATTTTGAAAAGTCAACGCTTTTATATTCTTCATCTTCAGCTACAATCACTTCCCCTTTACGGGTTTGTATAGTTACTGGAGCAATTTCATTTGCAAATTTACCTTCAGCCCAAGCTTTCGCAGAACGCTCATAGCTTGTACGTGCAAAAGTATCTTGATCTTCACGGGTAATTCCATATTCAGCTGCACATAATTCAGCGCAACTTCCCATCAATTCATTGCTATAAACATCGGTTAAACCATCATTGATGATTCCATCAACCAATGCAGTGTTTCCATATTTAAAGCCAGTACGAGAACCAGGAAGGTAATGAGGCACTTGACTCATGTTTTCCATACCGCCAGCCACTACGATATCGGCGTTTCCAAGTTGGATACTCTGAGCAGCCAATGCAATTGCTTTCATCCCACTAGCACAAACCTTGTTGATTGTTGTTGCAGGAACATTGTCGGAAATACCGGCAAATTTAGCAGCTTGACGCGCAGGTGCTTGTCCTAAACCAGCTTGTAATACACTACCCATTAACACTTCTTCAACCATTTCAGGACTGATATTTGCTTGTTTCAAAGCGGCTTTAATTGCAACTGCGCCAAGTTTTGTTGCAGAAACTGAAGCTAAAGATCCATTGAAACTTCCTAGGGGAGTGCGCATTGCACCAACGATAAACACTTCTTTTGTCATAACTTTAAAATGTAGCACAAAGGTATTTAAAATAGGGCAAAGTGGAAAGTGTTATTCCCTATATTTGCAAGGTGATTCTCATTATTGAATCTTCTGCCGACTTTCCATCTGTTGCAATTTGTGATGCAATCGGTAAATTGTGCTTCGAAGAGGTGGTCAATGTCGCTCAAAGTCATTCAGAAAAATTGCCCGTTTTGGTACAGAATGCGCTTAATTTTATAGAGAATTCAAATGCTGTATTGAAGGCAGTTGCCGTAAATTCAGGTCCTGGAAGTTATACAGGACTTAGAATTGGAGCAAGTTTGGCAAAGGGAATTTGTTATGCAAAGCATGTTCCATTGATTGCAGTTGACGGACTACAAGCAATGGGTCAATTTGTACTCAAACAGCATCCTTCGATTGAAGCAGTATTTGCAATGATTGATGCCCGACGCGATGAAGTATTTATGAAAAAAATCTACCGAAATCAAGTGTCAACAGCAATCGAAGCCGCAATTTTAGTAGAGCATTTATTTGAAGAAAATTGGGGTCAAGTTGCCTTTGTTGGCAATTCTAACGACAAGGCATTGAGGCTGTTAAATGTTCAAATTGCGAATACAGTTTTGGGTCCACTTGCCTCGCAAATGATAGAATTTGCTTCAACTAAATTTCAAAATGAAACCTTCGAAAATGTTGCTTATTTTGAGCCATTTTATCTCAAAGATTTTGTTCCTGGTGTTAGTAAAAAGTTTGCCGTTTGAAAATTGCATTTATAGATAATTTCGACAGTTTTACATTCAATTTGATCCATTATTTTAAGAATACTGGAATCGAAGTTGAATTATTCCACAATCATGAGTTGTTTAAAAATCAAGCAAAAATTTTAAATGCAAATGCAGTGATTATAGGTCCTGGGCCTAAAACGCCCACTGAAGCGGGTGAATTGATGCCGTTTATAGATGTATTGGTTAGTCGGAAATTTCCAATCTTTGGAATTTGTCTTGGCCAACAAGCTTTAGGTCAATTTTTTGGTATGAATTTAAAACTCGCCAAGCTTCCAATGCATGGAAAAACATCGTTTGTTGAACACGCAGAAGGTAAACTTTTTCTAAATCTTGAAAATCCCATGAAAGTAGGGAGGTACCATTCTCTTGTTGTTGAAATGACAGAAAATTCTACAGAAATTGAACCAATAGCATTTTGCAATGGTGAAATTATGGCCATTCAACATGTTCATTTGCCAATTTTTGGTGTGCAATTTCACCCAGAGAGTGTGCTCACACCAGAAGGTCAAACACTCATCCAAAACTGGGTAAATTTACTCGGCTAATTGTACTGTTTTAATGATTGAATTTACGCCATACCCTGCTATTTCATAAAGGATTTCATTGCTGCCATGGGTGATGAATTTATCTGGAATGCCGAGGTGAATCCATTGTCCCTCAAAAGAATGATTGGTTTCTAATGCTTGACCAAATCCGCCATTGATTATCCCATCTTCAATTGTAATCACGGTGGTATATTGCGTTAAGTCAATTGTTGGAAGTGGTTTTATTTGCGAAAAATGCAAAAAATCGACATTTAAATCACCATCTTCAATGGCTTGTAAGGCAATGTTTGAGGCTTGTCCTGTTGAAATGATTGCAATTTTTTGATTGTTTAAATCGGTTTTTGGGGGAAAATAAATATTGGAATTATTTGGGGGTAAAGACCAATCGCATTCTTGTAATGTACCCTTTGGATAACGAATGGCAATGGGTTTGTTACATTCAATTCCATAGCAAATGGCGTCGCACAACTCTTGTGCATTTATGGGTGCGAAAATTTCTAAATTTGGAATGCAATTTAAGAATGAAATATCGAAAGCTCCATGGTGAGTTGGTCCATCTCCTCCCACTAAACCGGCACGATCAATACAAAAAATAATTGGAAGATTTTGCAATGCAACGTCGTGAATGATTTGGTCATAAGCGCGTTGCAAAAAAGTAGAATAAATATTCACAATTGGAATTTTGCCTTTTGTTGCAAGTCCTGCTGCGAATGTTACCGCATGTTGTTCTGAAATTCCCACATCAAAAAATCGATTAGGAAATAGGTTCATGGCATTTAGCATTCCACAAGAACTTGGCATTGCCGGGGTAATTCCAACCACATGTTCGTATTTTTTTGCCACCTCAATTAGGATGTCTCCAAAAACATCTTGCCATTTTTTAGATGGGATATCATTTGGTTGAATTTTGACATATTTATTTGTAGAATGGTAACGGGTTTGTTCTTTTTCTGCTGCTGTGTATCCTTTGCCTTTAATGGTTTTAACATGCAATAATTTTGGACCTTTAATTTTTTTGAGGGATATAAAAGCGTTTGTCAGCTCTTTAATGTTATGTCCATCAATTGGGCCAACATAATCCAATCCAAACCACTCGAACCAGTTTTGAACTTCTAGAAAGTTGGAGCCCGTTAAATGGTGATTTAATGCACCGGTATTTGGGTCAATTCCTATTTGATTATCGTTGAGAACAATGGTAATGTTCAGATTTGAATCCATAAGGTTATTCAAAGCTTCATAGCTCATACCGCCGGTAAGTGCGCCGTCGCCAACAACGGCAATAAAGTTTTTTTCTAGTTCATTGTCAATTTTAGCAGCCATTGCCATTCCCATTGCCGCAGATATTGCGGTGCTAGAATGACCAGTTCCAAAATGATCGAAAGCACTTTCTTCGATTTTAGGGAACCCTGAGATTCCTTCAAAGTTACGGATCGAATGAAGTTTATCTTTTCTTTGGGTAAGTACTTTGTATGGGTACGACTGGTGACCAACATCCCAAATGATGGCATCATGATTTAGGTTGTATTGGTTTAATAAGGCAACGGTTAATTCAATGACTCCCAAATTCGCGGCGAAATGTCCTCCGTGAAGCAGAATTGTTTCAATTATATATTCGCGTAATTCATCAGCAAGTTCAGATAATTGTTTTTCTGAAAGACCCTGAATTTGATTTGGATGCTTTATGTTGCTGAGCATTTTTGCAAAATTAGGGTTTTAGTCTGATAAAGTATTTTGAAAATAACCAAGTAAATTGTGAATTTGATTTTTGAGGGTTGAATCATTGATAATACAATATCTCTTTATTGTAATTTTTTTGTCATAAAAGTTCCACAAAATTGAATGATATGTGATAAAGTGCTTGTGTTTAAAGTATTTAATATCAAATATATAACATCTTTTATTTTGAAATAAATCAATGAGAAATTAATGTATTGTTAAGGATAAAAAAATAAGCGCCGTAAAAAATTTAATTTATAGAAATATTTTCGGAAATTCGCAGAGAATTAAACAAATAAATCTACAATTATCAACGATGAAAAAAGATAAACAACAGAAAAAAGTAGTTGTTGAACCTAAAAAAAGAGGTCGCAAACCCGGATCCAAAAACAAGGTAAAATCTAAAGGAACTGGCGATAAAACTGGCCAAGCTGCTGTTTTTCAGGCTTTAGAAAAAGAAGTTCATAATTTAATTGAATCCATTCAAAAAGCGAAAGCTTTAGCGGCTAAAGAAATTGAAAAAATTGAAGCTAAGAATAAAAAGGAGATTGATAAAGCCCGATATAAAGCCAATTTGTCAATTAAACTATGGAAAAACAGAGCGAAAGATTATCGTTCAAAGTTAATAAATGGTGGTGCTGGAATTAAACGTTCAGTAGGACGACCAGCGAAATTAGTGACTAAAACAGCAGGTAAAAGAGGCCGTCCCGCAAAGTCTGATGGCAGAAAAGGTGGAGGGCGAAAGAAGGCTGGAGAACTAACGAAAAAAGATATCATTTTAAATTACATAAGAACTTTGTCGGCTCCAATTACTTCAAAAGATTTAATTATGGTTTTATTCTTGCAAAGTGGAGAAAACGATCAAAAGCGCTATTCTCAAGGTATATATACTACATTAACCCAAATTTACAAAACCGGTGAATTGAAAAATAATGGTGGTTTTATAGAATTAAAAAAGTAATTTAACTTTAGTTACACATACAAATCGAGGGTTTTGAGAAAAATCCTCGATTTTTTTTGATATAAATTTTCGAGAAAATATTCTCAACACATCTTCGCAATAGTCTTGATGTGTTTCCATCCAAAGTTGAGCATTTTCATTGGTGTTTGATTCGAAAAAGTGATACAAAGCTTCATAAAATTCCATTACATGATCATTTACAAATAATGCCAAATGCGGTTCAAATGCAATCACTCTTTGGTCAATGTCCTTTAATTCGTCCTTTGAAATGTATGGTGGGTTCGATACTATAAGATCGTAATCGTTTTCTTGGAAATCATTGTTTAAAAAATTGATATTTGAAAAGTGAATTCGATCCGTTAAATCATATTTTTCCGCATTTTTATTGGCCACTTCTAATGCTCCGGCGGAAATATCCCAAGCATCAAATTTCCATTCTTTACGTTCATTTAAAAGTGTGAGAGGAATGCAACCACTGCCTGTTCCAATGTCGATGCCTTTGATTTGCTGCGTTCCTTTATTTGAATTTAAAATTAATTCGCATAATTCTTCTGTTTCTGGTCTCGGTATGAGTGTTTGCGAATCTGTAAAATATTGGTAACGATGAAAAAACGCATATCCAAAAATATATTGAATTGGCTTGCCACTTAATAATTCATCTATCCAAAATTTATATTGCGCACTTCGATCATTTTCGTCGACAATATTCACCAAATTCTCCTCGAACCATTTCCAAAATTGATTGATTTCGGTTACATTGAATAAGTTTTCACAAGATTCTTTAAAATCTTTTTTAATTTCTTGGAGTGTCAATTTGTTATTTATTTAAAACCGTGAATCGAATGACTTGTTTGCAAAGGTCAGCATTTGGCAAGAAAGCTTCAAGTTTTAAAATATAATTTTCTGGTGGAAGTATTTGAAACTGATAATAGGGTATAATATTGATGAATCCTTGGCTAGATGACCTGAAATTCTGGACGCAATTCATTAAAAAGATTCCATTTTTATTGTAAATATCTACTTTAATTATATATCCTGGTTTGTTAAATGCATAATCTAGAATGAGTGTTTCATTGCCAATGATGGTATTTTTACGTATTGAAAAATGATTTTTGTTTGGTGATTGGGATAGTTGAACTTTTACAGAGTTTTCTTTGCCTGGGGTTCCGTAGTGTTCCGTTTGTGTGGCGCTACTCCATGAATTAAGTTCACTACTGTGTAAGTTTTCATTCAGCTTTTCTAATGAAATTCCTGTTGTTTCATCATAAAAAGCACAGTGCATTTTGTCATTGTAATGTAATTTGCTCAAATCTCTAGAACCCGAGTTTAGATGAATCACTCCAAGTTCGCCAG
The DNA here is from genome assembly GCA_945865625.1 of Chitinophaga pinensis. GTDB lineage: Bacteria > Bacteroidota > Bacteroidia > NS11-12g > UBA955 > VMCP01. The sequence goes on from CAMBFD010000003.1 coordinate 25,061, forward strand.
ATTGACTTGTGAAATTTGGGAACCCACTTTTTTCAATGATTTTATGTTTGTTTGAATAAGGAAATTGCATGAGCGTTTGAGATTTTTCGCTTGTGAAACATATATATTCCTGTGGATACAAAAGCCATCTATTCGAGTTTTTTAGAGGGAATTGATACTTTATACTTGTTGCATCATCTTGGTAAATATTGAAAACAAACTGTTCCAAAAAAATTGCTGATGTATCGTTGTTTACAAATTCAATGTAATCAGGATTCCCTGCAAAGTTGTGAAACAAAATTTCGTTAAAATCGAGTTTGTTGAAGTTGTAACTATATTGGTATGAAATATTTAAACTGTCTTTTTCAAATATCATTGTATCAAATTCAACTAATTTATTGATCTTCAACTTCGTTTTTCCATTCAGTTGAAATGGTAAATTTCCTGCAAGTATCTCATTGTGTATTATGCCTAATTGTACTTTGTATCCATTGTAATTTGCTGCGAATTTTGAATTTGGATTTAATGTACAATTGACTCTTATGTAAACTGAATCTGAAGTGTGGTATGCTTCAATGATTTTTAAATTTTGAGGGACATAAACTTCATCTTTAACTTTTGGTTTTCCTGGAGATCCTCCAATTTGCTTATTGCTAACCCAGTTTTCGCATTCTTGTGTGCCAAAATCAATATCTATTTTCTCAAGTGAATACCCGCCATTTCGATGGTCAATATCCATCAAATTTTCATGGTAATACATTTGAAAGAGAATATGGTTTTTTTTTGTTTTAAGTATCACATAATCATTATCTTGATTGAAACTTGGAAATGAATTCACACCCAAAAAATTGGTAAATTTAAAGTCTGTGGTATCACCTTTATACCCAATTGCCAAATACTCTTTTGGTTTGATAATATAATTTGGTAGATAGCATAGAGTATATTGATCGCTTAGAATTAAGCAATTGGCATTAAAATATTGGTTGGTTGAATTGTAAATTTCTACGTACTTTTTTTCAGGAAGCAACCCCAAAGTTGGACTAGGTTTTACCATGATTTCCGTGAGAATGATATCTCCGAATTTTGGCGTGTCAACATAAAGATATTTACATACGCCAATCTCGTTATAAGCGGTATTGCCATTTAAATCGCTGAGTTGTTTAATTTGTATTTTCAATGTATCTGACGACAAATGTTCCTTGTTTTGTAAAATACAATTCACAATAGTAGAATCGTAATTGAATGAAAAAGAATCAATGGATATTTGTTTACAAGTTATATCATCATTTTTGATATTGCGAATTGGTTCTGAAAAAGAAATTTCGATGGTATTGTTTTTGATTTGTTTGATAGATCTTATTTTAGGTGGAATTGTGTCGTTTCGAATTTGTCCAAAATATATATTTTGAAATGAATGTTTGCCAATAGCTGAGCTTCCATATTGTGTTATTTGAATAAATCCATTTGTGCAATTTAACTTTCGTTTATTTAATTGAATGGCGTATTCTTTTTTTGTTTTATCAATTAAGTTTACCTGCACAATTTTTAAAGTGTTATTTGATATTGTAATTTTAAAATTAAGGCTCAATTTTGAAACATTAAATTCTCTTTCTAATCCACTTAATTGTTGGCTGTCTTGCAGAAAAATTTGCAACTGATCGAGCGTATTTCCAAGTCGAATGAATGTTGATTTTTGAATGCTGTCTGAGAAACCAAAATCAATAAAATTAGCACTCGATAAATTAATGTCGCAATTTATAGTTGCTTCAAATTCAAAAGCATTGGACTGATTGGTTAGAAATTGAATGCCAAAATTGTGTTTTGAAAGATTGGTTGAATTCGATTTTAGGCTTGCATTTCCTCGAATAAATTTGGCAGTGTCGCCTGAAATATTACTGGGCCAATACGGCGTTAAAAAACTGTCGTTAAAGTTGGTTTGGCAGTAAATATCCCTCAAAAGAAAGAAAAAAATGAGGGTGATAATTATTTTAATAGGTTCTGTTTTTCCAATAAACTTTTTTCTGGAAAGCTGAAAAAATACCGAGGGCAGGAATGAATAAATTCTGGAAAATTGATGCGTATAAGATCTCTGAGAAATTGGTCTTTTGGTTGAATGTTTTAAAAATTTGGCGAATGCAAAAAACATCTGAAAAAAGTTTTCCAAGCCATAGGATTGCTGTGATTTCATAGTATTGTTGAAACAATGAAATCAGGGTTATTCCCCAAAAAATTAAGAAAAATAAAGCGAGTAAAATTTGCGATTTTGCGGTATTTTTTGTCTTTTGAGACATTGTTTTCCGAATCCAACGAACACGTTGTTGCCAGAAATCGTTCATATTTTCAACCACATTTGTGTATATGGCACTTTCGGGATTGGAGACGGAAATGACTTTTAATGAATTAAAATTATAGAAAGCTTCCAATGCAAAAATATCATCGCCGCCCGCAATGTTTTGGTTTGATTTAAAAGGATTTAATTTTAAGAAAATTTCTTTGTTAAACATCAAGTTTGCGCCATTTGCCATTGTTGGTTTTCCAGATTTAAATTGATACAGTCCAAGCGCCACCAAACATGTATTTTCAATTTTTTGATAACACTGTAATGGATTTGAATTGGAGGTTTTAAAGAAAACTGGCCCAATGCAAAAATTAGCTTCATTTTGAAGGTATTCTTGCATGAGTGTGTCAATGGTTTTTTCTTGAAATTGGCAATCGGCATCTGTTGTAAGGACGATTGGGTAGGTTGCGCTTTCAACACCGATTATAATTGCACTTTTTTTGCCAGTTTCATTTACAGAGAGTTGAAGTAATTTGCAATTAAATTTTTGAAATGATGGATGATTTCGAATTGTGTTCGATGTTTCATCGATGCTATGGTCGTCGACGAAGAGGAATTCTAAATTTATGGATGATTGAATCTCAAGTATAGAATTTAACAATGGCAATATTCTCTTTGCTTCGTTGCGAAAAGGAATAATAATTGATAATGTTTGAGCGTTGAGGAGAATAGTTGCTGGTTTGTGATCTTTTCTTTTTTGGGTAAATGTCTTTGAAATATCCCTCCAAATAATGAAGTAACTGAAAATCAGTAAAACGGAAAGTAAAAGAAATAAATGGTGAATTTGAATGGGTAATATTTGAAAACAAAGAATCACAGTTGGTGGGCTTCAATGATTTTTCTTTCAATTGCGGAGGTTGAAAATCCTGGAATAAATTCAATTGTTTTTACAGTACCACCATGTTGAATAACCCAATCGGCACCAACAATATTTTCAATGGTATAATCAGCGCCTTTAACCAAAATATCAGGAGTTAGGATTTCAATGATTTCTTTTGGTGTATCTTCATTAAAAAGCACAACTGCATCTACAAATCCTAAACTAGCCATCACATGAGTTCTTGAGAATTCGTTTTGTAAAGGTCTAGCAGGAGATTTATCTAAACGCTGAACTGAAATGTCGGTATTGAGTGCAACAATGAAAAAATCACCAAGTTGAGAGGCCTGCTCAAGGTATTTAACATGCCCAGCGTGAAGAATGTCGAAGCAGCCATTTGTAAATACAATTTTTTTACCTTGCGCTTTCACGAGGCTTATTTTGGATTCAATTGAGCTTGAGTCCCAAATTTTGTTAGCTGAGTTTGTTTTTTGCATCAATTTTTTGAATTTCTAAAAACAATAATAGGTAGCAAATGGCACCTATTGAAATATGAAAAATATTGGAAAATGCGATGTTGAAAATTCCGAAGGTTTGCGATTGAGCATGATCCATGTGGTAAATAAATTCAAGTCCATAAGCAATTACGGCCCAAACACCAGCTCCACCAGGAAGAGGAATAACCACCCCAACGGCAGAAAAAATGAGTAGTCCAAGGGCATTGGTAATTGTAAAGTGTTCAGTAATGCCCAGGGCATGAAGTTGGAAATACATACCTATCCAATAGCCAACCCAAATGCCAAAAGAAATCAATGCAAATAAAAATGGTTTTTTCAGTTGAAAGATACTTTTGATACCTGTCATCAAACGGCCTATCAAACTATCTTGGTTGTTTTGACTTCCTTTGATCAATTTTTTCCAGGCAAATACGGCAATAAATGCAAAAATCGGAATAAAAATGAGGACCCAAAGATTATTTAGTACGGGTGTGAAAACATATTGATTTGCAAAACCAAAGAATTGGTCGAATTGTAAAAGTAAACACAAAACGGCCATAACGAACATAAAAATAAGGTCTACAATACGTTCGGTAATTACAGTTCCAATGAGAATTTCAACGGGTACTTTTTCGCTTTTTGTGGTTAGAGCACAGCGCACAACTTCCCCACCTCGTGAGGTTGCAGCATTCACCAAATATCCAACCATAACTGAATAAAAAGTTCTTCTATGATTCAGTTTGTAGTTTGCCGTTTCGGTAAGCATATTCCATCTGTAAGCTCTCAAAAAATGAGCCAAAAGCATGGTTAAACTACCTAAACCAATCATTCCATAATTTGCGTCTTTGATTGATTGTATTGTGCTATTCCAATCGGTATTCAACCCAATGAAACCAAATACAACAATTGCGAGCACAATCATGATGATTGTGGAGAGGTGTTTTTTCAAAATCTAGACAGTTAATCGGTTGTTTTGACCGGGAAAAATATTCTTGGGTTGGTACAATTGGGCTTTCTCAATTTCCATAGAAACAAATGTCATGATAATGAGCTCGTCGCCTTTTTGTCCTTTTCTCGCTGCTGCTCCGTTCAGTCCTATGATTCCTGAACCTCTTTCACCTGCAATGATGTAAGTTTCGAATCTTTCGCCATTGTTATTGTTAACAATGAGTACTTTTTGATTTGGAATCATACCTGCAGCATCTACCAAATCCATATCAATGGTAATGCTTCCTGTGTAGTTCAACTCAGTTTGAGTTAAACGAACATTGTGAATTTTTGATTGAAGTACTTCGATGTACATGTTGCTGCAAAGTTAATTTTAAAAAATGTAATCGCAATCAAATACATATAATGTTTGATGTATTTTCGCATCGTGCAATTTACATCAATAATTGTAGAAAAAGCTGTGGAAGCTTTATCTGGATTTCCAGGAATTGGGAAAAGAACGGCTTTAAGGTTGGTAATGTACTTGTTGAAGCGTCCTGAAACAGAGGTTTCTCAACTTTCAGAGGCATTAATTAAACTAAAAACTGAGCTTCATTTATGTGAGGAATGTTGCAATGTGAGTGATACTGAAGTTTGTGCAATTTGCAGTAATTTAATGCGTCAGGCCGATATTATTTGCGTAGTAGAAGATTTTTCTGACCAAATGGCCATTGAATCTACCTCTCAATTTTTTGGGAAGTATCATATTTTAGGGGGACTTATTTCACCAATGGATGGAATTGGCCCTGATGATTTAAACATTCAAAAGCTCGTTGAACGCGTTTCTTTAAATGAAGTTTCAGAAATCATTCTTGCATTGAGCGCAACAGTTGAAGGTGATACAACTATGTACTATATTGCAAAAAAATTGCAATCGTTAAATGTGAAAATTTCGTGTATCGCTAGAGGAATTTCTGTAGGTGGAGAAATTGAATACGCCGATGAAATAACCTTAGGTAGAAGTTTAATGCATAGAACGAGTTACAACATTTAAACAGATGCACAAATTATCAATCGTTATTGTCAATTACAATGTAAAACACTTTTTAGAACAAGTGTTGCTTTCTGTTGAAAAAGCAATTGTAAATGTAGATTCTGAGGTTTGGGTTGTTGATAATAACAGTGTTGATGGAAGCATGGAAATGGTGGCTTTGAAATTTCCTTGGGTTAAAACCATTATTAATTCAGAAAATACTGGATTTTCACGTGCAAACAATCAAGCTATCAAAGTAAGCAATAGCGAATATGTATTGATTTTAAATCCCGACACCGTTTTACAGGAAGATACCCTCGAAAAATGTGTGAATTATTTAGATTCACATGCAAATGTAGGTGGATTGGGTGTAAAAATGATAGATGGGAAAGGACATTTTCTACCTGAAAGCAAGAGAGGTTTGCCAACGCCCAAAGTTGCATTTTTTAAAATGACAGGTTTGGCAAATTTGTTTCCTAAGTCAAAGTACTTTGGTCGTTATCACATGAAATATTTGAACGAAAATGAAACCCACGAGGTTGATGTTTTATCGGGTGCTTTTATGATGATGCGCAATTCGGTACTGCAAAAGGTTGGCTTATTAGATGAAGCATTTTTTATGTACGGTGAAGATATTGATTTAAGCTACAGAATTATTCTTGGAGGGTTTAAAAATGTATATTTCGCCGATACCACAATCATTCATTATAAAGGAGAGAGTACCAAAAGAAAATCGGCCAATTATGTCAAGGTTTTTTACAACGCAATGGTGCTCTTTGCCCAAAAACATTATTCTTCTAACATGGCGGGTTGGTTTGCTTTTTGGATCAAACTTGCAATTTATTTTAGAGCCTTTTTAGCTATATTTTTCAGAGGAGCACAAGCCATCTTTTTGCCTTTGGTAGATTTCGCAGGAATTTATGCCGGCTACTGGGGCATTGCAAAGTATTGGGAACTTTATCACAAATTTGTGAGAGGGTTCTATCCAGATATTTATTACCTCTTGCATATTCCAATTTATGCATTGTGCGTTTTGATTGCAGTTTTTATTTCTGGGGGATATGATAAGCCTTTCAAAGGCAGAAGATTACTCCGAGGAACTGCAATTGGAGCCATTGCAATTTTTGCTGTTTACGGATTTTTGCCAAAAGATTTGCAATTTTCGCGTGCAATTATTGGCTTAGGCTCGGCTTGGGCAATGGGTGTTTTATTTGCGATTCGTTTGATTGCTCAGTATTTTAAAATTGGAGATATTCATTTAACTTCCGATTCAGAAAAAAGAGTGATTGTTGTTGGAACACAAAAAGAAGCGGAAAGAATTCAACAATTGTTGAATAAAAGTCAAGTCGATCATAAAATGCTTTGTTGGGTTTTCCCTAAGCCAGATAAACAAGATGGCTTCGTTGGCGGTATTCATCAATTGTCGGAAATTATAGAAATTTATAAAGCCAATTTGGTTATTTTCAGTGGTAAAGATGTTCAAGCAGCCGAAATTATGAAAACCATGGCTGATTTTGCAAAAAGTGGCATTCAACTTAAAATCGCACCCGATAAAGGTGAGTCCATCATTGGTTCAAGCTCCAAAAATGACCCAGGAGAACTTTTTACAATAGAAGTTAAATACGCTTTGGCTGAACTTCATCAACAAAGAAGAAAACGCATTTTCGATGTGCTATTTTCATTGTTGTTGATTTTTTTAGCCCCTTTACTGCTCATTTTTGGCCTGGCAAAACGAACAATTTTTGTGTTGTACAAAAATTTGGTACAAGTCTTGTTCGGTTTTAAAACATGGGTGAGCTACAATGGCTCTAATACTGCAACTTTCTTGCCTAAATTGAAAAATGGTGTTTTTAAACCAAGTGGCAATTGGACGAATACCACTTTCGAAGGAAATGTAAACCATGTTTACGCAAAAGAATTTCACGTTACAAAAGATATACAAACAATTTTGACAGCTATTTTTTAATCTATGGCATTCTTTAATTTGAATAAAATAAATGCTTTTGAGTTAAAGAGAATGATTAAACTCATTCTCCTTTTGTTAGCATTGCTCATTAGTATTATCACTTTATTCTTATCTCAAAGATTGGTAGATAAAATTGCCGCGGAGGAAACCAAGAAAATGGAAATATGGGCTGACGCAGAACATATTTTATCTGACCCCGAAAGTGAAGGGGATTTAGGATTTCACCTCAAAATTATTCAATCAAATACAACAATTCCAGCAATTTTAGTGAGTGAAACTGGCCGGGTTGTGCAACATATCAATATTCAAAAGGAAGGCGCAAAAAAGAAGATTTCTGATGCAACGCTTTTAGAGAAAATTGATGAATATAAATCCGAAAATGAACCCATTGATATTCCCATTGATGAAAAAACACATTACAAAGTTTTTTATGGAAAAAGTTCCGTTTTAAAGCAATTAAAATATTATCCGTATGTGGTTTTGGCAATTGTTGCTTTGTTTATGTTGCTGAGCTATTTTGCATTTTCGTATTCAACGAGAAGTGAACAAAATCAAGTTTGGGTTGGTTTGGCGAAAGAAACAGCGCATCAGTTGGGAACCCCAATTTCGAGTTTGATGGGTTGGGTTGAATGCTTGGAAATGGAAATCATTCCAGAAAATGCCCCAGTTGAAATGCGTAAAGATATTGACCGACTAAAAATTATTACCGAACGCTTCTCTAAAATTGGTTCTGAACCAGTGCTCGAATTGGCAGAAATTAATGCTGTTTTAAGCGATTCTGTTTCTTATATGCAATCAAGGTCTGGAGTCAATGTTCATTTTAATTTGAAATTATTTCCGAATGATATATTTGTTAAATTGAACGTTAATCTGTTTAATTGGGTCGTTGAAAATTTGATTAAAAATAGCATTGACGCAATGGAAGGAAGTGGAAATTTAGAAGTGAATGTTTTATCTCGACATGAAAAGTTGATCATCGATTTCTCGGACAATGGAAAAGGCATCGCCAGAAATCAAATGACAGATATTTTTAAGCCCGGATTTACAACAAAAAAGAGAGGCTGGGGTTTGGGTTTATCATTGGCCAAAAGAATCATTGAAGATTATCATAAAGGACAAATATTTGTGAAAGAAAGCACTCCAAATGTGAAAACCTCTTTTAGAATAATTTTAAACATTCAATCATAAACTCATTTATATTTGAACTATGTTACAACGCATTCAAACTTTATACCTGTTTTTAATTTTTACGATCGACACATTGTTGATCATTGCCAATCCCATTTATGCCGAATTTCAAATGAAGGATGGACTAGATCCAACTTCAGTTTTGATGCAATTCTGGAATCAGGTATCATTGTATGTAAGTATAGAATGTCCTATTTTAAGTTATAAATTTTTAAATTTAATGTTAATGGTTGTCATTGCAATTGGGGCTATTTATACCATTTTCTTGTTTAAAAATCGCAAGTTACAATTGAAAATTTCGAAGTTTTTGGTGCTGTTGAACCTCACATTCTTAATTGTTTTATTGGTTGATTTTTATCTAACCAAAAAACAATTTACCGCACTTTTGTCAATCAATACCTTAGGATTTCAAATTCTTTGGCCTGTTTTGATGGTTGTGTTTGCAATTTTGGCTTTAATTGGCATTCGTTCCGATGATAAGTTGGTGCAAAGCATGGATAGAATTCGATGAGATTTGCGCTTCTAATTATTATATTGGTCTCTTCTTTTTCGGAGGGACATTCACAGGGTACAAAGAAAATTGTCCCTCAAAAACAAAAAGCTTTCTCTGAAGTAAAGACTTCCGAAGATATTTTTCTGACGCCTTATGAAAAGGGAAATTATACCAAAACGGCAACGTATGCTGAAACGTTTGAATGGTATCAAAAAATTCAAAAGGCTTTTCCCCAAAGAACATCTTTGTTTGAAATTGGAAACACCGACATTGGTTTACCGATGTATTGTTTTAAAATAGGTAAAATGCCATTGGTTGAAACTCAAAATAAGGGTCAAGCAACGGTTGGAGAAGCTAAAAATAAATTCAATAAAAATAACTTAAAAGTTTTAATAAATAACAACATACACCCTGGTGAACCAGAAGGCACAGATGCCTGTATGTTGCTTGTGAAAAATATGCTTGTTGACGGACATCGATTCCGAAGTATGTTCGAGCATTTAGATGTTTATATCATTTTGCAATTCAATGTAGATGGCACTTTAAATCGTAGTTCAACGTCACGGGCCAATCAAGACGGACCAGATGAATATGGATTTAGGGGGAATGCAAAAAACTTGGATTTAAATCGCGATTTTATTAAGCTTGATAGCAGAAATACACAGACTTTGGTTTCGTTTATGTCCAAAGAAAATTTCGATTATTTTGTTGATAATCATACATCAAACGGTGCTGATTATCAATATACATTGACATATTTTCATACAAGAATTGAGAAATTGCCTTCGTATTTGGTTAAAACTACGTTAATGGTTGATACTCTGTTGAAGAACACATTACTGAATGCAGGTTGGCCAACTTCGCCATATGTGAATACCATGCAAGAAGTTCCAGATAGCGGATTGGTTGGCTTTTATGAATCACCAAGATATGCAACAGGATGGGCATCTTTAAAACATACAATTGGTTTTACTGTTGAAACACACATGTTGAAGCCATTCCATACGAGGGTTGATGCAACCAGAGGTTTTTTGGAGAACTTTTTGAATTGTGTTGCGAGCGATAAAATCATGGCGCAAAAGAAAAGTGATCAACTGCGTTTTCGTTTAAATTCTAATTTGAATCTTACGAAATACAATCATTTTAAGCTAGACCATGCTAGTTTTGAATGGATGGATTTTCTGGGTTACGAATTTGGATACAAACCAAGTGGTGTATCAGGATTGCCACGATTATATTACGATCGCAATAAACCCAAAACAATTCGACTCAAATATTACAATCATTATGTTCCCACTGATTCAATTCTGATGCCTAAAGCTTATGTTGTGCCATTTGCATACAAGGAGGTGATTGATCGTTTGAATATAAATGGCATTGAAATGGAATCATTTAAAGCCGATACAAGCGTGTTTTGCAATGTTAGCTATATCGAAGACTATAAAACGGTCAAAGATCCTTATGAGGGACATTATTTGCACTCTCAAGTGAAAACAAGAGATACAATGATGAAGATAAATGTATATGCTGGAGATAAACTTGTTTTTGTGAATCCTGGAAATAGTGATTTTCTATCGGCAACGTTAGAACCTAAATCGCCAGATAGTTATTTCTGTTGGAACTTTTTTGATGGAATATTACAGCAAAAAGAGGGTTATAGCGCTTATGTATTCGAAGATAAAGCTGTTGAGATTTTATCTAATAATCGAGATCTCAAAGTAGCACTGATGAAGAAACAACAGCAAGATTCAAATTTTGCAAAAGATGCAGCAGCTCAATTAGATTACGTGTATAAGCATTCTGATTATTATGAAAAATCGCACAAGCGCTATCCAATTTATCGAGTTGGATTTTAAATAACTGATAACCCAGGGTAAGTCAGTTATGCTTATTCTCCGAAATATTCTACAAAGTTATTTTGAGTTTCCCAAAGGGTAATTTTATGCAAATGAACACCTTCAGGCAGTTTTGCAGCAATTCTGTGCCAAACAGCAACAGAAATGTTTTCAATTGATGGCATTTTACCTAGCAACCATGGAACATCTAAATTTAAATTTTGATGGTCTAAATGGTCAATCACTTCGTTTCGAATAATGACTTTAAGTTTTTTTAAATCCATGACACAACCCGTATCTGGATTGGGCTGCCCTTTTACACATACATACAGGTCGAAATTGTGACCATGGAAATGAGGATTGGCACATTTGCCAAACACTTCAAAGTTCTTATCATCAGACCAATTTGAATTCCAAAGCTGGTGAGCAGCGTTAAAATGTTCTTTGCGAGTAATGTAGAGTAGGGACATTTCGAGTGCAAAATTAAATCTAAAATTTGGCTTAATACCAAGTTTTCAATTTTTCTATAGTTGTTTTAATATCCTCAAGTGTATTATATTTTCCGAAGCTGAACCGAATGGTTGTTCTGTCGGTTCCTGGTTTAATGCAATTGATAACATGGCTTCCACCAGTTGCTCCGCTTGAACAGGCGCTTCCTCCACTTGCCGAGATTCCGTTGATGTCTAAGTTGAACAATAACATGTTGCCGGCATCAGAACTCGGGAAAGAAACGCTCAATACGGTGTACAAGCTATTTCCTTCAGGGTCGCCATTGAATTCAATGCCTTCAATATTTTCTTTTAAAGCATGAATCATTTCTGATTTAAGTTTGCTAATATGAGCATGTTTGTGCTCTAAATCACGGTAGCTAATTTCGAGTGCTTTAGCGATTCCAACAATACCATGAACATTTTCAGTACCACCTCGAACTTCTCTTTCTTGAGAACCACCGGTAATTTCAGGGGCTACACGATTTTTTTTGTTCATGTATAAGAAACCAACACCTTTCGGCCCGTTGAATTTATGTCCTGCACCACAAAGAAAATCTACATATCCTTTGCTTAAGTCAAAATTATAATGACCCATGGTTTGAACAGTATCGCTATGGAACAATGCATTCGCTTGATGGATGTTGTTTCCAACCTCCTCAATATTTAGCATATTGCCAATTTCGTTATTGGCATGCATCAAACTTACCAATGCATTTGGGTATTTTTTTAGCAATTCATAGAGGTGGTTTGTGTCTACATGCCCATTTGGTAAGATGTTGACTAGTTGTAAATTAATCTTAGTGTTCTTATGAAGATCTTCGGCAGTATGAAGTACCGCATGATGTTCGATTGGAGAAGAAATGATGGTTGTTACACCCAAATTGGCAACAGAACCGCGAAGTACTAAATTGTCGGCTTCTGTTCCACCTGAAGTAAAAAAGATTTCTCCTGGAGAGCATTTTAACAAAGATGCAATTTTGCCACGAGATTCTTCAATGATATTCTTTGCTTTTCTACCATGACCATGGGTTGAACTTGGATTTCCAAAATGCTCACGCAACATTGGAATCATAGCATCAACAACCTCAGGATCCATTGGAGTCGTTGCCGCGTTGTCTAGGTAAATTCTTTCAGTTAAATTATTCATTAAATGTGATTATTGATATTCAAATAGCCTAAAAATTTATAACAAAGTTTAGCCATAGTGAATTCTGTGATAATGTCAACTTCGCGTGGAGCAATTTCAACGATATCGAAACCAACAACCTTCTTTCTTTCGCAAAGTCTTTTTAATAATTGTGTGCCTTGTTGCCAAGATAAACCGCCTGGTTCAGCTGTGCCAACGGCAGGAACAATCGATGGATCGAAACCATCAGCATCAATTGAAACGTAAACCACATCTCCCAATTTATCGATACAGGCATCAATCCATTTGTTGTCTTTATCGAGCATATGTGCATACCAAGTATTTATAATTGGCGAAGATTTAATGAGTTGAGATTCTTCCAAACATTGAGCTCTAATGCCCACTTGTACCAAATTTACCCCCATGTCGTTAATTCTTGCCATCACGCTCGCATGAGAATAAGGATTTCCATTATACTCTTGACGCAAATCTGAATGTGCATCTATTTGCAAAACAGATATTGAGGGATATTTTTCTTTGTAGGCACGAATGAAACCATTTGTTACGGTATGTTCAGCTCCTAAAGAAACCACAAATTTATCTTTGTTTAAAAGTTCACGTGTTTGATTGGCAATGAGCACCATTGCATCTTCATCTACTTTCCCTTCAAAATCTAAAGAATCTAAAGTTGCAATCCCAATATTTTTATAGGTTTCTTGATCAATTTCTTCATCGTAGAATTCTACAAAATGCGAAGCATCAACCATTGCCTTTGGCCCTTTATCCGAACCAGCAATGTAGCTACTTGTGTATTCATATGGTATTTGTTGAATGACAACCTTTGCATTTTCGAGGGTTGTTAATTCAGCATCGGGTAGAGATAAAAATCCCTCTTCAGCAGGTAAAACTTTCATTTTAAATTACTTTACACGCTCCATGTATTCGCCAGTACGGGTATCAACTTTAATTTTTGTTCCAATGTCAATAAACAAAGGAATGAAAACAGTTGCACCGGTTTCAACGGTTGCTGGTTTAAGCGTGTTTGTGGCAGTATCGCCTTTTAAACCTGGTTCAGTGTAGGTAATTTCGACGATTGCAGTATGGGGAGCTTCTGCAGAAATAGGAATGTCGCCACCCTCAAATGCAATGATCACAGTGTCGCCTTCTTTCATAAATTTAGCACCATTGCCAAACAAATGTTTTTGTACCGGTATTTGATCGTAAGTATCGTTATCCATGCAAACGTAAGCATCACCTTCTTCGTAAAGATATTGGAGTTCTCTTGTTTCTACACGAACAATTTCAACTGTTTCACCACTACGAAAGCGATTTTCGGCCAATTTACCATCTTTCACTCGGCGCATTTTCGCTTGATAAAAGGCACGTAAATTACCTGGAGTTCTGTGTTGCCATTCAATAATGTGGCATAATTCGCCATTATAACGAATAAAATTACCGTTTGAAACGTCTTGAGTAGTTGCCATACAAGTGCAAAGGTAGGATTTTTTTTTAAATTGAGGATGTCCTCCTGATTTTCAATTTGAAGTTGTGCGAGCCTTAATATTTTAACTGTAGCCCATAACGCAGCATGGCATAGTTGATTAGGTATTGTCTATTTCTAGCCAATGGACTATTAAAACCGCAAGTTCTCGGGCAAGGTAACATAGAAATGATTTTAATACTTTGAGATCGAGATAGTTTTTCAGCAGGTATATGGAAATAATATTGGGTTGCTTCGTCAACACCAAATGCACCTCGGCCCATCTCAATTACATTTAAATATACCTCTAAAATGCGTTTTTTACTCCAAAAGATCTCAATCATGCAGGTGTAATATGTTTCAATGCCTTTACGAATCCAACTTCGACCTTCCCAGCAGAAAACATTTTTTGCTGTTTGTTGTGAGATTGTGCTTGCGCCTCTTGTTTTTTTGCTTTTAGCATTGTGTTCAATGGCCTTTTCAATGGCTCCAAAATCGAATCCCCAATGATCAAAAAAGATTTGATCTTCACCAGCCATCGCTGCAAGTTGGAAATGCTTGGGAATGTCTTCAATTGGTATCCAACGACCTTTTTCTCCTCTCAATTCACTTTGGGAACTTTGAATCATTGTAAAGGGAGGGTTAATGAAAATATAGAGTAAAACTGGCACAATGGAAATGAGCCAAACGAAAAAAGCATATTTTAAAAACTTCCTAGACACAAAAAATGAAAACATTGTCAATATTATGATAAAAATACTAAAAGCCTTGTATTCCGTTTACTGTGGTGTACTTTAAGACTAAGTTCTTATTTGGATAAATTCGCTTGAAAGCACTTTGAACCATCATTGTGGCTTCATGAAATCCACATAGAATAAGTTTTAATTTTCCTTCGTAAGTGTTAATATCGCCAACGGCATAAATGCCAGGAACGTTAGTGCTATAGTCTAAAGTGTTGACTTCAATTGCAATTTTATTGATGTTTAGTCCCCAATTGGCAATTGGGCCTAATTTTGGGGATAGCCCAAATAAGGGTAAAAAGCAATCGGCATCAACCCATTGAATTTCAGATTCACCTTTGATGGTTGCACCAACTTTATTGAGTTTTCCACTTCCATCTAAATGTGTGATTTCAGAATTTAACATCAATTTTATTTGTCCGTTTGTACTTAAATCCATTACTTTTTGAACACTATCTAAGTGACCGCGAAACTCTGTACTTCTATGCACCAAAATAACCTCCGAGGCAACATCCTTCAAAAACAAGGCCCAATCTAAAGCACTATCTCCACCTCCAGCAATCACAACTTTTTTGTTGCGATACTTTTCTGGATCCTTAATCATATAATCAACCCCTTTTCCTTCAAAATCAATGATGTTCGAAATAGGAGGTTTCCGAGGTTCAAAACAGCCAAGTCCGCCAGCGATTGCAATATTTGGGGCTTTGTGTTGAGTGCCTTGGTCGGTGGTTACAATGAAATGATTGTCATCAGTTTGTTCAATGGAAACGGCCTTTTCGCCAAGGGTAAACCCAGGTTTGAAAGGAGCAATTTGTTGCATTAAATTATCGATGAGATCCCCTGCCAAAACAATTGGAAAACCGGGAATATCGTAAATTGGTTTTTTTGGATAAATTTCGGTCAATTGCCCGCCAACTTGAGGTAGAACATCAATTAAATGACAACGAAGTTTTAGTAAACCAGCTTCAAAAACGGTAAATAAACCAACAGGGCCCGCGCCAATGATGATAATATCTGTTCTAATCATCTTGTTACAAAGATAAAGATACTCAGCATAAACATGATTGAAAAATGTTAGATAATTGCGAAAAATGTATAACGAAAAACGATTATTCGTCGGTTCTTAGCAACCCAAACTCCGATAAACGGTATGTTCTTTCTCCAACTTCTACAACATCGCCTTTTTTATATTTTCTAAGGTTCCTGATTTCATCGTTGGTTTGAATGATGGTTCCACCGGTTTCTCGTGCAAGCATAAAATAGTCGAAAGGAACATTTCCATCAACATTCCCACACAAAATAATCGAAACTGGTTTTTTCAATTGCTTTAGGAGTACAATGTCTTTGATAGGAGCCCCAGCATCGGCAATCATTAAAATAGTGTCGATATCATTCCATTTTTTAGTTGCGCTTATAATTGCTTCAATGTTGTTTTCTGGAATATCGCCACCATTGCCATTTTCCATAGCCATTAAAATGGTTCGGTAAATGGTATCGAAATTATTGCTATTTACGTTATAAACTCCACCCGAAAAACCAATTCGTTTAATGAGTTCTGGTGCTCCATTTCCATCGTTGAAAAAGGTAAATCTGCTATTTTTTAGCACTTCGGAATTGTACTTTAAAAATAATAAAACCTGTGCTGAATAAGGTCCCATACTTCCAGTTACATCGGTCACAATTCCCCATTTCCCTTTCCAAATTTTATTTATAAAGGCATCGTATTCGTTGGTGTTTTGTAAAAAGCGTTTATCAAACCTTCCAACTTTAACCTTTTTTGCTTTAATTTTTCGTGCTACAACGCTATCAACCACCAGTTTAATTTCTTTTTCTCTAAACCAAATGGATGGGGTTTTATACTTGAATCCCTCTTTTCGTTTTTCAGGGTCATTTGCCAAATAGTAACCAGTTTCTACATATCTTTTTCGTTTTTTGTAGATCACTTTTTCTGGAATCCAAATCATTGAATCTCTGTAAGTACTTATTGTATAGCCAATGATGCCTTTTTCTTCTTTTACTTTTTCTGAAACTTTTGCTTTGAAAAAAATGATAAACCCATGGTATAATTTCTTCGCGGCGTCCTCAGTTTTGGCGCTATTTTGTTCGAAAACTTTGAATTGAATGCCTTTTGTAGCAAACAACTCAGGCCAGATTGTTTTTAAATTCTCGAACCGATTACGGTTCAAAAGTGGTTGGTCAAATGTATCGACTTCCCTATATTTAGTGTAAACCAAATGAATGGTGATTACAAAACGGTCTTTAGGAAATTTGTAATTTGCATAATTCTTAACAAACTCCGATGATGAAAAATCCATTGGCATGTATAAGATATCACTGTCATTTGCATACGGGTGAGTTCCAATTTGAGTTGGTTTAATTTTCATCAGGCGGTCAATATTGGCTTGTGCACCTAGCCGCGTATTTGCAACTAAGGAAATTAAAATCAATATGAAGCCTAATTTTCTCAAAGTATTTCCATTAAATTTTCAATGCCCATAGGACGCTCAATTTTAAAACCTTCCCCATATTTTACACCAATTAATCGTCCATATTCCAATGCGCGTCCCTCCAAAAAATCCATGAATTCCTTTGAACTTATTGGAGTAGATGGTTCATTGCTATTTGATACTGGGTTATAAAATTGACTTTTAAAGGCCAAAATACTTTCCATTTTTTGATTGTATTGTTTTGTTATATCAACGATAAAATCGGGTCCAATATTGTAATCTTGAATATAGAAATAAATTGATTTGGGTCTATGTACTTTTTGAGGGACATTATTTAGGCTGGTTTCAATTTTAGGCAATCCTGCCAAAAAACAAGCTCTGGAAATCAAGGCAGACGCTCTGCCGTGGTCGGGATGTCTGTCTTTAGGGGCATTTGCAAAAACGATTTTGGGTTGCGCTTCTCTAATTTCTGTGATCAATGCCATGAGTGAAGCCTCATTTTGCTCAAAGAAACCGTCTGCCAATTTGAGGTTTTTGCGAAAATTAATTCCCAGAATTTTTGCGCTTTCCGCAGATTCTTGACTTCTAATTTCAGCCGAACCTCTTGAGCCAAGCTCTCCTTGGGTGAGATCTACAATGCCAACCGTATAACCCATTTCAATGTGTTTGATAACGGTTCCAGAACACGCCAATTCAACGTCGTCTGGGTGTGCTGCTATGGCTAGGATATCAACTTTCATTAGTATTCCATGCTAGGTGGAGGTGTAAAAATGACGTTTTCAAGGGTATTCCCAACGGCAAACAGCGTATTTTTGTCGATACTTTCCAAGTTATCATCATGGGTATGCCAATAAGGGGCAAATCCGTTTTGAGGATCATATTGGATAATGTCGATCATCGGAATTTTTGTTTTTTCATAAACGTATTTATGATCGTCAATAATTTCACCAATTTGGGTACTTACGAAATATGATCCATGTCCCAATTCAGATGCTACAGCCCATGTGTGTACAAGTGCAAAATTTGCCCAGGAATTACTTCCAGCTTCCCACATAAATTGAGCATTTTTGCCGCCTACCATGTCTAACAAAATACCAAAATGTGCTGTGTAATTTGGGGTATGTAAATTTTTAGCCCAATATTGACTACCCAAGCAAAATGAATTTTCAAATTCGCTTTTGCCATAATCTTCTGCATCGAAGAAAATAATATCAATTCCAACATTGGGTTTGTTCTTGCTGAAGTTTCTTGCAAGTTCGAGTAGAACTGCCACTCCACTCGCACCGTCATTTGCTGCTAAAATAGGCTTGTCGGTGTTCACGTCATCAGCATCGGCCCATGGTCGAGAATCCCAGTGAGATGCCAATAAAATTCGTTTCTTAGCGGAGGGATTAAAACTTCCAATGATATTGTAAACAGGGATTTGCTTTTTGTTGTAAGTGGTGGCGCTTCCTTTTTGGAAGTAAGAGGTATCGGTATAACTATTTAGTTTCTGATACAACCAATTGGCGCATTTTAAATGTTCTGGTGTTCCAGAAACTCTGAATCCAAAACTGAGTTGTTTTTCGATAAAAGCGTAAGCTGAATCTTGTGAGAAATTGGAAACTGTTTTTTGAATCAATTTTACATTTTCATCGGCATTGTCTGATTCAGTTGATTTAGTTCCGCAACTGCTTGTGAAGCATGTGATTGAATAAACGGCAGAAACAATAAAAATAGTTTTTAAGCGCATACAATTTTTGTATTACAAATGTAGTTTATTATATCGAAACGTTTAAATGTTCATTTTCATATTAATTTATCTATTTTCGCTTGTATAAACATGTCAAATAAAATACAAAGTATGACTGGCTTTGGAAGAGCTGTCATTGAGAATGAGCATATCAAAGCAACGTGTGAGATTAAGGCCTTAAACGGTAGATATTTTGAAGCAGATATTCGCTTGCCGAAGTTTTTATACGAGATCGATGCGAGTATTCGCAGAATGTTATCGGAGAAATTAGAGCGTGGAACAATAACCTGTGTTTACAACATTAAACTTGTTGATGAGCAAAACGCAACTCAAGAAATTCAAATAAATGAAGTCCTTGCAAAAAAATATTTGACGGCTTTACAAACTTTAAGTCAAAGTTTAAATATCGATTTCAAAGATCCATTCCGAGAAATAATTAAGGTTCCGGAAGTGATTGGAACTGCGGATAGAGAAATTTCTGATGAAATCAAAAAATACGTATTTGAATTGACAGAAATTGCGGCCAATAATTTAATTCAATTTCGAGAAACGGAAGGTATTGCAACAGGGCAAAAATTAATGCAGTTGGTGCAAAGTATTTCCCAAGATTTAATTGTTGTTGAAAATGAAGAAGATGCGCGAAAAGAAGCTTTGAAAGAACGTATTTATGGAAATTTGAGAGAACATATCCAAGAAAATTTAATTGATCAAAATAGAATGGAACAAGAAATTTTGATTTATTTAGATAAATGGGATATTGCCGAAGAAAAACAAAGATTAACACAACACGTTAATTACTTTATCAATACCCTAAAAACTGAGCCTAAAGGTAGGAAATTGAACTTTATTGCTCAAGAAATGGGTCGTGAAATGAATACCATGGGTGTTAAAAGTAATTATTTTCCAATGCAACAAGCGGTTGTTCAAATGAAAGAAAAGCTTGAGCAAATTAAAGAGCAAGTATTGAATTTAGCATAGATAAAACAAATGTAACCAACTGTAAATGAAGAAATTATTTCTTTTATTGATCATATTTATTGGTGTTCCTGCGTTTTCTCAAAATGTAGATTCATTTAAGAAATACAGTCCCGCCAAACTGAATCTCATCAATTTTACTGAAAATACTTACGGTACTTACGGAGGTGCACTTACTGAATTAAAACAATTAACTCAGCTCCTAAGTGAATCCGATACCAATGTAATTTTACTGGAAGGATATTCTTGGGCGTCAATGTTTTTTTTGAATTCTTGGTTCCATGCTGAAGAAGAAAAAGATTCGATTTTTGAAACTTATTTAAAGAAAATTTCTTCATTTAATTTATATAGAGAGAATTTAGATCAAAATAAAATAAAACTCAATTTGTATTTAGATGATCTAAGGTCTTGGAAATCAAAATTGACTTTGAAACAAAGAAAATTAATCAATTTTGAAAGCTTTTTTACCGTTGACCAATTTCAAAATGAAATGAATTCAAACATTTTCTTGATTCACTATTTCACAGAGAAAATCAAAGGATTGGATATTGATATTCAAACAAATATTGACGCAAATGAAGCTGTTTATGATTATTTAACCCTCATCGATCAAGATTTATCTTTATCTGAAACATATAGTCCTTCATTTAAAGTAAGCCATACGTTGTTTGAATTTTTTCATAGCATCGATAAAATTGATGCCGCAATTCGACCATTTATTGATCATGGCGAAAGAGGTAATTGGATTCAATACGTACAATCAATTAATGCGCTTCGTTTTTCGTTCGCCAATAAATATTTATATGTAGACGATGGTGAAGATCCATTTAAGAATCGAAATCAGTTGCTTCTTGAATTAGATAAAATCAATGACACAAGTAATAAAAATTATTTTTTATTTGTTGATGATGGACATTTTTACAAAGAACTAGATTCAAAAGCTCCGGTTGTTTCTTTGAGAACCATTCTTGCCGATTTATATCCCAACGTGGCAGTAAAAAGGGTTCTGTTTTATGAAAATGGAGATTCTATTTTGACAAATGCTGAGCTTCATGGAATACTGTTCCATGATATTTTTACAGATACTGTTGGCATTGTTAAAATTACTTATGTTGATTCAACTGAAGCAGTCTATGATTCTGCGGCCGCCGTTGAATACACGGCGGATTCTGAATCAGAAAATTCATTTATTTCTAAACCTTTTGCATTTAGATCTTTTGGTTTCGAATCTGTATATTCTCGTTGGTATAACGATATTAAATCATTTAAAGAAGTTGCCGATCCTGCAAATAAAATGAATCATATATCGACAATTGGCTGCAGTTTTGTGATTCAAGATGGACCAACGTTGTCTGGATCAAGGTCTTATAGGTCGCATAATACACGCTATCGGATCAATTACAATCAGCTCTTTTCAAATGAATCGATAGATAATTTGTGGGCGAATCAAATTGGGATATCTATAGAAAATAAATTGTTTGAAACGAATTTTTTATCAATTTATTTAGGAAATAATCTTTCTTATTACAATTTTACGCTCTCTAAAACCTTGAGTTCCCCGTTTGACCAATTTATAACAAACCCATCTGAAATGTATCAAGTTACAAATGATGGATTTTTATATGGAATGGGGTTAAATATGAAGGTGGCTCTCAGTGCAATTTATTTAAGGGCAGAAGCTGGATATCAATACGATATGTCTGATAGCAGATGGCAATATCACGGGAATAAGATTAATTCAGTTGGCAAGATGAATGCAACTGGTGGTTATTTTGAATTAGGTTTGGGTTTAAACTATGGATATTAAGATGAAAAAGATTTTTTTACTTGCATTTCAAATCATCACCGCTTCGTTGTTCGCTCAAAGTAATGTGAATCCTAAAGTGCTCAATTTGAATGATATTTCTGACAATAAGAGTCCAGGTTTTGAAGCCATCTATCAAAAGGCACGCAAAGCGAGGGTTATTTTCGCCGGAGAAAATCATTCTCAAATTGAATTTAATGCCCGCACTGAATACATGTTAATGCGCTCATTGTATGAAAATTGTGGTTACCGTAATTTTATCATAGAAATGAGTCCAGTTAGGTCGTATTATATGGAAAGGTATATCCGATATAACGATACACATGCCAGAGATTTGTTAAAAAGTGTTGCTTCAGATAAGTTTCTTACCTTGTTTGATCACCTGAATGCTTGGATGAAAAATGTCCCTCAAAATGAAAGAATTCATATCCATGGACTTGATGTTGAGCGGTTTTTTGATATGAGTTTTTATCGCATGAATGATGCATTAAAGGTGCAAAAAACAGTTCCCAACAAGCGAATTTATCTATTGGCAAAGCAAATTATTCCTCAGATTGTGAAACAAACATATCATTCTGGTTTGTCGGATTATACCGCTGCTACAGTTGATTTTGATTTAGGAGATGTGTCTACATCAGATTACAATATTGTGAAAGTTATTGATTCTATTACAGCTCATATTGAATACTTTAAACAATGGATGAGTCCTGAGGATTTTGAAATTTTTAAGGAGGGATATAGTGGGGCTTTAGAATTTCGGAAATGGACAAATACAGAGGAATCGGCTCACCAATATATTTGGAGGGAAGAACAAATGTTTAAGAACTTTGTAAAGGTTTTATCGGCCGATACAACACAAAAGTTTTTTGGTCAATTTGGTCGTTGCCATTCTGCTTTATCAAAACAATTTGGAGATTGTGGATGGTATAATTTCAGAAGTGTTTGCAATAAAGTAAAGTCGAGATATTTTATAGGAGATTCAACAAAGGTTGTGAGTATTGCAATTAGTTATAGAGACAATGAAGATAACCTAGCGGCGGTTGAATTGAGCGACAATTATACCATTAGTGCAGAGCTTGAACAAATTAAAAAGGTGAAATCAAAATGGCCTTTGTTATTCGATTTGTCTGATAGCACAGGAGATTACACAGAGCTTCGCAAAAAATTCAATTTTGTTTTGTTGAATTCTGATAATGTTCTAGAATTGCCAAGTTTAGATTCTACAGGTTTAGTATTGCTTGAGGCATCTCCAGAGGAATCTGACAAATTTTCCTTGTGGAGTCAGATAGATCGCAAAGATTTCAATTTTAACCTTTTCGGTCTAAGTTTTGGTATCCTTAACTTATCGATGATGTCGAATCATTTAAGTTCGTTAAATACCAATATTTCTAACTTGCCAAATTGGTATATAAATCACCATGTTGAACATAATAACCGCTGGTTTATATGTCAGGCGAATATATTTTATAACATAAATTCAGCCAAAATTCAAAGTGATTCTGCAAAGAAATTGAGTTATAATTTATTTGGTGCAACTTTTGGCATGGGGGTTAGAGCCGTGAACACTCGGAAATTAAAATTGGACTTTTTTGGTATTGGGGGATATTATTACCAGAGTATTGAAAATTTTCCTGAAAGTGCCGACATCTTAAATGCGAACACCAATAGGGTGAAAATAGAATCACAATCAATGGTTTATGGAGGTCAAATTCAGTTGATTTACAATTTTTCTAAATATGTTGGCATTGGGGCGAAGTATCAAATTTTATACAGATCTAATGACGAAAAGTGGAATTTTAATCAAAGTCATATAGAATATCAAAATTATGGTAAAAGTTCAGATGCGGTTTTTAAAGACTTTGGTATTTTTGTGAATTTTAGGTCTACTATCTATCATTAATAAGGAATTAAGTATCTTTGAGGATTCAATATGATTAAATCAATTCCCAATTTAATTACTCTCGGCAATTTGGCCTGCGGTTTACTGGGTATTACCATGGTTTCTCAAGGTGACCCATTTTATGCCTTTCTTTTTATGATTGCAGGTGCTGTGTTGGATTTTTTTGATGGATTTTTCGCGCGCTTATTGAAAGCTGATGGAGAACTTGGAAAGCAGCTCGATAGCCTCGCCGATGTAGTTACATTCGGTGTTTTACCAGGCTTAATTTGGCGCTTTTACATGGAAGCACAAGGTTTTTGTTCGGCTACAGGATTTTGCATCAATGCATACATTTGGTTGTTGATTCCCTTGGGTGCAGCATACCGTTTAGCAACATTTAATATTGATACACGTCAATCGACAGGGTTTTTAGGTGTTCCAACACCAATCACAGGAATTGCTTTGGCATCGTGGAGTTGGATGGTATATTCAATTGATCATTCTTTTTGGATGCTTTTTGATATACGTTGGGTATTCAGTTATTTCTACGTTTGGTTCTATGTTCCTATATTTGCATCATTTATGATGATCTCTGATTATCCAATGTTGGCATTGAAATTTAAAAAAGGAGACCCTTTAACACCTTGGAAATTTGCAATTTTAGTGCTTGGAGCATTGAGCATTATCGTTTTTGGTCCTGCTGGAATTGCATTGTTATATTTTGTTTACATTGCAATATCTTTTATTGCAAATGCAGTTGTAAAATCTGAAAAATCTGAATCATGAAAGTTGGAATTATAATGGGTAGCGATAGCGACTTGCCAGTGATGCAAGAAGCGGCATCTATTTTAGATAAATTTAAGGTTGAATATGAGCTAACCATAGTTTCAGCTCATAGAACACCTGATAGATTGGTCGATTATGGTAAAAATGCTCATTTAAGGGGCATTGGTGTTATTATTGCTGGTGCCGGTGGCGCTGCTCATCTTCCAGGGATGATTGCATCGTTTACGCACTTGCCTGTGATTGGTGTGCCAGTTAAATCTAGCAATTTGAGCGGTTTGGATAGTTTATACTCAATTGTTCAAATGCCTCCAGGAGTACCAGTTGCTACGGTTGCAATAAACGGTGCTAAAAACGCTGGAATTTTGGCTGCTCAAATTCTTGGTGTAACCAATGAAGCAATTGCAAGTGAAGTCATATCCTTCAAAAATGAAATGAATCAAGAAGTGTTGAACAAAGCTACATCTGTTGAAGAAATTGGCTATCAACAGTATTTGAAGAATCAAAAATGATCATTGTTGGAAATGCTTTAGTATCTGAAGATATACTAGAGAAAAAATTTGCCTGTCAAATCGACAAATGTAAAGGTGAGTGCTGTATTCAAGGTGATGCAGGTGCTCCGTTGTTGAAAGATGAAGCAGACATTATTTTAGATATTTACGATAAAATTGAGCCTTACATTAGCGCTGAAGGAATTGCCGAAATCAAAGAAAATGGATTTGTAACCAGAGATACTGATGGCGATTTGGTGACCGTTTGTAGGAGCACAGGCGAATGTGTGTTTGTGGTTTATGAAAGCAATGGAATTGCATCGTGCGCGATAGAAAAAGCCCATACCGCAGGTGATATAGACTTTAAAAAGCCAATTAGTTGCCATTTGTATCCAATTCGCGCAAAAAAGTATGGTTCTTACGTTGCTATGAATTACCATCATTGGGATATTTGTAGTGATGCTTGTAAAGCAGGTTCAGAAATGAATGTACCTGTTTATGAATTTTTGAAAGAAGCCATTATTCGTAAAATGGGCGAGGAGTGGTATAAAGAATTGTCTGAAATTGCCAAAGATTGGTCTGGCAGAGATAAAAATTAACAAAAAAGGCTAGAAAATAGTCCTAAAAACATGGTAGTTTTTAGCCAGTTTGAAATTTTGCGAAATTCTGATTTTTCTTTTGCCTTAAAAATAAGGAAAGCCACATAAATGAGTGCTGGAATGATGAAAACACTCATAAAGCTGGTAAAAAGTAAATTGGATGCTTGAATATAAAGCAATGCAATGATTCCAAGTGTGATGGCAAGGAAAATAAGCGATAAATTTTTACTTTTCGGAATGCCATTTACAATAGGAAAAGTTTTGTAATCTTGGGCTTTATCGCCGTCAATATCTTCAATGTCTTTGATCATTTCCCTGACCATTGTAATGAAAAAAGCGATGCTTGCGTATTCGGCGAAGTAGGTGTTTGAAACATTGTAAACGCCTCTAGATGAAACATATACTACCATTCCTGCCA
This sequence comes from Chitinophaga pinensis, assembly GCA_945865625.1. Lineage (GTDB taxonomy): Bacteria > Bacteroidota > Bacteroidia > NS11-12g > UBA955 > VMCP01. The sequence goes on from CAMBFD010000003.1 coordinate 51,099, forward strand.
TCATTGAAATGAGTAAATTTCCTTGAAGCATTTCGCCCTTTAAATCACTCGAGTAGAAATATAACAATACAGCTAAAACCGAGCACAATATTCCCATGCCAAGTCCCGCAATAAATCCACATGCAATGCCAATAGCAGTCAGTATGATATAAAAAATTCTTGCGGATTTCAAGCTAATATGATTGCTTAAAATAAGTTTTTCTGGTTTGTTGATTCTATCGGTTTCAATATCGAAGATATCGTTGATCACATAGCCACCAGCAGCTACAAAAATACAAGCGAGTATTGTAAATAGAGATTCTCGTGTACGAATGTTTGAATAGTCTATATTAAAAGCACTATGGTTGATTCTAGAGGCCGAGATGATGAACAATACTTGTGTGAGCACTGTTAAAATTAAATTGATTGGCCTCGTCAATTTCCAGTAATACTTCATGGGAATTACCTTTTAGGAAATTTCATTTTGTAGTCGATGTCTACATACCCTTTAGAAATATTTTCAAGTCGTTTTTTGATCATACTTCTTTTGAGGGGACTTACTCGATCGGTGAACAAAATACCTTCTATATGGTCATATTCGTGTTGAATAATTCTGGCAGCCATACCGTCGAAGGTTTTGGTATGTTCCTGCCAATTTTCGTCGAAATAGTGAATGGTAAGTTCTTCTTTCCTTTTAACGTTAGCTCTAACACCAGGAATACTCAAACAGCCTTCTTCAAATTCCCATTCCTTGCCAAATTCTTCTGTAATTTCGGGGTTGATGAAAACTTGCTTGAAATCAGCAGGTTCAATATTATCTACATCAGAACCGTCTACTATGAATAATCTGATTGGCAAACCAATTTGTGGAGCAGCCAAACCAATGCCATTGCTATCGTACATGGTTTCGAACATGTTGCGAAGCAAATCTTCAAACTGCGGATAATGTTGATCGATATCTTCGGCTTTTTTTCTAAGAACAGGTTGTCCGTAGGCATATATAGGTAAAATCATGAAATTCTTTGTAAATGAGTTTGCAAAATTAATGCAGCTGAGATAGTATCTACTAATTTTTTATCTTTTCGTTGGTCTTTTTTTACAACTGATTTATTGATAAACATTTGAGCTTCGTGGCTGCTGTAACGTTCATCGATTGTTGCAATTGGAATGTTTGGATAATTCATTTTTAGCCAATCAATAAAATCTCTAACGGGTTGAGTGGCATCGGTATCTTCTCCTGAAAGTTTGGAAGGCATTCCAACCACAAATTCATCGATTTGTTCTTGTACAGAATATATTTTTAACCAATCGGGAAAATCTGTTGCATAGATTGTAGTGAGTGGTTGGGCAAACATTTTCAATGGATCTGTAACGGCAATGCCAATGCGCTTTAATCCGAAGTCAATGCCAATAATTCTACCCATATTACAAAGATACAAAAAAAATAGGGTTAGTAGGGTTAGATGGATTAGAGGGGTTAGAAGGATAAACTAAATCAACTAAATCAACCAAATCAACTAAATCAACCAAATCAACCAATCAACTAAACTTTTAAACTTGCAGATTAGAAGGATCAGTAAGGATCAGAGGATTAACAGGATTAGACGGGTTAGAAACCATAAACGATTTATAAACAAAAATGGCTCAAGAAAATTGAGCCATTTTTGTTTATAATCGTTGATGTTGAATTACATCATGCCGCCCATTCCACCCATGTCGCCATGTGAATGTCCTTTATCGTCTTCTTTGATTTCAGAAAGTACACACTCGGTTGTTAAAATCATACCGCCAATTGAAGCAGCATTCTCTAACGCAACACGAGACACTTTTTTAGGATCAATGACACCTGCACCAATTAAGTTTTCATAAACATCGGTACGCGCATTGTAACCAAAGTCGTCTTTGCCATCCATTACACGTTGAACAACAATGCTACCTTCGCCGCCAGCGTTGGCAACGATTTGACGCAATGGTTCTTCTAATGAACGACGAACGATTTGAATACCAGTGTTTTCATCTTCGTTTTCGCCTCTAAGATCCTTCAAAGCATCAATAGCACGGATAAAGCAAACGCCACCACCTGGTACGATTCCTTCTTCAACCGCAGCGCGAGTAGCATGTAAAGCATCGTCTACGCGGTCTTTCTTTTCCTTCATTTCAACTTCAGTAGCTGCACCTATATACAATACTGCAACGCCACCGCTCAATTTGGCCAAACGTTCTTGTAATTTTTCACGGTCGTAATCGCTTGTTGTATTTTCAATTTGTACCTTTATTTGATGAATACGGGCTTGTATATTTTCTTTTACACCTGCACCATTCACAATGACTGTGTTGTCTTTATTGATAGAAATCTTTTCAGCTCTTCCTAAATCTTCTATTGTGGCATCGTCTAATTTACGACCTTGCTCTTCAGAAATTACAGTACCTCCTGTTAAAACGGCAATATCTTGTAACATTTCTTTTCTGCGATCGCCAAAACCAGGGGCTTTTACTGCCGCAATTTTGAGAGAGCCTCTAATTCTGTTCACAACCAAAGTTGCCAAAGCTTCACCTTCAATATCTTCAGCAATAATAAACAAAGGTTTTCCTGTTTGAACAACTTTTTCGAGAACTGGCAACAAGTCTTTCATGCTGCTAATTTTTTTGTCGTAAATTAAAATGAAAGCACCTTCTAGTTCAGCTTCCATTTTTTCGGTATTGGTTACAAAGTAAGCACTTAAATAACCGCGATCGAATTGCATACCTTCAACCACTTCAACAGTGGTTTCAGTGCCTTTTGCTTCTTCAACAGTAATGACACCATCTTTACCAACGCGTTTCATCGCTTCGGCAATTAGAGAGCCAATCGCGTTGTCGTTGTTTGCAGAAATAGTCGCAATCTGTTCAATTTTACTATTGTCGTCTCCAACTGGTATAGCCAATTCGTTCAATTTATTCACTGCCACTTTTACGGCTTTTTCGATACCGCGCTTTAAATCCATTGGATTTGCACCAGCAGCAACGTTTTTTAAACCAGCAGTTACGATAGCCTGAGCTAAAACAGTAGCAGTAGTGGTACCATCACCAGCAATATCAGCGGTTTTGCTAGCCACTTCTTTCACCATTTGCGCACCCATATTTTCAATTGGATCTGCCAATTCAATTTCTTTAGCCACAGTTACACCATCTTTAGTTACCTGTGGTGCGCCAAATTTCTTATCGATTACAACGTTTCTACCTTTAGGGCCTAAAGTTACTTTTACTGCATTCGCTAATGCGTCAACGCCACGCTTTAAACCATCGCGGGCACTTACGTTAAAATCTATTTTCTTTGCCATGTTTTTTTAATTAAATAATTGCTAAAATGTCACTTTCACGCATGATCAAATAGTCTTTTCCTTCTACGTTGATCTCGGTACCAGCATATTTGCCATACAAAACAGTGTCGCCAATTTTTACGGTCATCGGTTCGTCAACCTTACCATTTCCAACAGCAATTACCTGACCTTTTTGTGGTTTTTCTTTTGCTGTGTCAGGGATAATAATTCCTGAAGCGGTTTTTAGTTCTGCGGCTACCGGCTCTACCATAACTCGGTCGGCCAATGGTTTAATGTTTACTGACATATTTTTGTTTTTGTTTAAATTTATTGTTTACAAATTTACTTCATCCAATAGCGTGCCAATGCAATTTAAATGAAATTTTTTCAGTTTTTAAAGAACTTTATGACACTTTTTTGCCCATTTTTTTAGTTTGGGACTTGAAATTATGTCATTATGTCATTTTCTTTTCACCTCTTCAATTGATCAATGTTCCAAAATAATTTGAGTAGCATGGTCTATTTGAGGAACATTTTGTGCGAAAAATGCAGATGTTTTTAATTTAATAATTTTTGTTTCCTGCAAATCTTTTTTTAACCAATGGGTTTGAATGAGCTCCGACAACTCTTCAATATTTGCAGCCTTAAATCCAATATGTGCCTCAATAAATGCGTTTGCTTCAGGAAATTTTGTGGTATTCGGTCCAAAGATTACCGGTACGCCAGCGGCCGCAGATTCAATGATGTTGTGTAACCCTTTCCCAAACGCGCCACCAATCACAGAAACCTGAGCCAAGGCATAAAGTTTCGACAATAGTCCAATGTTGTTAATGACAACAATCTGCGTGTTTTTTTGTCCTTCAAAATTTGAAAATCTCTGAATATTATAATCTTTAAATTGCTGTTCTATTTCTGAAATATGGGCTTCTGAAATGTCGTGTGGCGCAATCATGATTTTATGATGTATCGGCAAATCATTGTTTGTGAGCGCATTTAAAAGGGCCAATTCTTCTTGATGCCAACTGCTACCCAAAATGAGGGTGTTTTGATCTTTGGTGAATTCAATAAGATTGAGAGGAATGTCTCCCAAATTTTCTTGTATGATTTTAGTTCTTAAATATCGAATATCGCCAATGAGGTTGATATTTTTAAGTCCCAATTGTTTGGCTAAGATTTCAGTTTCTTCGTTGGTACAGAAAAATCCCCTACATTTTTTGATAGAATTACGCCAAAAAGCTGCCCAGTTTTTAAAGATAAAATGATTTTGTCGCAGCAAAAAATTCCAATACCAAACTGGTATATTTAATTGATGCGCGTAATTGATGAAAATGGGCCAAAACTCGTATTTTACAAAAACCACAACGTCTGGTTGCACATGATTGTACCAAAATTGTGCGTTGGATTGGGTGTCGAAGGGTAAATAAAATTTCTTTGAATTGGGTTCAAGCTTGGCGTTTTTATAACCCGAAGGAGAGAAAAAACTAATGATGAATTCAAGACTTGCATCTTTTTGAGCCATTTTTTGGATCAGCGGAATCGCCATTTCGTATTCTCCAAGACTGGCGGCATGGATCCAAATTCGGCGATTGCTTTTATTCTTGAGCGATAATAATTCAGTTTTTTGAGATTTTCTACCCTGAATCATTTCATTTATCTTGGGATTGAAAAGAGCAATGCCCTTCAAAAGTCCCTCCAAAAAATGAATGATAATGAGATAAAAGTTTTTCAATTTGTTATTCCATAAAGTAATCGGGGACAGTATTTCGAGATCTGGTTTTAATAGGAATAACCAAACCAAGATTTACACCAGCTGCAATTTCTGTCATAGATTGATCGTCGGCAGTGTTGGTTGAAAAGTTCCAAGGGCGTAAACTTTTTGTTGAACCCTGTATTAAATCGACTCCTAAAAAGAAACTTAATGAATTGGGATTTAAATATTGGATTCTAAACCTTTCAGCAATTTGGAAACCGCCAGAAAGTCGGTCGTAACCGCCTGTGTTTAAACCTTCCAACTGAGGGAGTTCTCCTTCATCGAATTGAAATAAAATATAAGTCTGTGAGTATCCTAAACCACCACCAAGCTGAATATTCCAATCGCTAAAATTTGGATTTTTAGATAGGGGAATGATTTTCGAATAATGTGCTCTAGCAGAGAAACCACGCATGTATGTGTTGATGATTGCGGGTTGGCCTTTGGCGTCAATCATATATCCATTTTCGTTAGAAATATGATCAAAATAGCCAGCAATATCTACACTTGTGCCAAAGATTAAATTATAGTCGAGGCTCGCAACCCATTTGTTTTTATGTTGGTATGCAACACCAAGTGGGAAGCAAGTATATTCTGGGTATCTTATTGCCAAATCGCTAAAGTTTACAAAATATCCTGCACTTAAATCGAGTGTAACCCAAGAAGGTTTTTCGGGAGATGCTGTTGTTATTTTAAGCGCGCCCGTATCGGTTGCCGCGGTTTGCGCTGAAAGCCTAAGTGAGCATAAGATGAATGCAATAAGGAGGGTATATTTCAAATTGTATTTTGTCATTTCTCACGAAGTTTCTTCGAAAATAGTGAAATTGTATGATTGATTAAAGAATCTGATTCAAAATTGTTAGAAAACCAGAAGGATTGTCGGCGTGCACCCAATGTCCTGCGTGTTCCACTGTATGGTAAGCTGCTGTAGGAAAATACTGTTCAATGTATGGCTTATCGGTTTCTTTGAGGTATCCACTTTTTTCGCCAAGAATGAAATGTGTTGACTTTACAAAGGCATTGTTAAATGAAATTGCATCAATAATTTCATCGTAATAATTTTCTATGGCACTTAGGTTTATCTTGAGTTTATAACCGCCGCTATCTGCATTCGCTTCTAAGTTTTTGAGAAGAAATTGGCGAACTCCCATTTCTGGTGCAAACGGCATGAAAGCTTCTTCGGCATCTTTACGAGAATGGATTTTGGAAAAATCAAGTTCTCTAAAGGCTCTAAAGTATTCTAAATGCCCAGGGTGGTATTTTTTAGGAGCGATGTCGACCAAAATGAGGTTGTCTACCATTTCTGGATATAAATCGGCAAATAATAATGCTGTTTTTCCTCCCATTGAATGTCCTACAACAATCGCAGAAGGCGTGTTTAAATCAATCATTAAATGTTTAAGATCATTTGCCATTGCTAGGTAGGATGAATCTTCATGGTGAAATGATTTTCCATGATTTCGGGCATCAAAAGCAACGACTCTGTAATTGTTTGAGAGATGAGTGGCAATGTTGTGCCAATTGTCGAGCATGCCAAAAATTCCATGCAAAATATAGATGGTTTTCTTGTGTTCTGCGCCGTAAATTTTGTGGTGAACAATCATAATTGGTTATAAAAAAGGGGAAAAGAAGGTGTTCTTTTCCCCTGGATTGTATGAAAAATTAAATTAGTTTAATACAGTTTCAACGGGTGTGTAAGGAAGGTTGAATGCTTCACTTACTCCTTTGTATACCACTTGACCATTCACAACATTTAAGCCTAATTTAAGGTCGTTGTTATCGCTACAAGCTTTTTTCCAGCCTTTGTTTGCCAATTGAATTGCATACGGTAAAGTAGCATTGGTTAAAGCAAGGGTAGAAGTATAAGGAACAGCACCTGGCATATTTGCTACACAATAGTGAACAACACCATCAACTTCATAGCAAGGTTCAGCGTGAGTTGTAGGTTTAGATGTTTCGAAGCAACCACCTTGGTCAATTGCAACGTCAACAATCACAGATCCCTTACGCATGGTTGGTAACATATCTCGGGTAATTAATTTAGGAGCTTTAGCACCAGGAATTAATACACCACCAATCACTAAATCAGCAGTTTTAATTGCTTCTCTAATGTTGTATTCGTTACTGTATTGGGTATTTACGTTAGCAGGCATTGTATCGTCGAGTTGACGTAAACGAGGTAAGCTAATATCCATTAAGGTTACATTTGCACCTAAACCTGCAGCCATTTTAGCAGCTTGTGTACCAACGATACCACCACCTAAAACGATAACGTTTGCTGGTTTCACACCTGGTACGCCACCTAAAAGGATTCCACGTCCGCCCATAGGTTTTTCTAAGTATTTTGCGCCTTCTTGGATACTCATTCTACCGGCAACTTCACTCATTGGAACCAAGAGAGGTAAGCTTCTGTCTGGGCGTTCAACTGTTTCATATGCCAAACAAACAGAGTTACTCTTAATCATCGCATGGGTTAATGGCTCATAAGAAGCAAAGTGGAAATAAGTAAATAGCAATTGATTTTCTTTGATCAACGGGTATTCCGACTCAATAGGTTCTTTTACTTTGATGATCATTTCGGCAATGCCGTAAACTTCTTCAATGGTAGGAAGCATTTTAGCGCCAGCGCTAACATATTCTTCGTCTGAGAAACCACTTCCGTTTCCGGCAGTAGCTTGTACATACAACGTGTGACCGTTTTTGACCAATTCACTAGCCCCAGCAGGGGTTAAAGCAACGCGATTTTCGTTGTTTTTGATTTCTTTAGGTATGCCAATTATCATGATGGTTAAAATTACCGCAAAGATAAGATTTGCAAAGCAAAAGCACTACGAAAATCTTTTGCAACTTTCGCGTCCCTCAAAAATGAATTATTTTAATGCCAATTCCATGGCTTTTTCGACAATAATATTTGTTTTTAAGAAGTTGGGCGTGAGCAAAATGTTTGGTTTTTCTTCGTGCCATTTTTCAAAATGTTTCTTAAATTTTGAATCAATTTCTGAAACAACAGTCACACCAAACGGTTTCATGGCTGCAGCATTACATTTTTGTTCATATTGACCTTTAATGGGAATTACCAATAATTTTTTACCAAGGAACAATGTTTCTGCTGGTGTTTCAAAGCCAGCGCCTGTGATCATTCCCTCGCAATTTGTCATGCTTTCGTTGAATAATTGAGAATCAATCGGATGCCAAATAATATTTTTAAGTTGCTGAATTGTTCCCTGGTTTTTTGAGAATATATGGAATTCAATTTTTTTAAATTCTGTAAAGGTTTTCTCGAGTAAGTCGTCGGAATAATGGGGAAGATAAACCGTGATGTGTTTTTTATTTGTTGGCGCAATCTCCCATAAGCTTGTTTTAATGACTGGAGGTAAAATCCATGATTCATATTGGTCGAAATGGAATCCAATATTGTGTTCACTTTGGCAATATTTTTTCAGAACCCATTCACCCAATCGGTCTTTTTTCTCTGGTCTAGGGGTGTTTTTTGATGCGAAACTTGCCTGGTGCCCAATGTGAATCATTTTGGTGTCTGTCATTTTGCAAGCCGTTGAACATATATATTCGAAATCGTTTAAAATTAAATCATAATCCTTCAAAGGCAATTGTTTGGCGTCTTTTATGATTCTCGCCGGATTAATTTGTCGAAGTGTTTTTTGATAATCGAGCTTGCCTTTTTTCTTATAAAATAAACTAACGCCTTTGCTTTTAAATTTGACTGGCAATAGAGGATTAAGTGAAGCGTTGCTTCCGCTCAAAAAAACGTCTATTTCTCCATATTTTTCAAGATATGGCATTAATTCTATGGCTCTAGAAATATGTCCGTTGCCAGTTGCTTGCACAGCGTAAAGGATTTTCATTTTCTATGAAGCACTTTGAATCCAGAATGCAACTTGTTGGGTTAAAACATCCGGAATTTTTGGTGTTTTTTCATAATCAACATTGTAATTGACTTGGTTCTTTTGAGGTTTGAAATAGTGGATATTCCATTCTCCAGCATTGTATTCTAAGGCTGTTAAATTCTCAATCCAATCACCACTATTTAAGTATGTAACACTTCCTTTTTCATTCGTTACAGTTCTCATTTGAGGTTGGTGGATATGTCCGCAAACTACATAATCAAATCCTTTTTCAATGGCTAATTCTGCGGCTGTCTGCTCAAAGTCGGCAATCCAAGAGACTGCTTTTTTAACGCTATTTTTAATTTTTTTAGAGAAACTCATTTTTTCTCTACCCAAAAATGTGAGCAATTTGTTTGACCAATGATTGAGCCAAATGAGGAAATCATAACCCTGCCCACCTAATTTAGCGATGATTTTTGCACTACCTTTGGTTGTTGCATCGAATACATCTCCATGAAAGATCCAAGTTTTTTTGCCGTCGAGTTCTAAAACAAGTTTATCATCGAGTAATAAATTACCCACCCTTGTTCCTGAATATTTACGGAGTGCTTCATCGTGGTTTCCAGTAATATAATAAACGAGAGTGCCAGATTCCATCATTTTTAATATTTCACGGATAACTTGCATATGAGCAGGTGGAAAATATTTTTTACGGAATTGCCAGATATCTATGATATCGCCATTGAGGACTAAAATTTTCGGATTGATTTCTTTTAAGTATCGAACAATGTCGTTAGCATGGCAACCAAAAGTGCCTAAGTGTAAATCACTGATTACGCTTACTTGTATCTCTCGTTTTTGCATTTTAGTATTTACTTGTTACAAATTTCTTAATGCAATATGACTACACTGTTAAATGCCTGCAGTCATTAGGAGGTTTTAATATTAATATAATATTAAATGGAGATTTGCTTAAAGAAGATGATTCAATACAAAAATGGTCAATCAACCCAGATGTTGGGTTAGATCATGTGGTGCATTCTTATTTATGGCACCTAATCATATTTCTTCAGGTCTAAATACCTAAAGCTTTTTTTGTGTTTTTCGAGAGTCCATTTTTATGAAACATCACAGAAATGGTTTTGTATTTAGTATATGGTTCACTTACAAAAAGGTAACCGCCGCAAGGGTTTGCTGTTCCCCAAGAGTTTTTAACTTCGAAAAAATCTTTACCTGATTTTTCTTTGTATAAACCTGTAATGTGCATGCCATGATCGTCGGTGGTTTTTTGTAAATCGAAGGCTTCTTGGCGCATACTTTCATTAATCTCTAATTCATTACAAGGGGTTTCGAAAACATTTCCTTCTCTGTGTGCACCGCCGTCATTGAATCCTTTGTTGTCGGTTCCAATTTTAGTAATCAAAGAATCATGCAATGGAACTATGGCCAAGCCATTTTTAAATGAGAATCCTTTTTCGCTTACATCGGCTGCCCAAGCAATTGAATGTCCTTCTTTCAAAGCATTTTTCATGTTCTCTAAAAGTTCATTTAGAGGGACATTGATGGCGGTTTGCATGGCCCAATTGTCTGGAACTTCAATTGCAAAAGGTTTGTAAAATGGGTGATGGCTAAATGAGGTTAGTATGACATAATCGTTAAAATTAATTCCCAAGCTTTGAGCAAAAGAAATAGGGGTGTATTTTTTGCCATTGTACTCAAATTCGGTGGGGATTTTTCCGAGGTAAGCATCTAAAATACCTTCAATTCCAGTGATCCATTCTTTGCCAAGTGTTGTCGCATTCTTTTTTGCAATAGTTTCAACATACGTTTTGAGGACATCGATTAATTCATCGTGGTTGTGTCGGGTTTTGCCATTGATTAAGCCAGTGTAAACAGATTCTGGCACTATGCCATATTTTTCAATGATAAATGGAACATCATGTCCTTCACCGCCTTGATCGAATTGATGTTTTCCATTCATTCGAATATAGGTGATTGCTTTTTCGATATAGGCCCAACGAGCCACAAACATTTCCGACAAATCTAAATTGCCTTTGTTCTGTTTCATGAGTTCAGCCTCAACCAGAGAGAGGGTGCTATAGCTCCAACAAGTAGATGTTTTGCATTGGTCTTTTACAGTTGGTTTTTGAGTTTCAAATACCTTTGTGAAGGTATATGCACTGCCGGGCTTGTTTGAAATTGTTTGTGCGTTTGCAGCAGAAAAGAATAAACTTCCGATGATAAATGCGAAATACTTCATTTTACAAATATATGAAAGTATCGTTAATGAACTTATGCTGTTTTGAATGGATTTCTGAGTGTATAGACTTGTGTTTTATGGATATGATTTGTATATAAATTGAGTAAAAAACGTAAAATTCTACTTTTTGTAAAGAGCACAAAGCTGTTTTCTATAGGAACCGCTCCAAGTGTACTTTTAATTTCAGTTGCCGTTCTACCAATATTCATGGTTTTCTTTTTATTGACAATGCTGTAATGAATTAAATCATACATCATTCTTTGGTACAAACTGTAAGTTAAAGGTAAATTTTCATCAATGCCTAAATGGGTTGCATGGATATGATTTTCTTCTTCAATAAAACTGATAAATCCGACTAATTGTCCCTCCAAAAAATAACCATGAACCTTAAATTCATTGTTTAATGTTTTTTGGTAACAATGTATGAGCTCCGATAAATTTTGACCAATTGCAATGGTTTTGTTTTGCAGAGAATGATATAACAATTTGCCACATTGTAAAATCCAATCATTGGAAGGCAAATTGTTGAGTGTTTTGAAATCAATAGATTGGCTATTTTTTAAAACTTTATGGGCGCGAACTCTATATTTAGATGAGAATTGATTCAAGTAATCTTCCAACGTTAAAAGATTAGGCTCAATATGAACGAGCATGAAAGGTTCTGCCGGAATGGTGGTGGCATGTTTGAATTTCTCGATTCCCAATACATTTGCGACTAACACACCGCAAGAATTTTCTTTTTGTATGAACTCTTTTGGGTTCAGCTCTTTGGGGATATTCGGAAAAATTAGTCCCGGAGCGCAAGTATTTCCAATAACTCTGATATGGCCATTTCGACTAAAAAGGTTAAAAATTTTCATGAAAACACGGTAAACATATTTGCCGGTGGGCTTGCTAAGCTCCATATAACTCAGGGGTAAATTCTGTCCATTCAGTTGAATCATGCCTTTGTTATTTGGCATTGAACTGAGGAGTTTTTCGGTGAGTTGTTGGCTAATTTGAGGTATCACAATTTGGATAATCGAAGAATGCAAAGATGCTTGTTTAAAACGTCTAAAAACGGTTAAATCGTTAGAATTGCCATTTTTGTCGTTTATTTTTAAGGAAATCGTGGATTGGCTTTTTTTAGCGTGTAGAACCCCATATTTTTGTAAAATGGCATTGAAAAAATTAAGTCAATTCGGTCTCATAGCATTTGCAATTTTAGCAGGGTCAAATGCTTATGGTCAAAAGGTTGTGAAAGGATATCCAATTGCAGAGCGATTGAATGGATACAAGAAAATTTCCTTAAAGACAGATACTAGTTTATTGTCTTTGGCTGAGAGAAGATGTTTGGTTCATTTAATTAAAGCTGCAAAAAAAGCTGATGATATTTTTTGGAAACAAACATATATGGATAAAGAATCGGCTTTAAAAAGTATAAAGAATGACACAATTCGTCGTTTTATGGAAATTAACTATGGTCCATGGGATAGATTGAATGATGACAAGCCATTTTTGACGGGATACGGCGAGAAGCCAAAAGGTGCGAAATTTTATCCGGCTAACTTTGATGTCAATATGGTTGATGAACACACTAAAGTGAGGGTGTTAAGTCCATATACGGTTCTTAAGGAAATTCCGAAGTTCGACAAGCAGCATCCACCGGCTCCACCGAAGCCACCAAAAAAAGGTGAAGAACCAGATATGCTCATGATGATTGAACGCATGCCAATGAAAAATGGCAGAGAAATTGGAGTTATGGATTACGGGTTTGCTTATCAGAAAGATTTGCAGGAATTGATGAATCAAATGAATTTAGCGGCTGATGCCATTGAAGCTGAAGATAAATTTTTTGCTCGATTTTTAAAAGAAAGAGCGGCTGCATTAATGTCTGGGGAGTATATTATGTCGGATATTAAATGGATGGGATTAAAATCACATTTAGACATTGTGATTGGGCCAATTGAAAACTATGAAGATAAGTTACTTGGATTAAAAACGTCATATGAGGCATACGTATTGGTAAGGGATATGGAATGGGGTAAAAAATTGGAAAAGTTTATCGCATTGTTACCAGAATTACAAGCAAATATTCCAGTAGAAACTGCCTACAAACCGGTTTTGGCAAATGACACTGGCGTGAATAAATTCGATGAACACGGAAATTTGATTTCAAATACAGGTGAAATGATCAATGAACCAAATTTCCCGCCGATGCAAAAGCCCGACGCTTCAATGAGTCAACTTGCTGTTTTTGATGCAGTCTATTATGGAGGTGATTGTAATTCTGGTAGCAAAACGATTGCGGTAAACTTACCCAACGATGAAACTTTGCAGAAATATTTTGGAACCCGTAGATCTCAATTGAAAAATACAATGAAAGCTAAATTCGAAGAAATGGTGATGCCAATTTCTAAGATTTTGATAGATCCTGCTCAACAGTCGAATATTAAGTTTGATGCCTTCTTTTCAAATGTTATGTTTCACGAAGTTGCTCATGGATTGGGTGTTAAAAATTTAGTTTCAGATCAGAGCAAAACGGTTAGAGAAGCTTTGGGAGCTACCTATTCTGCAGTTGAAGAATGTAAAGCCGATGTATTGGGATTATATATGGTAACTCAGCTGTTTCAGAAGGGAGAGTTAACAGGTTTTTTAGATGATTATTATGTAACTTTTGTTGCCTCTGTGTTTCGTTCAGTTAGATTTGGCGCGGCAAGTGCACATGGCAAAGCCAATATGATTACTTTCAACACTTTGTTAAATAGTGGTTGTATTGTTTCCGGAAATAAAGGTTATACCATAAATGTGACCGCAATGAAATCAGTGATTGAAAAATTAGCGGCTGAATTGCTTCATTTACAAGGTGATGGCGATTTAACTGGTGTGAATAAAATGCTTGCCGAGAGAGGTGTAATTAAGCCTAGTTTGGCCTCGGATTTGGCTAAATTGTCAAAAGCAAAAATACCATTTGATATTGTTTTTGATCAAGGTATAGAAACACTTGGCTTGCTTGACTACGATGATTCTGTTAAAAAGACAGAAAAAGTTGATAAAAAAACAAAATAATTCAGGAGATATTTAGTTTTAAAGATTCATGAAAATAAATAAATGGTTGTCGCTCACAAGCGTGTCGGCGGTAATGGCAGTATTGGTATTTTGCAGCAATAAGCAATTAAATGGGAATGAACCTTTGTTAATTCGCTTAACAGATGTAATGAGCACTGAACATTATTCGCCATATAAGTTAAATGATCAGTTCTCAGAAATGGTGTTCAACAATGTTTTGAAAAATTTAGATGACGACAAGCATTTTTTTACACAAGGTGATATTGATAAACTTTCTGTTTTCAAAAAGAGTATCGACGATCAATTAAAGGTTGGCCGTTACGATTTTTTAGATTCTGCCTGGTCAATTTTAATGGTGCGCTTGAATACCATAGAACCTATGATTGAAAAAGAGCTTTCTAAACCTTTAAATTATAAATCCAATAACAATTATGTTGTTACTGAAAAAGTTTTAAAATATAAGCCCAATATTGCTGCTTTAGAGCAAGATTGGAAAAATTGGTTACAGTATCAAACAATCGATAGACTTTATCGCAAAATAGAGGATCAAGAAAATGTAAAGCAGAAGAAAGATTCTGCTGTGATAAAAATATTGCCATTCGATACATTAGAATTTAAAGCGAGAAACGAAACTTTGAAATTTTGTAAAGATTGGTTTAAGCGTTGGAGAAAAATGGACCAAAAAGATAAATTGAGTCTTTATGCAAATTGTATCACCGAGGTTTATGATCCACATTCTAATTATTTTCCACCTGAAGACAAGGCCAATTTTGACATTTCAATGACCGGTAAATTGGAAGGAATTGGGGCTACATTGAGTGAAAAAGATGGTTATGTTAAGGTTGAAAGAATTGTACCGGGAAGTGCTTCTGCGCGTCAGGGCGAATTGAAAGCCGGAGACCTAATTTTGAAAGTTGCACAAGGTGCCGCTGATGCTGTAGATATTGTTGACATGAAATTGGATGATGCCATTCAACTCATTAGAGGTAAAAAAGGCACTGAGGTTCGTTTAACGGTTAAAAAGCCTGATGGTACAATTCATGTAATTCCAATTGTACGTGAAGTTGTTGTCATTGAAGAAAGCTATGCTAGAAGTGCAATTGTGAATTTTAAAGGGAAGCGATTTGGTTTGATACAATTGCCAAGTTTTTATGCCGATTTTGCTGCTCAAGGCCGTGGGAGACATAGTTCTGAAGACATTCGAATTGAACTAGAGAAGCTGAAAATGGAAAAAGTTGATGGCATTGTGATGGATTTAAGAAACAATGGTGGTGGAAGTTTGGCAGATGCCATTGATATGAGCGGTTTGTTCATTGAGGAAGGTCCAATTGTTCAAGTAAAAGATCCTAGCCAACGTATCCAACAAGCACCAGACCCAGATTCAGAAATTCAATATGCTGGTCCTTTGGTTATCCTAACAAATACTTACAGTGCATCGGCTTCAGAAATTTTAGCGGCTGCGCTACAAGATTATCAACGTGCAGTTATTGTTGGTACGAATACAACATTTGGCAAGGGAACAGTGCAAACAATGATGCCATTGCCAAGTGGTAAATCTCCTATTTTTCCAAAAGGTTATGGAGAAGTTAAGGTTACGATTCAAAAATTTTACAGAATCAATGGGGGTACAACTCAATTATATGGCGTTGTTCCAGATGTGATTTTGCCAGATATTTATGATGGAATTGAGCAAGGTGAAAAGGAAATGGATTATCATATGCCATATGATAAAATTCCTGCAGCTGAGTATAAATTATTTAAGAATAAAAACCGTGCAGACATCGTAAAATCAGCCATTGTGCGCACCCAGAAAAATGAATATTACAAGTTAATTTCAAAACGAGCGACTGAATTGGCAAAAATGCGTAATTCGTATACATATTGTCTTAATTTAGATGGATATAAATCTCAACAAAAGCAAATTAAAGAGCAAGACAAGTATTTCCGTGATTACAAATATAAAAGGGTTATAGATACTGCGTTTGCATTGCCTATTGATTTAGACGAAGTGAAAAACGACGAGTTGAAAAAGGCTCAAAAGCTTGATTGGATTAAGCGATACATGAAAGATGCTGGTTTGGATGAATCAATCCAGATTCTGTACGATTGGAGTGAGCGTATATAATTTAATTATTCCTTCCAAAGTGAAGTAAAAAGTATGCCTGACAGCACTAAAATAAGACCATTGAGTGCTGTCAGCATATAAATATCCTTATTCACAGAGCTCATTAAAATAGGATTAAAGGCTTTATTCGAGGCTTTGATACCTAAGAGTATTAAAGGTAAAATTACGGGTAGACTTAATACGGGCGCTAAAAATCCTGCTTGGTTTGCTTTCGAGGCAATTGCCCCAATAAAGGTAAATACTGTAGATATTCCTCCGGTTACCAAAATTAAAATTTTGAAATAAGCCCAAAGATGAATCACTGGCATTCCCATAAACCAACTAAAAAAGGTGAGGTTAATGAGTGTGAGTATAATCATTGTGATCCAACCATAAATAATTTTGGACCAAAGAATTTGTGTGGGTGCCGACACCTGATTCCAATAAATCCAGCGGTTCCGTGAAACAGTGAGAAAGTTTTTTGAAATTGCTTGCAATGTGCAGAAAATGAGTGTAATCCAGAATAAACTGTTCCAAGCTCTAGACATGTTTGTAACATGCGACATTAATGATAACATTGAAAGCAATGACATAACGGCCATTTGAAGGATTGCACTCGCTAAAATTGCAGGCTTCTTGAAGTCTAAGGCCCACTCAATTTTAATTAATGAAATTACCTTGGCAATACTGTTCATCTTTTTTAACTTTGCGAAGTTAAATCAGAATATTAAGAGATTGTGATTTCATCAATAATTTTATTTGTAGAACATGTTTAAAAAGATATTAGTTGCAAATCGCGGAGAAATTGCAATCCGTGTAATGCGTACTTGCCGTGAAATGGGCATTCAAACAGTTGCTGTTTACAGTGAAGCTGATGCAAATGCACGTCATGTTCGATATGCCGATGAAGCATATTGTATTGGTAAAGCGCCTTCAAATGAAAGTTATTTGAAAATGGACACAATCATTGATTTGTGCATAGAAACTGGTGCTGAAGCAGTGCATCCAGGTTACGGTTTCTTATCTGAAAATGCTGTTTTTGCAAATAAATTAAAGGAAAATAATATTGTTCTCATAGGGCCAACTGCTCAAGCAATGGAAGTCATGGGAAGCAAGATTGCCAGCAAGCAAGCGGTTGAGAAATTTGGTGTTCCGTTGGTTCCTGGAATCAATGAAGCCATTGTAGATGCAAACGCAGCCATGCAAGTGGCAATTGAAGTTGGTTTCCCAGTTTTGGTGAAAGCTTCTGCTGGAGGTGGTGGAAAAGGAATGCGTGTAGTAGAAAAGAAAGAAGAGTTTTTAAGCGCATTGCAAATGGCGCAAAATGAGGCCAGAAGTGCCTTTGGAGATGATAGCTTGTTTATTGAAAAATATGTCGGTAGCCCTCGTCACATTGAGTTTCAAATTATGGCTGATAATTATGGCAATGTTTGTCACTTATTTGAACGTGAGTGTAGCATTCAACGCCGTCACCAAAAGTTAGTGGAAGAAGCTCCAAGTGTTGCTTTAACGCCTAGCTTAAGGACTAAAATGGGTGAAGCAGCTGTAAATGTTGCGCGTTCATGTAATTACACGGGTGCAGGTACAGTAGAGTTTCTATTGGGCGATGGTGAATCTTTCTATTTTCTAGAAATGAATACCCGTTTACAAGTTGAACATCCCGTGACCGAAATGATTACCGGCCTTGATTTGGTGCGCGAGCAAATTAATGTTGCTTACGGACTTCCTTTATCGTTCAAACAAGAAGACTTGAAAATAAATGGACATGCCATTGAATTGAGGGTTTGTGCTGAGGATCCTTTTCAGCAGTTTTTGCCCAATATTGGAAAAGTAAATCAATATTTGGTTCCAAATGGACCAGGAATTCGCGTAGACGATTGTATGGAATCCAATATGGAAATTCCAATTTATTACGACAATATGCTTGCTAAATTGATTGCTTGGGGAAGCACCCGTGAGCAAGCAATTGAGCGATTGAGAAGGGCCATAAAAGAGTATGTGATTACCGGTATTGAAACCACTTTAAGCTTTGGTGAATTTGTGCTCACGCATGATGCATTTTTATCGGGGAAGTTTGATACTCATTTTATTCAGAACTTTTTTAACCCTGAAGAGATGAAGAATGTTGAGGTTACCGATGAGGAATTATCGGTTTTAGCAAGCGCTGCTGTTTCATTCTTTATGCAAAATAAATCCGAAAATATTTCCGCAGTTTCCGCTACGGATCATTCTGAGAGCAAATGGTTTCATAGCCGCAAAGAATATTAATGTTGTTGAAAAAAGTTTTAATTGTTGATGATGTGCACCAATCTTTAGTGCATGGTCTCATTGAGGCGAACTTTGATGTGCATTACCGTCCTGATTTACAGGGTAATGAAATTGTAAATTACATTCAATCTATTGGTTTTGAGGGACTTATTATCCGTTCAAAATTATATTTAAACGAAAGTTTTTTTAATCAATGTGGAACCATTGAATGGATTGCGAGGGCAGGAGCAGGGATGGATAATATTGACGAAATAGCCGCTCAAAATGCGGGCGTTTTCTTGATGAATTCTGAAAATGCGAATTCAGATGCAGTTGGTGAACAAACGATAAGTATGTTGTTAGCCATTCAAACAA
This sequence comes from Chitinophaga pinensis, assembly GCA_945865625.1. Taxonomy (GTDB): domain Bacteria; phylum Bacteroidota; class Bacteroidia; order NS11-12g; family UBA955; genus VMCP01. The sequence goes on from CAMBFD010000003.1 coordinate 70,006, forward strand.
ACTTGATAAAGTCGCACAATGAAGTTGTTCAATTTCAATGGGATAGGGAAGGTAATCGAGGATTTGAATTGAAAGGGAAAACGGTTGGAATTATAGGTTATGGAAATACTGGAATGGCAGTAGCTCAAAAATTAAGTGGTTTTGGAGTTGAAATTTTGGCCTATGATAAATACAAATCAAAATTTAGTGACAATAATGTGACTGAGGTTGATTTGGCCGAATTAATGAACAAATCTGATGTAATTTCTTTGCATGTTCCTTTAACAAAACAAACTGAAAATTTGGTTGATGAAAATTTTATAAATGGGGTTAAAAAACCATTTGTATTGTTGAATTTGTCGAGAGGTAAAATTGTTGATATCCAAAGTGTTGTGGTGTTTTTAGGGACAGGAAAACTCATTGGTTATGCTGCCGACGTATTGCCTGTTGAACCACCATCAAAAGGCAACGAAAATGAGCGAAATTTGGTACAAAAATTATTTGATTTCAAGAACGTTGTATTGAGCCCTCATGTTGGGGGATGGACAATTGAAAGCTTCGAGAAAATTTCTCAGTTTTTATTGGTTAAGATATTGAATTACAATAATATGGTTTGATATTTTTTGAAAAAAGCAATAAAATTATGAAAAAATAATTTTAAGAAAACATAGGATTATGTTAAAATAAACTTGTTAAATCCTTGTTTTTTGGGTAAACTTGCCGATGAAAGGTCGGTGTTAATCGATTAATGTAAATTAAAAGTATAAAGAAGTTGATATGAAGTATAAATTACTACGCACAGCATTTGTCGCCACATTTGGATTGTTTTGTGGTTTGTTAAATGCCCAGACATCCTTTGCAGATTTTAGGTTAAAGGCAGTTGATGGAGATGGAAAATCACTGAGTGGTGTTAAAGTTTCGATGAGTTTGAATGGAATTGAACAAAGTTCAGACACAACCGACAACGATGGAAATGCATTGTTCCAAACATTGAGTCCGGGAACTTATGATCTGGCCTTTTCCAAGGATGGCTTTTCATCCATGTCTGAAAAAGGACTCACGTTGGTGCCAGGCTTGAACAAGGAATACGAAGTGGTGATGTTAAAGGGTCAGAAAGAGGTAATTATTACAACTAGAAAGAAATCCCCAATTAACATGATCGGCATTGGAACGCCAATAGACGGTGGAAAAACCTTAGATGGTGGTCGTCGTGGAACAGGTGCTTTAATTGCAACGAATGCTGGTATTATTGAATCTCGTCAAGGAATTTCAGTTCGTGGTTCACGTGCCGATGCGAGCAAAACTTTTATTGATGGTGTGCCAATCATTGGTGGTGGTTCATTGCCATCTCTAGGTACAGATCAGTTGGCAGTGAGCATTGGTGGTATTCGTGCCATGTATGGTGATTTAACTGGAGGTGCATTCACATTAACTTCTAAAAGCGCAACTGAAAAAGTTGTAGCAATGTTTGAAGGAATTACATC
>CAMBFD010000004.1 GCA_945865625.1 Chitinophaga pinensis
GGCCTCCGCTGCTTAAAATTCTCTCAAATCCAAGGTCTGTAATGGCTTTCGCCGATTCAAATAAATCTTGGGTTCTGTCAATCGCCCTGTGAAAAGTGGCAGGTCCGCCCCAAGCCTCTAAGAGCATTTTATTGGTTGATAAATCAATGTTCCCAGATGCGGTTAAACACCCGAAAACAATGCCTTGAATGTTTGCCTGTTTGCAAATTTCAATGTCGTGCAGCATCATGTCAATTTCCATTGAATTGTAACAAAAATGACCGCCCCTAGGTCGAATCATGACATACTTTGGGATATTCAATTTCTGACTCGCCATGATGAGGCCCGCCGACGGCGTACATCCACCATCTGCAAGATTTTCAAAGAGTTCAACCCTGGTTGCACCGGCTTCAAATGCGTTGATGCAAGAAGTTAAACTATTGCATGCTATTTCTATGTCAATCATTCTTTTACGGCAAATTTTGCTTGAATTTGTTTGGTTCCCTCGGAGGTGGTGATGCCAAAGTCGAAACCTTGTTGCAGCGAATAACTACCGTATTCCCCTTGTTTGTTAATTGCAATAAAGCCAATTTGAATGTCTTTAGGGTTGCGAGGTGTCATTTCGAGCAAACGTTCCACGGCAATTTTGCAGGCTTGATTGGGGCTATGGCCATTTCTCATGAGTTCCACAATGAGGAAACTTCCGCAGCAACGAATGACTTCTTCGCCATGACCAGTTGCCGTTGCAGCACCCACGTTGTTGTCTACATACAAGCCCGCTCCAATGATGGGAGAGTCGCCAACGCGGCCTCTCATTTTGAAGGCCATGCCAGAAGTTGTGCAAGCCCCGCTGAGGTTCCCGAACTCGTCAATTGCCAACATGCCAATGGTGTCGTGGTTAAACTCACCCGATTTGAGCTTTAGAGGGGTTTGAATTGGGGTTGATTTTTCAATATTGAGAATGGGTTTGTACTCACTGGTTTTGAGCCATTCCGCATAAGCTGCCTTCGCATGGCCACTCAATTCCTCTGATTCTAAGGGATGTCCTTGCTGTAACGCAAATTCTTGGGCTCCCAGACCAACGAGCATCACGTGCGGAGATTTTTCCATGACTTGTCGTGCCAAATGGATGGGACTTTTAATGCGTTCCACGCAAGCCACAGCGCCAACTTCGTGTTTGTGATTCATGATGGAGGCATCGAGGGTCACATGTCCCTCACGATCAGGATTTGCGCCCAATCCCACGCAGCAATTCATTGGGTCGTTTTCGGAAACTTGTACACCGGCTTCAACGGCGTCAATTGCAAGTCCTTGTTTTTGAATGATGTTCCACGCGGCCACATTGGCGGTCACAGATTGGTTATACCAAGTGCTAATGACCAAAGGTTTTGCTTTTTTTAATTTTGAGGGACGCTTGCTGGTAAATGCCAGTAAGGTGCTGCCAATTCCTAGAAGTTTCAACAAATCGCGACGGTTCATTTGGCGAAGATAATGAGATTTTGGTGAAGCAATAGTCATAAGATTATAAAGCCATTTCGGAAAATTCAGCAACTCAATGATCAAGTTGCTATGTCGTTTCAATTTATACTACCTCGATTGAAGGTTGAATTTTACAATACAAATTTTGTAATATTATCTGAGTTTGATACTTTAACGGAAAATGTTACCGTGGTGTTTCCAAAATAATTTATTTTGGCATTCAAATATGTTAAGGATTTAAATGCGAGGGTCTAAATAAATCATTTTCATAATTCTATCTTCTAAATCAACCAGTGAGAACTGTTTCTCTTCCATTTCACCAATTGTGATTCTGGGTATATTTAACTGATCAAATTCGAATATCTCTTCATTTACCCGATTGCCTAAGCTGTCAAATTCTATCAATCTGTATTTTACTCCTGATTGGTGAATTTTAAATCTAAGACTATCAAAGGTGCTTTTCTCGTGAATTAATAAATTTGGGAATGATGTTTTATATGATGATTCTTTCGAAATAAAGATACTATCGAAGTTCATTCCAGAAAATTGGCTATAACCATTCTCTGAAAATAAGATTGTTAACAATAAAATGATGTATTTGACCATAAAGTATTTATTGACAAAATACGAATTTTTCATGAGAAAACCTATGAAATAGGTGTAAAAAATATTATTATTAAATTATTGGTATTGTAATTTCAGAACCATCACATTACATTTGTATTGATTGAATGATTATTTATATCAATAAATAGAGTCATCGGCATATTTCCGGTGGCGTTATTTATCTATCAAATATATATATGAAGCCGCACTTTGGTGCGGCTTCTTTTTTCTTAGAACTGCATGACAAATCGGGTAGATCCCTCTTTATGCAATTCATAAAATTGTTTCGGCATTGTTTTAAAGATATTTTGTTAAGCGTTTATGATTTCTGAGTAGAGCATTTTAATGAGTCCATCTGCCAGTCCAATTTTTGGTACAAAGATCTCTTGTGCGTTTGTCCATCGCATAATAGAACTGTAAATTTCTAATGCAGGAACTAAAACTGCAGCTCTATCTTCTTTGATTTGAAATTGATGGATGCGTTCTTCAATTGAAAGAACGGATAAAGCATCGAGCAATTCTATTATGTATTTGTATTTTAAGGGTTTGTCGTTTTTAGTGTTCGACATAGAAAAGACTTTGTTAATGTTACCACCGCTGCCAATTAAATTGATTGGATAATATTCAGAACAAGCGGTTTTTACAAATTCTTTGAGTGAATCCCAAACAGAATCTTCAATCCTTCCGTTTAGCATTCGAATTGTACCAACATTAAATGACTCTTTGAAAACAATTTTTTTGTTTGCAAACAATGTGAGTTCTGTACTGCCGCCACCTACATCTATATACAAAGAAGCATTGGTGTGTTGGAATTTTTCGGCAATGTGTGTTTCGTATAGAATTGATGCTTCTTCTTGACCACTAATGATTTGAATTTGAATGCCTGTGAGGTTTACAATTTCATTTACAATTTCATTGGAGTTTCTTGCATCGCGCATCGCTGATGTTGCACATGCTTTATAATGAACAACTTTGTAAATATCCATGATCGTTTTAAAAGCTTTCATGGTTTCAATAAAGTTGTGTTTTTTATCTTCTCCAATAAACCCATTTTGGAATACATCGTATCCCAATTGAATGGGAATTCGAATCAAGTTTAATTTGGTAAAATCTATTTCCAGCGAGCTATACTGAACGACTTCAACAATGAGTAATCTGGCAGCGTTGGAACCTATATCAATAGCAGCTAATTTCAATCTCTGTAAATTTTGCTTCTAAGGTAATGATAAATTTCGATTTGAGATCGCATAACCGGTGTGTCTTCGGCTTTTTCAACGTATAAATTTAGTTGTTCATTGTCTAAAATTCTTCCTTTTACATTTTCTTGAGATTGAAGTGAAAAAATTGTCATTAACTCTTCTTTTATTGAGGGATCATTGATTGGACAAGCCACTTCAACTCTGTGGTCTAGATTTCTCACCATCCAATCAGCCGACGAAATATATACAATGGGCTCGTTGTTGTTATTGAAAATTAAAATTCTTGCGTGTTCTAAATATTCGTCTACAATACTAATTGCTTTCATTGGTTTTTTGAATGCTTTTTGTTCTGTAAGCGCACAACAAATACCCCTGATAATCAATTCAATGTTTACACCGGCTTTAGCTGCTAAATAAAGTTGCGAAATGAGTGCTTCATCAACCAAGCTATTTAATTTTAATTGAATTTTGGCATCATGCTTTTTCTTGGATAATTTAATTTCCTTGATTATTAAATTCAAGAAAAATTTTCTCATATTCTGCGGAGAAGTCACAAGTGTTTTGCAATTTTTAAGGAGTTCAATTCGAGGAAATGGCTTGTCTAAACAATCGAAAATTCTGTTGATATCAGATAAAATTGCTCTATTTGTTGTTAATAACAAATGATCTCCATAGACTTGGGCTGTACTTTCATTGAAATTACCCGTTGAAATGAATCCGTATTGTATGGTTTTATTGAATTCGCGTTTTTTAATGACACAAATTTTTGCATGAACCTTCATATCGGGAACTCCCAGGAAAACTTTAATTCCTTCATCTTCAAGAACTGATTTCCAATGTAAATTAGCTTCTTCATCGAATCGAGCCCTCAGTTCTATAATTACGGTAACACTTTTGCCATTTCTAACGGCATTTAACAATGCGTTTATGACCTTTGATTGACGTGCTAATCTATAAACGGTAATTTTGATGCTTTGCACGAAGGGATCTATCGCTGCTTCCCTCAATAAATCAATGACTGAATCAAACGAATGATAAGGGAAATGCAGCATAATGTCCTTCTTTTCAATGATTTCCATAATTCTACATGGTTGAACCAATGAAGGATGTACAAATGATTTTGGCCTATTGACAATATTTGAAAATACAGCTTTAGGAAAATCGATAAAATCTTTAAAGTTGTGAATACGACCACCGGCAATGAGATTGTCTTTTTTCAATAAGCTTAAGCGCTTAGTTAAATAATCTAATAGCTGTAGGTCAATTTGACGGTCATATACAAATCTTGTTGCCTTCCCTTTATTTCTGTTTTTAAGTCCCTTCTCTAAATCTGCAATTACATTGTTGTTTAAGTCATTGTCGAGTTCCAACTCTGCATCTCGTGTTAACTTAACGATATGGCTACTAAAACGGTTAAACCCGAATGGGGCAAATAAGAATTTTAAATTGTATCGGATAATGTCCTCCAATAAAATAAGATTGATTTCTCCTTTTGCAGCGGGTATAGGAACAAAACGAGGGATTTCTTTTTCTGGAATTTGAATCAGGGCATAACGCTGAAGCATCGGGTTTTGCGAATTTCCGAGCACGCAGGCCAAATAAATAGAACGGTCCCTCAAGAAAGGCGCCTGTGGCATACTTTCTATCATCAGGGGAACAATTTGGGTTCTTACTTTGTCTTCAAAATATCCTTGTACAAAAGCTTTTTGGGCCTTATTTAATTGTTTTTCATTTTTGAAGTAAATATTGTGATTTAATTGAAGTTGTTTAATGATTTCAGCAAATGTTTCATCGAATGTTATTTGTTGATTGAGAACAAGTTCTTGAATTTGTTTCAGTATTTTTTCTGGATGATCTTCGACATGTATTTTCTGCGTATTGTCGAGTTTTAACATTTTATTTAATGTACCAACCCTAACTCTAAAAAATTCATCTAGGTTGTTTGAAAATATTCCTAAAAAACGGAGTCTATTATACAAATGAACCGATGAATCTTTGGCTTCTTGAAGTACCCTATTGTTAAACGACAACCAGCTAATGTCGCGTATTATTTTTTTTGATTTCAAACGAATAAAATTAAGTTACAAACTTAAATTTCACGGAAGCCTCTAAACATTGTTTAATTGTTACATTAATGTTAAGGATTGGTAGCTGCAAGTGGCTAGATTTGAACCTACATCGCAAAAATGAATGGCTTGGTTTACAGCTTAAGGTTTATTTGAGTTTTTTGCTAAATAACCAAGGAAGTAATTCTGGTTCTTTAAATGCAGCATCCCAGCTGTTATGATTGGCATTTGGAAATAAAGTAATTTTAGTATCGATTCCAGCATTTTCCAATTGATTTGCAATTTCAATGCTACATTCTGGTGGCACAATATTGTCTTTTAATCCATGGAAAAACCACCAATGTGATTTTTTCAAAGGTTTGAAATTTGTAATTTTACTTCCACCACAAATGGGAAATGCGGCAGCAAAAGTGTTTGGCATTCTGCGCATCAGTTCAATGGTTCCCATTCCTCCCATCGAAAGTCCCCCAAGATAAATACGGCTTGGATCGATGTAGGATTGTTTTTTCAGATGTTCCACAAATGCCATTAAAAGTTTCATGGCTTTGGTGGATGCAGTGTCGTCGTGAAAGGTAAATTGGGGTTTCCCTGAAGAATCTTGTGTTCGGTTTACATTGCTCCAATATCTGTTTTTATTGCATTGAGGGAAGACGGCGTGGCAAGCAAATCCAGAGTAGGCGGCTCTCCAAATCCACTCGCTGCCATGAGATAGTTGGCTTTCATTGTCGTTGCCTTTTTCGCCTGATCCATGCAAGAAAATAACAATTGGCAAAGGTTTTTCCCAAAGGCTCGAATAATTGAATTCTCTGTAGGGTAATGTGTCGTTATTGTAAATGAAATTACGTTTTTTAAATTCTCGGGAGGCATCAAATTTTGCGGTGTCGCCATAGTAAATTGTTTTTGCAGAACCTGTAGATATTTCTTTGGACGACTTAAATAAGTTGCATCCCAAAAGCACAATTGGCAAAAAAAGCAAAATTGTTAAAGAAAAAGGCTGATTTTCAGATTTCAATTGCATGGTTTAAATATTCTTTAATTACAAAGGGCAGAATGAAGCATTCTACCCTTTGTCGGAAAAACTAAACTAAACTATTCTAAATTAATAACTTTGAAATTTCATTTTTATTTTATGAGTGAATAAAACTTTCTGATTCTTCAATGCTACTTGAATATTGAAATGCAGAATTCACTTGGAAGTAATTATGTGGGTCGATGCAGAACCCATAAGAGAATTTTGCAAATTCAAGTCGGTTGCTTTCATAAGAGAATTCCAACATTGATGCGCACTTGTAAGGGTGCTCTTCGATAAACGATAATTGAGTTATGGTGGATGTCACGGTTGTTTCCAACTCTATGATGGAGGTGTTGTGCGTTTGCTTCATCGCAAGTCCGAGTAATAGAATGTTTTTCACAAGGTGTTTTCCTTATCTATTGAGATTGATTTAAAGAGGTTCCAAAGTCTTGTTTATTGGGATGATAAAATTTTAAATATTACGCAAACATTAACTTAACTTAAAGTGAATTTAACATTGTGTTAATTTTGAAACATGATTTTTGCAGTATGTTTAGATACAAATATGCATTTATTGCAATTGTTTTCACGTTTTTTGGCATAGATCAAGTTTTTGCTCAGAGTGGTTATGGATATTTAATTGGTAAAGTATCTAATGAGAATGGTTTTCCTATTGTAGATGCGAAAATAAGTTTTTCCAATTCAACTGAAACACTTAGATCAGATGTAGATGGGAAGTTTGATAAAAAAATAGCCATTGGTAAAATTATTATTTCTGTGGAATATTCAGATTTTGAGACTCAAATTGATTCAGTTTTAATTGAAGAAGATAAAACAAGTTACACTTCATTTGTAATGACAAAGATGGAATCAATTGGAGCAGTGGATGTTAAGTCTAAGAAAAAAGTTATTTCAGGATCTATCAGTGACGCTATAAAAACGAAGAAATTTTCGATGCAAGTTGTTGAATCTATTGGCGCTGAAGAATTTAGTAAAACAACAATTCGTACAGTTGCAGATGTATTTAAACGAATGACGGGGTTGACAATTTCTGAAGGGAAATTTGCCAATGTTCGCGGAATGTTTGACCGCTACAATGCTGGATATTTAAATGGAGCTCCACTTCCAAGCACCGAAAGTGATAGAAAAGCGTTTTCGTTTGATATTATTCCGGCTGGGTTGTTAGATAATGTAACAATTTTTAAGAGTGGTTCTCCTGATTTGATTGGTGATTTTGGTGGTGGTATCATTAAAATAAATACCAAGAGTATTCCAGAGAAATTAACACAAAATTTTTCTATTGGATTTCAATACAATTCAATCACAACAGGCAATCCAATTCGAACCTTTGAAGTTGGCAATTCAGAATACTTTGGAATGCTTTCGGCGGTTAATAAAATCCCAACCTTGGATCCAAGAATGAAAATAGACTATGATAATCCAGTTGTGAATGCTGCAGAAACTAAAAAATTCCAGAATGATTGGAAAATGGCACCTTACAGTGCTTTGCCATCGCCAAGAATCAGTTATACTATAGGTGTTCCATTTAAATTGGGTAAAATGTCGGCAGGCGCAATGTTGAGTTGGAATTATTCTATGACCCAGAAGTTTTCTCTTGGTATTGTTGATTCTAGAGATTTTTCTGACAATCGTTTGATTAGAAGCTTTGAGGATAGTTCATTCTCTACCAATGTTCAGAATGGAGGTATCGCTAACTTCTCTTTAAAAATCAATAATAAAAACAAAATTGATTTCAAAAATTTGTTGAGTTTAACTTACGATGCGTCAAGTATTATAAGAGGTGGTATATCGAGTTACGATGATCAAATGTCGACAAACGGATATTCGAACTTTGTAAATCTCAATCAACTGTACAGTTCTCAGTTAATAGGGTCGCATTCTATTGGTAAAAATCAATCTTCAATCAATTGGGTTTTGAATTATGGTTATACAAACAGAGAAGTTCCTGATTTTAGAATTGCGCAGTATTCTTTCACAACAGACGATATTACCACCCGTCAGTTAAATGTGAATCCATTTTTTAGAGATGCTTCGGGAAGATTTTTTTCAAACTTAGTTGAAACCTCATATTCTGGATCTTTAGATTATAATACAAAAATCAACACGGGTAAAGTTGGAACAATGTTAAAGTTGGGAGTATATTCTCAACATAGAGATAGGGTTTTTGATAGCCGTCAATTTGTATATGGCCCGTTAACCTCGATCATATATTCTGGAAAAACACCTGAAACCGACTTGAATATAAATAAGATTTCGGAAAAAGGATTGTATTTAATTGAAAAAACGAGAGACAAGGATGATTATACTGCATACAGCGAATTACAGGCAGCATATATAATGTTTGAAAATCAATTGCCATTATTCAAGAAAGATGGTAAGTCATATGACTTAAAGTTTACATGGGGTATGAGATTTGAGCAATTTAAACAGCAATTAAAGAATAAAGCTTTTTCAATTATGGGTAAAACATTAGCTAATCCTCCTTTAAATCAAGATTTCTTACCTTCAATTAATATAAATGCGCCTATTTCTAAAAAGAGCAGTATTCGCGCGGCATACTATAAAACTTTAAACAGGCCTGAGTTAAGAGAATTAGCACCATTTGCTTTCTATAATTTTAGCATCAACTCTGAAATTTTAGGATATCAAGATTTAAATCGTGCAGTTATTGATAATTTTGATATGCGTTGGGAAGTATATTCAAATAAAGAAGATATGTTCTCAATCGGTGTTTTTGCTAAAAACATTCAAAATCCAATTGAATTCTCGTTGGATCCAACACAGCCTCAAATTAGAACTTTTACATATCAAAACCAGAATGTTGCAATTAACAGAGGTTTAGAAATGGAAGTTCGTAAGAATTTTGGAAGTTTTATTAAGTATTTAGGTTGGAATGGGCTCAAAAATTTTACGTTCTACGCTAATTTAGCATTGATTGAAAGTAAGGTTACTTTTGATGGTGGACAATCGCGTACATTGCAAGGTCAAAGTCCCTATGTTGTCAATATGAGTATGTTCTATGAAAACAAAAAAGGATGGCAGGTAAATGCAAGCTTTAACAAAATAGGCCAAAGAATTGCTTACATTGGCTTGCCTGTTTCTGTTGCAAAGTTCGGTTTAGATATTTACGAGTACGGTAGAAGTATTTTTGATGTTCAAGTTGCCAAGAAAATTGGCAAAAATGGTTTGGTTAGAATTACTTTCGGAGATTTATTGGCTCAGAAAAGTGTATTTTATCAAGACATGAATCAGAATGGCAATTATGATGAAGCAAATGTGATAGATGGTGGTGATAATACTTTAATCAGTTTTACAAACGGAAGAACCATCAATTTTGGTTATTCTATTAATTTTTAATTAAACATATTTTTCCTTTCTTATTGGATATACATTGCCCTTGGAGAATTTCTTCAAGGGCTTTTTATTTTTTACAGTGCCTCCAATGTTATGTATTTGTTACCTGAAAGATTGAAAGGGTAACAAAAAGTTTATAGGAATTTTAATTTGGGGTAATTGTGTTGGATGAATTTTGTATCAAACAAACTATGAAAAAAATATTATTATCGTTAGTGGCAATTTGCTCATTGTATAATGCAAATGCACAAGTAATCGAGAAAGTTAATTATTTAGGAGCTTTAGATAAAGATCCTAAAAAAGATTGGACAAAAACTTGGACCAATTGGGATCCTAAAAACGCTTCTTATGGTGCAATTACCGATTCAACAACATTGAATGATGCATCTGGTGAGAAATCAATTACAGGTACATTGACTTTATCTGCGTCTCAAGTTTACCTTTTAAAAACAATGTTGGTGATTAAAAGTGGTGGTAAATTGGTTATTCCTGCCGGTACAGTAATTAGAGGTAGAGGAAATACTGGTGCTACGCCAAAAGAATACGCTACAGTTGTTGTAGAAAGAGGCGGAAAAATTGAAGCTCAAGGGACTCAAGCAAATCCAGTTGTTTTCACTTCTGCATTGCCTATTGGTTCTAGAGAACGTGGTAACTGGGGTGGTGTTTTCATCGCCGGAAATGCTCCTAACAACCAAGGTGCAAGTGTTCAAATGGAAGGTTTTAACAACGTTTCATTTAACAATCAATTGGCTTTCTATGGTGGTAATGTTGAAAACGACAATTCAGGAAGTTTAACTTACGTAAGACTTGAATTCGGAGGTTTTGCTTTCGAACCTAATAAAGAATTAAACGGTATTACTTTCGCATCAGTTGGTAATGCTACTAAAGTTGATAACATTCAAGTTTCATTCTCTGGTGATGATTCTTATGAGTGGTTTGGTGGTTCAGTAAATTGTAAGCATATCATTGCGTACAAAGGTACTGATGATGATTTTGATACTGATTTTGGTTACAGAGGTTCAGTTCAATTTGGTATTGCTCAAAAAGATACAAGTTATTACGATATGTCTTGGAATGTTACTGGTGGTTCTACTTCAGAGTGTTTTGAGTCTGATAATGACGCTTCAGGTTCAGGTAAATTGCCTTTGACTTCTGCAGTATTCACTAACATGACATGTGTTGGTCCTGTGCCAGTTGGTGCAAAATGGTTTGATTTAAGTACTACTATAAAAGGTGCATTTCGTCGTGGTGCTCGTATCCGTAGAAATAGCCGTATTTCAATCATTAACTCTATTTTCATGGGTTACAGAAACTTCATTATGTTAGATGGTGATAGCACATTGTATGCTGCTGGTGCACGTCCAACAGTGAAGCCTAATGATAACTTCGATTTAGTTCGCAATAACTATTTTTGTAATTCCACTTCTGCGTTTTCTCCAGCCGCTGCAACTGCAAACGGTTTAAGTGAAACGAGTACTGGTTATTTCGCTGATAGTGTATCTATTTGGTTGCAAAACGCTAAATCTAAAAATATGATCAATAAAGTGAGCTATACTTCAGGTACAGTTTTAGTAGATCCACAAAACAAAACAAATCCTAATTTCCGTCCTGTTTCTACAAATGCTGATTTATATAATTCTTCTGACTATACATACAACGTTTACCCTAAATATGGTACTTTCGTAGTTTGTGATTCTATCACCCGTCAGCCTAAGAATTTGACTGTAAAAACTTCAAGCAATGCGGAATTCAATTTTGCATATTCAACAGAAGGTGCTACTTTCCAATGGCAAAGTAACACTGGTTCTGGATTCAAGAATATTTCAGGTGGCCAATATACTGGTACTTCAAATGATTCAATGATTGTTTCTAATGTAACTATTGCAAATAATGGTGCTAAATTCAGATGTTTAATTTCAACACGCTGGTGCAATGATTCTACTTCTGCAGCTTTGTTATCTGCTATCTACAAAGCTTGTACATTAATTACAACTCAACCTGCTGCAAATACTAAAGCTTCTGGTTCAAATGCTGTGTTTACAATTGCAACAAACGACAATACTGCTGCTATCAAATGGGAATCAGATTTCGATTTAGGTATGCAATCTGTACCGGCTACTAGTAAGTACACCGGAACTGCGACAACTAGCTTAACTGTTAAAAATGTTGCTTTGAGAAACCACGGTCAAACTTTCAGAGCGATTGCTCAAACGAATGTTTGTGCTGATACTTCAAACACTGCATTGTTGAATATTTCTGATAGTTGCATTAGCTATAAGAGTGTTAGAGTTACTGATACTTTGGTAATGAAAGTAAACGTATCTGTTAGCGGTGTTAGCAAATCTACAAATATTAAAGTTTATCCAGTTCCAACGAAAAATGAATTGACAATTGACAATGGTAACTTCACATTAATGGGTGGTTATTCAATTAAAATCTATTCAATCACTGGTTCTTTGGTATACTCTCAAACAATCTCTCAACAACAATACACTGTTAACTTGGCTAATTGGACTGGTTTAGGTGTTTACACTATGCAAGTTTTAGATAGCAACGGTGCTATTATTGGAACAAAGAAAATTATCTTAGAATAATTTATATTTTCACTCTCTTAAAAAAAAGGATCCCTTCGGGGATCCTTTTTTTTATGTTGTATTTTTTGCAAATGTTCAATTGATCTTTTGCGTTTTATGCAAAAAAAATGTCCCTCATGAATGAAGGACATTTTGTATATCGTAAATATTGAATTTTAGCTCAATCCTGTGATTTTTCCGTTCACAACGTCCATTCCTAAAGCTGATGGTTCTTTTGGTAAACCAGGCATTCTCATGATATCACCAGCAACCGCAACAATGAATTCTGCACCTGCATTGATGATCAACTGATCAATACGAATGGTGAAGTCTTTTTCTACACCTACTTTTTTAGCATTGTCGGTGAAAGAAAATTGCGTTTTCGCAATACATACTGGCCATTTGTCGGCACCGAGTTCAATGATATTTTTGAGGGACTTGCGAGCGTTATCACCTAAGATAATGTTCTTGCCGCCATAAACTTTTTGAACAATTTTTTCAATTTTTGTTTCTACTGAATCTTCTAATTCGTAGGTATGTATAATGGCTTTAGAAGGATTGCTTTCAACAATCTCAACTACTTTTTTAGCCAATTCAACAGCACCATCGCCACCGTTTGCAAATCCTTGGTTTCTAGCAAATGCAGCACCCAAACCTTTACAGAAGTCTTCAACCATTTGAAGTTCTTCTTCTGAGTCGAAATGGAATTGATTCAAAGCTACTACAACGGTTTGTCCGAAGTTTTGCAAGTTTTGAATGTGGCGTTCTAAGTTTGCCAATCCTTTTTGCAATCCTTCTTTATTTTGTAATTTGATTTCCTTTTCAGGAACCATTCCATGAAGTTTTAAACTTTGAGTGGTTGTTACCAAAACTGTTGCTTTAGGCGCTAAGCCTGCCGCTCGGCATTTGATATTTAGGAATTTTTCTGCGCCTAAATCGCTGCCAAAACCAGATTCGGTAACGGTATATTCTGAATATTGCAATGCTGCGTAAGTTGCTTGAATACTGTTACAACCATGCGCAATATTTGCAAAAGGGCCACCATGAATAAATGCAGCACCACCTTCTAAGGTTTGAACCAAATTAGGGTTAATTGCATCTTTTAACAAAGCGATAATTGCACCTGTAACTTTTAAATCGTTCACTCTGAAGGCATGTCCCTCATGAGTATAACCCAATAAAATTTGGCCAACTCTTCTTTTTAAATCTTCGAGGGAAGTAGAAAGACAAAGAATGGCCATAATTTCAGAAGCTGGAGTAATGTCGAATCCAGTTTCTTGAGGAATGCCATTTGTGCTTCCCCCCAAACCAGAAGTGATATAGCGCAATGAACGGTCGTTTACGTCTAAAACCCTTCTCCAAAGAACTTTTTTAAGCGAAGTAGGTTTTCCTTGGTTGATGTATTGATAGTTGTCGATTAATGCTGCAAGCGTATTGTTGGCAGAGGTAATGGCGTGGAAATCACCTGTAAAATGCAAGTTGATGTCTTCCATTGGAAGTACTTGTGAGTACCCGCCGCCGGCAGCACCACCCTTCATACCGAAGCAAGGTCCTAGAGAAGGCTCACGCAATGCTACAATGGCATTTTTGCCGATTTTCTTGAGCCCTTGGGTTAGAGCAACTGAAGTGGTTGTTTTACCACTACCGCTTTTATTTGGGGTGGTGGCAGTAACCAAAATTAGGTTACTTTGTTGGATTCTATTTTTGTCGGCCTTGAAATCAATTTTAGCTTTAAATTTACCATAAGGCTCAAGGCTGTTATGATCTACACCGATTTCTTCTGCGATTTGCGTGATAGGCTTTAAATTGGCCTGTTGTGCAATTTCTATGTCACTAAGCATCCTGCTAAATTAGGTTAAAATGTAGTGAACTGCAAAATTTTAACAGATGAAAGTAAGAGAATTTTAAAAAATAACCTTGGGTAAATTCCTTAAATTGACTGCGAAATTGTATTTATTTCCATTGATAATGATAGATTTCTCTTTCTGATGTTCCATCATCATAAAAGTTCATCACAATAAATGCAGGCGCAAATTGCTGATATTCACCTTTCCACCAACCACCCGAAACAGCACCATTGCAATAATAGTCAGTGCCTAAATAATTTACATGATCAATTAAATGGATATGTCCACTCAAGCAGGCTTTAACATTCCCGTTTAAGTGAAATAAGTCCTTTAAAATATGAGAATCGGCGTGTAGTGCATTGTCGGGAACAAACCAATTGTTTTTATCATGCTTAATATTATCAAACATACTACAAATTGAGATAATAGGTATGTGAGAAACAACAAATACATATTCATCTTTTTTAGTATTGGTTAATTCATTTTGCAACCAATTGAGTTGTTCTTCATCTAATTTTCCAAAGTATCCTGGTATTGTATTTCTCATGTGAATACTATCCAAAACAATCATCTTCCAATTGTCTTTTTGAATCGAATAGTATTTTTTGCTGAGTTTGTATTCTTCACAAGCCCATAATTTTCCATCTTCCTTATTTATGCCTGGAATTGCCCATCCAAAAAGGTCGTGATTTCCAATGCAATGGTGAATAGGAAGGCTGTTGTTTTGTTTTAAAACAGAATGAAAAGCGCTCCATTGTGATTTCACTTTAGATTTACTTAGAGCAACTGCGTTCATAATTGAATCGCCTCCATTCATGATAAAATCAACCTTGTCATTTAAATCATTTACAGCACACAATGCCTTTTCAAATCCTTTTAACGATGTTTTGTCATTGTGAACATGAATGTCGGTAAGATGTGCGACCCTCAGAACACGTTTGCGTTTTGGAACAGTGACAGAGGGTATTTTAGCCTGAATTTCTGTGATTAAACCTGATGCTGCGGTTATACCAAGAGTTGCAAGGAAGTTTTTTCTATTCATTGAAAAATTACACTGCAAATCTGCAGAAGTAATTTATCCTTGTTAAGAGTATATTCTTATCAAATCATTATTGATTCGATGAAAAATGAAGTCAATGTTTTCTTAGACTTACTTCAATGTAATGAAATGGTCTAAATAATTATTCTGTGACCTCAAAATATACGGATCCTAAACTTTTAATATTTGTTGAAATTGCCTGATTGGGTTGAATGAATGCCGCAGAAGTTGCTGCACCTGCCATAATGTACATGCCTGCTTTGATTGGTTGATTGTATTGATGCGCCAATCGGGTAGCTGCTGCCAATGACTTCCATGGATCGCCTAAAATATCATTGGAATTTCCAGTTTCAACAACTTCACCATCAATGAGTAAATCTATTTTTAAATCGCCAATTGGCGTGTTTGTGGGAAGCCAATCGCCCACTACAAATCCTATCGATGAGCAATTGTCGGCAATCACATCTTCCAAGGAGAATTTAAAGTTTTTATAACGTGAATCAATGATCTCAATTGCACCCGCAACGCCACTTACATATTCCTTAACTTGGATTTCATCTAAAACGCCGTCAATGTCCTTCGAAATCATAAAACATATTTCTGGTTCTACCCTTGGATGTATGTATTTTGAAAAGTTTGTTTTTCCGTGATTTTGAATCAGCATTGAGCTTGTTAATCGGCCCCAAATCATATCGTTTACCCCCATTTGCTTCATTTTCGCCTCTGAGGTAAATCCCATTTTAAGTCCAATTAACGTTTCACCTTCGTTGAAACGGTGATGAATTGCGAGTTCTTGAATGTTGTAAGCGTCTGACAATGAGATCGTTTGGCTTAAGCTAATTTGTTCAATTTCATTTGCGTTGATAGCCGCCAAATGAATCTCTTCTGCAATTTTCTCAATGGTTTTCATAATTACAAAGAAAGTGCATTTATTTTTACCATCAAATTTCATCTTTACAGATGTACCTTTGAAGCGTTTTATGATGCAACAGGATAACATAAATGAGGCTGCTGCGCAATTAAGAAATGCACAGCAAAATTACCTTCCTTGTTCGCCAATTCGCGAACTTATTGGCGAAACCGATATTGAAACTGCGTATGCCATTCAAAAAGTAAACGTGGATTTTCGTTTGCAAAATGGAGCAACTCGCGTAGGGGCTAAAATTGGTTTGACATCTCTTGCTGTTCAAAAACAGTTGGGTGTAAATCAACCCGATTTTGGAATTTTATTTGCCGATACACAAGTTCAAAATGGTGGTGAAATTTCGATAAAAGAAATACTTCAACCCAAAGCCGAGGCTGAAATTGCGTTTGTTTTAAAATCTGATTTGCCAAATTCAAATTATACCGAATCAGACATTTTAAATGCCACTGAAAATGTTTGTGGAGCCATTGAAATTGTTGGTTCTAGGGTTGAAAATTGGAACATTCGCATCACCGATACTGTTGCCGATAATGCTTCTGCAAGTCATTTTGTATTGGGCGATGAAAAGTATAATCCAACAGATGTTGATTTGGTTGGCTGTAAAATGTCCCTCCTAAAAAACAATGAAGTTGTTTCTGAGGGAAGTGGTGCGGCTTGCATGGGTTCACCCGTTGCTGCTGTGGTTTGGTTGGCGAATACAATGAGCAATTTGGGTACTCCGTTGCAAAAAGGAGATATTATACTTTCTGGAGCTCTGGGGCCAATGAGCGCCGCTGTTGCTGGTGATCATTTTGTGGCTAAAATTGAAGGATTCGGAAATGTTTCATTTAAAATGACTGAATAAATGACAAAGAAATTTAAGGCTGCCATTATTGGTTCTGGAAATATTGGAACCGATTTAATGATCAAAATATTGAGAACTGGAAAGCATTTAGAAATGGCTGCTTTTGTGGGGATAGATGCTGAATCAGATGGATTGGCAAGGGCTCAAAGGATGGGTGTGCCAACAACTCATGAAGGCATTGATGGATTGTTGAATATGGAGAATTGGAATGAAATTGATTTTATTTTCGACGCCACTTCAGCGAAGGCCCATTTCATAAATTACGAAAAAATAAGCAAATTTCCAAATAAAAGGGTCATTGACCTAACGCCGGCGGCAATTGGACCGTTTTTGGTGCCACCGGTGAACTTTGCCGATTTGCATGATGTTCCAAATGTGAATATGGTAACATGTGGCGGACAGGCAACAATTCCAATGATTGCGGCGGTTTCGAGGGTTGCAAAAGTACACTACGGTGAAATTGTGGCGTCAATTGCTTCAAAATCAGCTGGTCCTGGAACCCGTGCGAATATCGATGAGTTCACTGAAACCACTGCCCATGCCATTGAAAAAGTGGGTGGTGCTACCAAGGGAAAGGCAATTATTGTGTTGAATCCTGCTGAACCTCCTTTGGTGATGCGCGATACAGTGTTTACGCTCAGTGAAATGGCAAATCAAGACGATATTGTGAAAAGCATTAATGAAATGGTTGCTGAAGTTCAAAAATATGTTCCGGGATATCAATTGCATCAGGAAGTTCAGTTTGAAGTGATTTCTGAAGAAAATCCTGTTTTTATTGAGGGACTTGGTCACGTGCATGGTTTGAAAACCATGGTGCTTTTACAAGTGAGAGGTGCAGGACATTATTTGCCAGAATACGCGGGTAATTTAGATATCATGACAAGTGCGGCCTTAGCCACTGCTGAAAGAATGGCTGCGAATATGAAAGGAGAAACTATCTAATGAAAAAGCTTTATATACAAGATGTTACATTGAGAGATGGACAACATGCCATTCGACATCAATATAGCAAAGAGCAAATGTTGAACATTGCAATAGCATTAGACAATGCGAAAGTGGATGCCATTGAAGTTGCTCATGGTGATGGATTGGCAGGTGGTAGTTTTAACTATGGTTTTGGAGCTCATACCGATTGGGAATGGTTGGAAACTGTTGCTGCTAATTTAAAGCATGCCAAGTTAACAACATTGTTGCTGCCTGGAATTGGAACCATTGATGATTTGAAGCGTGCAAGGGCCCTGGGTGTGGAATCTGTTCGTGTGGCTACACATTGCACTGAAGCCGATATTGCAGCTCAGCATATTGCTGCTGCTAAAGATTTAGGAATGGATGTTGGAGGTTTCTTAATGATGTCGCACATGAATGATCCTATCAATTTGGCAAAACAAGCAAAATTGATGGAGAGTTATGGTGCTGATTGTGTTTATGTGACCGATTCAGCGGGTGCATTGCTTATGGATGGCGTTGCCGACAGGGTAAAAGCTTTTAAAGATATATTAAAGCCGGAAACTGAAATTGGCATTCATTGTCATCACAATTTAAGTTTGGGAGTTGCAAATACCATTGTTGCAATGCAACATGGCGCCAACAGACTTGATGCCTCATTGGCTGGCATGGGTGCTGGTGCTGGAAATGCACCATTGGAAGTGTTAATTGCTGTATTGAATAAAATGGATGCTGAACACGGTTGCGATTTGTTTGCTTTAATGGATGCTGCCGATGATTTGATTCGACCATTGCAAGTTCGCCCGGTTAGGGTTGATCGAGAAACTTTGTCGTTGGGATATGCTGGTGTATATTCAAGTTTCTTATTGCATGCTGAAAAGGCGGGCAGTCGATATGGTATTGATACAAGAAGTATTTTACAAGAATTGGGGAATCGAAAAATGGTTGGCGGACAAGAAGATATGATTGTTGACGTGGCCTTAGATATGTTGAATTCTCAGAAATAGACTGAATGTGGTTATATTCGTAATTTATATGATGCGTAACGTATTCTCTAGATTTGGAATTTTAACTCTTTTTTCGTATATTCTTTTTTCTACGCCTTCATTGGCTATTGCTCAGAAAAAAACAAATACACAACCAAAGCCAAATATTACTCCGGCCGATTTTGTAAATCCTATGGTTGGTACCGGCGGACACGGACATACTTTTCCTGGTGCAGTTTGGCCTTTTGGGATGGTTCAGTTGAGCCCAGATACTAGAACAGATGCATCTTGGGATGGTTGCGGAGGATATTATTACGATGATACCTTTATTTATGGGTTTTCACATACCCATTTGAGTGGTACTGGTGTTTCAGATTACGGGGATGTGCTTTTTCAACCAAAAGTTGGGAATTCTACCTTTAACCCTCTCAAATATCGTTCTCGTTTTTCTCACACTAAGGAATATGCGAGACCTGGTTATTATTCAAATTCATTGTTAGATCATAATGTGAATGTTGAATTGACGGCACATCAACGTGTTGGTGCGCATAAATACACGTTTAATAAGTCAACCAATCAAACAACTGATAGTGTTTTTGTGGTTATCGATTTAAAACACCGTGATTATTTATTGGGACATCAACTCGAGGTTGAAACAGGCGGCAATGTTGTAAAGGGATATAGAAGAAGTAAAGCTTGGGCAAACGACCAATCTGTGTTTTTTTACAGCTATTTTTCTCAGAAAATATTGTCGGTTCAATACAATGAAAACAAATCGGTTGCAATATTATATTTTGGACAATTGAATGATTCTACCAAAAGAAAGTTGGTTTTAGAGGCTTACGTTGGAATTTCATTTACGTCTTTACAAGGCGCTGAATTGAATTTGAGAACAAAAGTGCTTGGCAAGAATCCCAATGGGGTCAATTACATTAAATTCCCTTTCCATTCAATTAAATATGGAGTAGAGAATGCTTGGAATAAAGAATTGGGCCAAATTAATGTTGTCAATACTCATAGTTCTATTGGCGATAAAAAAGACGATTTTAAAAAGTTCTATACCGCGCTTTACCATTGTATGATTCATCCGAGTTTAGCTTCAGATGAAGATAACCAATACAGAGGTAGAGACCAAAAAATTCACCAAGGAACACGTCCTTATTACTCAGTGTTTTCGCTTTGGGATACTTATAGGGCGTTACATCCTCTTTTAACCATTATTGATCGAAAACGAACATCTGATTTTATCAATACCTTTTTATTGCAATACGTTCAGGGGGGACGCTTACCCGTTTGGGAATTGGGTTCATGTGAAACCGATTGTATGATTGGTTACCATAGTGTTTCTGTCATTGCTGATGCACTCATGAAAGGCATTGAAAATATTGATGTCGATTTGGCCTTAGAAGCCATGATTCACAGCTCTAACAGAAAGGAAGATAGCTATTTCATGAAGGTGAATCACCAAGGGAAATTGGAAAAGTCGATGTTTAAAAATGATTACATCGATGTTAAATCAGAATCAGAATCGGTTTCAAAAAGTTTAGAATACGCCTACAACGATTGGTGTATTGCCCAGGTGATTCAAAAATATAAATTAGAACCAAAATTAGATCTCGCAAAATGGAATGATATTTACAATGAAATGATGCGTAGAAGCAATCGCTGGCAGCATTATTTAGATCCTAAAACCAAATACATGCGCCCAAAAGTGAACGGAGAATGGATTTCACCGTTTGAACCACGAGAGGTCAACAATCATTTTACAGAGGCAAATTCATTTCAATATAGCTTTTATGTCCCTCATCAAATAGACCTTTGGAAAAGATACTTAGGTGGAGATCAAGGTCTTGAAAGACAATTGGATACATTGTTTGGTACAACCTCTAAAACTACAGGGCGCGAGCAATCAGATATTTCAGGTTTAATAGGACAATATGCACATGGAAATGAACCAAGTCACCATATGGTTTATTTGTATAATTATTGCAATCAGCCATTGAAAACACAGCGTTTGGTGCGTAAAATTTGGCGTGAATTCTACAAAGATTCGCCCGATGGTTTAATTGGAAACGAAGATTGTGGTCAAATGAGTGCTTGGGCTGTAATGTCTGCTTTAGGGTTTTATCCAGTAACACCGGGCAGCAATGAATATGCTGTTGGAGTGCCATTTTTTGACAATATTCAGATGGATGTTCGTACAGAGAATGGAATGTCTAAAAAGTTGACAATCAATACAAAACCAGGGTTGTATGCAACAAATCTTTATGGATTGAAAAATGAAAACGACACTTCGAAGCATTCATATTCGTTATTCTTTAACCACGAAAAATTGTTTAAGGGTGATTTGAGTTTTAATTTAATTCAAGATCCTACAGTTGCAAAATTTGCGCAGTCTTCGAAAAGTTCAAATGCGCAATTTTCTATCCCAGTTCCAACAATTGTGGGCGATAGAATTTTTACTTCTGCAACACATAAAATTACCGTTGTTCCCAGTGATTTATCGTTTTACCCGGGTTCTAAAAAACCTTTAAAATTTGCGGTTGATATTCAATATTCAAACATTGAAGAGGTGGTGCATTCTGAGAGAATGATGTATCAAGGAGAAGTTTGGAATCTTGAAATCAATGGAAATTGCGAGGTAAAAGCTTCTTCAATAGGTGCCGTAGAATCTAGTTCTGTGGCAATTTTTACCAAAAAAGAAAATCATTATAAAGTCGTTTCAATCAAAGGTGCATACAATAAACAATATTCTGGAGGTGGTGATGATGCCCTTGTGAATGGGATTCTAGGTTCTGAGGAATGGCGTTCAGGAGATTGGCAAGGTTACCAAAATCAAGATTTTGATGCGGTTATTGATTTGGGCAAGCCAATAACTTTGAACTCAATCGGAGCAAGGTTTTTACAAGATACAAGAGCATGGATCTTAATGCCAACAGAAGTAGAATATTTGGTTTCTAAAAATGGAGTCGATTTTACATCCGTTGCTAAAATGGGAAGATTTTTCCCGGATACAATTCTCGAAACCACCGTTGTTCCCTTGAATTTAGAAATCAAAGCACAAGAAGCTCGATTTATTAAAGTAAAAGCCAAGAATTATGGAGCTTTGCCACCCTGGCATCAAGGATTTCCTTTTGGTGGAACTGCGTTTATTTTCATCGATGAAATTCTTGTGAACCCGCCTTTTATTGCTGAAATTAAACGTTAATCGCTAGGCTTATGAAATGGTTTAATCTTGTATGTAAATTTCTAAAGGAGGTGAATAATGTGAAGAAGCATGGAATGTGCTTGTTCATTTTAGTTACTTTCTGCTATAAATTAAATGCTCAATTGAATGCGCATCAGGTCACGAATTGGCAAATCATGCGTTCAACAGATAAACTGAGCAATCAGCCATTTATCCGCAAATATTTGCCGAAACAATTAGATGGCCGTTGGACCCAAGTAAAGAACTCAAACTTGCTTTCAAATTTTGCCGATTGGATTCAGTTGGAATACCGAAAACCAGGTGAAGACCCTTATTATAATCCTTGGTCAATTCCTTGGAGTACTTGGTTTTTAAAGGCTCCCTTGTTTGATTCCGTTAAGATTTCCAATGGATTTTACCAGCACTATAAACTCCGTTTGAATCGTTTGGAATGTGCGGAAGTTGAGGTCTATATCAATGAACATAAATTGAATATTGTGAACCCAACGTATGGTCAAACGTTTATCGATCAAACGGTTGACATCACGCCTTTTTTAAGAGGGGATGGCCTGGATACAATATTTTTAGGTTTTGTATCGCAAATGACAAACGGATTGACGATGCAAAGATTAGATCTTGAACGTTTTACCGCAGATAATGAGGAGCCATCTGATTCAATTCAAAAGTTATTTTATGGAGGGATAGAAGGACAATTGAAATACGATGGACTCGTTAAAATTTCTCCTTATTTCAGGAGACCCATGATGGATTTCGGGTGGGATATTGCAAGGCCAAACATCCATTTTGGATTGGGAAATGGCATTGAGTGTATTGGATGGAGTAATTTGTATCCATTGAACTCAAATGTTAAAACAGATTCAATTGTATATGATCAAAAAGGGAGCCCTACTTCGGCGTATGTAACTTTTAAAGCTGAATTTGATGCTGATTTCACAGGATGTAAGAGTCAAAATCAATTTTATTGGGCGCCTAATTTTGATTTTGTGATTGATCGAAATTATACCCAGAAAATTGTTCCTCAGAAAACAAAAACATTAAAAAATAAGGTTCCAAATTTCCAGGTGATTCAATTGCCAGAAGATTGGGTGCAACTCAATGATACAAGTTTTGAATTGTTAGAGCGTGCTGTTGATGGTTTGAATTTTGATTCAGCGTGCAAGTTGAAAATGGAGTATAAGTTTTTGATTCATAACCCAAAATTATGGTATCCCAACGGTTATTTTGAGCAAGTTTACCCTAAGGATAAACTGCCAACACGTTATCGGTTTGGGATTGTCTATAACCAACAAACAAATTCGGGCCAATACGGCCATGGCTATTTGCAACAAAGTAGTTTGTTTGTAAATGCTCCGTTCTACACTTATACTGGTTTAAGAACCCTTGATTTGGATACTACAGGCGGGAAGTTTTCATTTAAAGTGAATGGGAAGAAAATTATGGCTTTGGGTACCAATGTTATTTGGGGTAGGGAGTCAATTTCGAATTGGGTAGAGGGCGATTCGCCCTATTTCCATTGGATGTATCACGGAGCAACTCCTTATCATTTATCGTCTGAAAGGCCATTTGAAATGAAAATGAACATGAATTTATCCAATTTTTACGTGTCTCCTGATCATAGGCCTGAACCAAAAGATAAGCAATTTCGGTCAATGTTCAAACTGGGGATGAACATGGTGCGTTTTTGGGGCGGTGGCAATTATCCACCTGAGGAAGTCTATGCAGAGTGCGATAAATTAGGGATATTAATTTGGCAAGATCTCATGTTTTCGGGCACAACTTACCCAAAACGCGAAGATTGGAAAATAGAAGTTGGGAATGAGCTTGATGCCAATATTTCCTGGATTAAAACGCACCCAAGTTTGGTTTTAATTTGTGGAAACAATGAAATTGAAGTGGCCCTTAAAAATTGGGGGTGGTTTCAAAAATATCATTTGCATGGTGCCGATTCTTTAAAAACTTGGACCAATTATAGACAGCTTTTCGACACATTCATTCCGCGGAAATTGCAAAACATTGCACCTAATATTTTCTACCTTCCTTCTTCGCCAATTGGCAATTGGGGGAATTTAAAACAGATGAAGGTTGGCGACAATCATGATTGGGGAATTTGGCATGGAGAAAGAAATTTTAACCATGTTGATTCTGTAATTGCACCATTCGTGAGTGAATTTGGATTTCCTTCTCTTCCAAATGGTTACAAAGAATCTACAGATTCACTGTCTTACCAATATTTGCCATTTAGGAGTTATAAAGGTTTATCATTACTGAATCGATATTCAAAAAATGAACCTAAAAATACGCTGAACTATTTAGTAGCTCCGCAGTTAAAAAGTTCTGTGTTGAATGCAACCAAATTATCGCCTTCGGGTAGGGCGCAAGCCATGTTTTTAGACAGAGCCATCAGGGCTTATCGAACGTCAAGCAAAGATTTTGGCGGTTGTTTGTTCTGGCAATGGAATGATGCAGACAGGGTTGTTTCTTGGAGCGTGGTTGATGTTGATTTGAATCAGAAGCCCGCATTTGAGCAATTGAAATATTCCTTAAAACCGGTGACATCATTTGTGCGTTACAAAGATTCTACATTGAAAGTTTCGATCCAATCGAATGCATTCAAAACGCAAGCAATGACCATACAATTGACAGTTGAAAACAATCAAAAAATCAGTGTTTTTAAGGCAACAAAAGTGATTAAAGTATCAGGATTTTCGGAATCTATTTTTCTATTAAATCCTGCTTTGCTGAAAGCAAATTCTCATGTGCGTTTGAAAATCACGGACGCAAATGGGTTAACACTTGATGAGTTTTAACCAAACTCATTGAGTAACTAAATCAAGGTCTACAATACCATCCCCAACTGTACCAAATGGTTTTGTGGAGCTCAAGTTTTTCCAAATATTCCTTATAGGCCAAATCAATGGTGCTATTACGTTGCGACCACAAAGCGTCAGAAAGAGCCGAGGCGCGTGGCAATGTCATGTATTCAACTGATTTGTTGTTGATCATATATTCTGTCCAAACATTCGCTTGAGCGCCTAAGATATATTTCTGTTTGTCAGGGCTCAATGATCGTGGCATCGGATTGAAATAAAAGACAGAATCTAAAGGGTTAAATCCTCCAATTGCAATGGGTTCGCTGTTTTTATCTTTGCTTTGATAATGATCGAAATAACATGGATTTCCCGGTGTCATAATTACATTGTGATTTTGATTTGCGGCAGCAATCCCGCCAGAAATACCGTGCCAACTCATCACTGTAGCTTTGGGTGCAAGTCCGCCCTCCAAAATCTCATCCCATCCAATGATTAATTTTCCTTTTGAATTGATGTATTTTTCAATGCGTTGAATGAAATAACTTTGCAATTCGTGTTCATCTTTGATTCCTAAAGATTTAATTCTAGATTGACATAAATCACAAGTTTTCCAAAGGGTTTTCGGACATTCATCGCCACCAATATGGATGTAGGGTGATTCTGGGAAAAGAGCAATGACTTCATCGAGAATATTCTGCAAAAACTCAAAGGTTTGATCGTTGCCGGCGCAAAAAACATCGTCAAATACGCCCCAACCAATGGCAGGTTTAAATGCAATCACACTATCGCCATTTCGATTGAGAGTAATGTCAGATGCCGCGTATTTTAGGGGTATTCCAGATGTGGTGGCTTGTGTTTTTAGCGACGAAAGCAATGTCCCTCCGTTACAACTAAACTCTGGGTATGCCGACAAGGCTGCCAGTGCATGTCCTGGCATTTCAATTTCAGGAACCACATTGATGCCCCGGTTTTTTGCAAATTGAACAACATCTTTAATTTCCTCTTGGGAATAAAATCCTCCGTAAAGTTTATCGTCGAAGGTTTGGTCTGAATATTTGCCGTATTGACTCCCATTTCGATAAGCTCCTATTTGGGTTAACTTAGGGTATTTTTTAATTTCAATACGCCAGCCTTGGTCGTCGGTTAAATGCCAATGGAAGGTATTGTATTTGTAAAAAGCCAACATTTTGATATACTTTTTGATGAAATCGGTATTGAAAAAATGTCGGCTTACATCTAGGTGCATACCCCTGTAACTATATTTTGGATAGTCAGTAATTTGAACGCAGGGATAAGTATTTTTACTTGAATTTTGAAGCTGTTTTAAAGACATCAATGCATGGATTAACCCTGGGTAATCTGCATATTCAATGGTGATTTTTAGTTTGTTTATTTGAATGGCGTAAGCTTCTGCGATGAAATTTGAAGTTGCGCTGGTAAACGTTTTTTGAACCAGTTCTATGTGAGTTTTTTGACCATTGAATTTCTTGATTTTTGCAGGAAATACCTCTTTAAATAGTTCCCAAAATGCAGGATTTGACTGTAATTGAGGATTGGCATTTACAACAATTTTATTTGGCAAATTGAATGTCCCTCCATTTTTCATGAAGGACATTGGCGTTGGAATAATTTGCGATAATATGCTGTTTGTGATGAACGCAAATGCAAAAATGAGATGTTTTAATTTCATGTTTAAATTTGTTGCAATATCTACTTTTTTTAAACTTTATTTTTTGCATATATTGCACAACTTTAATTTAAAGTTTCCTTACAACAAAAATTTAAAAATCAATGGATAAGAATGCACTTCACCACATGGTTGATATTGGATCAATTCAATGGATCTATTTAAATGCAGGTCTGCTAATTGGCTTTATTGTATTCTTCGGTGTTTCCTGGAAAATGGATGAAAAGCGTCGCATTCAAATTGGATATGTGATGGCGGCTATTTTAGGGGCAAATTTCATTGCGAATCAATTTTTCGCGATTTATACGCATACTTGGGACAAAGCTGTGCATTTACCATTTCATTTGTGCTCTTTTTCGGAAATCTTAGCCATGATGATGTTGGTTTGGAGAAAACAATGGACCTATGAATTTCTTATTTTCTGGAGTGCGGGTGCGATTCATTCGTTTTTAACTCCTGAAGTTGTTTCTGGAGGGAATTTATTCAACTTTTGGGAATATGGCATTGCCCATGGAATGGTCATCATTGCAGGGTTTTATGCAACTTTCCGGTTGAAAATGGTTCCAAGGAAAGGTAGCTGGCTCAAAGTTTTTTGGTATACCCAATTAACCTTGCCAGTTGTTGGATTCTTTAATTGGATACTTGACGCGAACTATATGTTTTTAGCACAGCGGCCTAATGCCAACAATCCATTAATTATTGGCAAGTGGCCGTGGTATATTGTAAGTCTCGAAGTTGTGGTTCTGGTGCATTTTTACATATTCTATTGGATTCATAGAACGCTGGTGCGTAAATAATCATTTGTGTTTCTGAGGGACAGAAACTGCGAAATCTTAATTTTGCAATTCTTCCCAAAATTCAACGGCTCTGCGTGTATGCGGAATGACGATGGTGCCTCCAACAATATTTGCCACTGCGAGTATTTCAAACATTTGTGTTGTTGTAACGCTTTGTTCGTGGCATTTTTGGAGATGGTATTTCACACAATCATCACATCTAAGCACCAGGGAAGCAACGAGTCCTAACATTTCTTTTGTTTGAACGGAAAGGGCACCTTCAGAGTAAGTTTGAGTATCGAGGTTAAACAATCTTTTGAGCACAAGGTTGTCTGAATTCAAGATTTTTTCATTCATTTTAGCTCGGTATTCATTGAATTCCTGTATAGATTTGGACATATTTTTTAGTTTTATTTGCAAGATAGCCGAAAAGTTGTATTTTTGCAGCCCCTTAAGGAAGGAAATAGCAAAGAAATTTGCAAATTCTGAAAGCAAGTGGAGATGGTATCGTAGCTCAGTTGGTAGAGCAAAGGACTGAAAATCCTTGTGTCGACGGTTCGATTCCGCCCGATACCACAACAAGTTATTTCAAAACCCTGATAGTCAAAAGCTTTCAGGGTTTTTTTATTTTATGTTGTCGGTTTTGTTGTCGGTTTTTGAAGTTTTAACTAAAAAACTTCATTGCAGATTCAATGAGTTTGGTCTTAAGATTAACAACCGAATCTAAACCTTCAATTTCAAATTCATTACCATTAATCTCAATTTTTCTTTTGTTGTGTGTAATCAACAATCTGCAAATAACTTTTTTCTGATTATCGTCAACCAGGATTAAAAAACTATTTTTTTGGTCTCTATATGAAATTCTATCAGACTTGATTTCTTTCTTTTGAATTAGAATTGTTTTGATTGCGTGGTAAATTTTTAATTCATCAGCAGTCGTTATAACTGCATTCCCATCTCTCTTTTGTTCTTCAATTGTTAATTTCTCTGTAACTTCTCTAAGATTTTTAGAGTTTATTAGTCCTTTGATTTTAACTTTTGCAGTATCGGTCATTCTTTGTCCACCCATTCGAGTAAAAATTGAACGAATAAATTCATCAGAAGGATTTAGTAACTCATCAAAAAATGCATCTCCAAACTTATTCAAGAAATAGAATTCTTGCGCCTCTTCTAATAATTCTTTAAATGAATACTGTATTACGTCTCTTTTAAATGTGGTTAATAACTCAATGACATTGTCTTCTATATCGTTTAATGAGAATTCAATAAAAGGAATTGGGTGAAGTGTGGTTTCTTTTGAAGATAAATCTGAAGTATAAATTTTCCAGTCCATACCATTTGTAAGAATGGCAATTTTAGCACTTGTTGTATTGATGAAATAATTGTTTAATTGACTTGCCTCTTTATCGGTTAATTTCTTACCATATTTTTTACATTCTACAACAATTTCAGGTTTTAAACTTGATTTCTTATTGTTCACGAATAAACCAATATCTGCACGATCGTTTTTCTCTCCAAATCCAGCGGCAACTTCAGTTACCATATCATCAATTCTACTATACCCCAATATTTCTAAAATTGGTTCAATTAGAGTAAATCTAGTTTGAGGTTCATTCGAACATCTTTCATCTAATCTACTAAAATCGAATTTAGAAATTGCCTTTTTAACTGCGGCTACTTGTTTTTTGTCAACTATCATAATAATAACTTGTTGCAAAGAAAGTGATTTTTAGCTTTGTATTCCATTTTCTGTAATATATTTGTTTATGTATAAAAAATTAAAATTGTTTGTTTTATTTTCACTCCTTACAGCATCACGAGTGTCAGTTTTATCCCATTCCCATTGAAGAACTATTGTCTACCGTAAGACGTCGATAGTCTTTAAAAATTCAATCCTCCACAGGCGGATTATTATAAAGTTAAATAGCTAAATGTTCTTACACACCGAACTTCTAATCCGCTGACCTTCATATTCCAGTATTGTTTGCCATCAATGAAGAGCAGACACCGCGCCCATCCATAATTATCCTCATTGGAACTCCAATATTCACCAGATTTATCAAAACCGCCAATCTTATCCATGTTCTTATAAAGGCTATTTAATTCTTTTATTGTGGGTAATCTCCAATCGCTGTAACCATTTAAAACCAATTTTTCACAACCTGTCTCAGCATAAATCCAAGGCCTGGAAGTAGACCCATAATAACTTTCTGGACCTAAATCTGTTGGAGCTGCAACCAAACCGTGTCCGTCTTTTTCATATACAATGACTCCGCCTCGTTTTATTGCGGGGGTTGTTTGAGAATATACCAAACTTGTTAGCGTTACAATCGCCAATGTTAGCAGGAGTAGTTTTTTCATATTCAATAATAGATAATATAAATCACAAATTCAAAGTTACCGAATACTCTTCTTGTTTCAATTGAACCTCGCTTTGTCTAACTGGTAATCCAATACTGCGATTAAGCAGTGTTTCTAACGCATTTAAAGAGCCTTTCTTGGCATCTAACAACAACGCCTTGCAGATTGTCAACTCGAGGATATTAGTATTGTCTCTGTCGATGATTTCCAACAGCTCATTTTGAGTCATTGCAAGCATCACAAGAATCACATCATTAATCTCAGATTTAGCATATCCCATCTTTTTGAGCGTAGTCACAAATTTTGGTCTACGTCCCATCGGATTGGGTGAAGGTTGTCCCGATTGCCAAGGAGTCAGATGGTCTGTTTTAGGATTCAAGTTCATTACGTATGACTGTTATATGCTTGTTTTCAATGCAACACTCTTCCACCGTCTGTATTCATCACTCAAATACTGGTCAACATCAAACAATGTCTGACTTGGATACCGATTCAATTCATCACGTTTGAAGTTGCTAATGCGATTGCGACATCTTTTCACCTCTCGTCCAAACAACTTCTCGCTACAATACTTGCTCGTTGATTTTTGAATTGAAATATCTCTACCACAAGTTATGCATTGTCTCAGTGTCGCTTTCTTGTTATTCAATAATACATCTGTGTAATAATGGGACATTTCATTGTTTTGTGATACTGGTAATAATGGGACATCATTAATCAGTAATTCGCATTTTGACTGTATTAATTTCAAATGGGTTTCTTGAATATTACTATTGGAATGTTCTTTTATTATCTCCCTGAAATCAGATAGCTTACGATTGAATCTTTTTGTGTTTTTTTCTATTCTCAATGCGTTCCATCTTCGGGGGTTGTTGTATTCTATAAATACAGACTTGTCAAAGGCATTTTTGATATTATTTAATGATATGGCATCGTCAGTGAAAATAAGCTCTTCAAATGTCTTTAAAATCGAGTTGCTCAATTTGCAATAGACTTCGTTGTTTAGAAGATCTGCGAGTGATTTTATGGTGATATTTTTTTGTTCGAGATATTGCATCTTATTCGCTTTGATTTCAAATCGAATAAGATTTTGAGTAAGTCCATACTGTCTACCTTTATCGTATGCCTTTACAGTGTAATTTGACCATTCGAATTTTTTGAGATAACCCTTTCCCCTAAAAGTTTTGAGTTCATATTCATTTCCTTTGTGACTAATTATATTTTCTAAGATTTGACTTGAACGTCGTTGAGGGCAGAAATTTACGCCAAATTCTATTTGGTGAATTTTAAATTCATTTGCGGGAATTTCTGTGAATTGTGTGATTTGAATTATTGCATTCACGATATCTGTAAAATAGAAATCTTGATAATTATTTCCTAGGTGGAATTTATGAATGCTGCCACTCACATAGACTTTTGTTTTATTGATTGAAGTATACTTGCGGATTTTGATTTTTAAATTGCCCAAACTTGCGTTATAACAATATGCACCATACTTATCCATAAATAATTCTCCAGTACTCAAATTAATTGGGTGCTCGAAATCAATTCGAGGATTTGCGAGTAAAATTTCCGCATGTCCACTATCAATTTCCATTGAAAGAAAGTCAATCATTGTGACAAGTAATATATTTCAACTTAAACTGCTCTTCCGCAGTTATTAAGTTGTCTTGAATTTATAGCATCAACAACCTCGGATTGCTTATAGCGAATTCTTGTTGCCATTCTATATGATTTTAGATAGCCACGCTTAGTCCATTCATATAATGTTGGGAGTGTAATTTTTAATAATTTAGCAGTTTCACGCCTTGTTAAAAAATCAGTTTCAGAATTTAAGTTATTTGAAATGTGATTTATGTTAATAGAATCAGAAATTACTTTTCTGATAGTGTTTTCCAATTCCTCTATAGAAATTGGTAATAGACATAGGTTTTTTGTATCCATACTATTATATTAGCAAAATCAATAAAGTGTTACATAAAATTTGAAAAATAGTAGAAAAATGAGTTAAATTTGGATAGAATAAAAATCAATAATGTATTTACATCAATTGCTGTTGCAATATATTATCTTGTCTAATATAATAATTCAAAGCTAGTATCGTTTTGACATCGAGGTTTACCAGTATGTTTATCAGGTCTCAACCTTGCAGACAAATAAGATTGACTTTTCCCAATTGACTTAGCAGCTATAGATATACTTGAAAATATCTCTCCTGTACTTTTATTTATGACTTGCAATGGAACACCACTTACTCTTTGATGAGGTTTTAAATTAAAATGTTTGTTTAATAGTTCTAAAAACATCAACCTATTTGAAAAATTAAAAGTAAATTGTCTTTGTGTTTTTTTTTCAATAATTGTTACTCTAAGTTTTGTGCTCATTCCATCCAAATATGGTTTTGTTTGCTTAATTTTATAATCCTTCAATTCTATCATTAATTCATTGAAATCACTTAATTTTTTATCAATCATAAAAGTATCTTCACTCAAAATATACTTATATATGGTTTCGTTTATTTCAACTAATGGTTTAATAATATTGATTTTTTTGCCATTTTTTTCTAATTCATTTTGGATATGAGGGATTAAATCTTCAATTTTTAATCTGCTAAAAAGTTGAGGTATCCTTATTAAAGCAATACCAAGTTGTTCGCAATATTGATTTTTAATGATATCCTTTTGCATCGTGAATGGATCAGTCAAATGTTGGTCACCATCATGTTCAAAAGCGATTTTTAGTTTATCACAATATCCATCTAGTTCTAATAATCTATTACTAAATGGACTTTTTATTTGAGGATGTTTTATTTTGTCAAAGGAATGACCAGAAAATAACATTTTCTCAAATACAAATCTGCAAATTTTTTCACATTTTAAAACATCGTTTGGTAAATTATCGCCAAAATACCAGTAAAGCGGTCTCTCAAATTCTGTGCCTCTATATTGAGATATTATTGGCAAAGACTTTTCAGATATATTATATTTTAATCCGAGATTTTTAGACAAGTTTTTTCGGTATTCATAGGTAATATTTCTATCAAATTCATTTTTTGTAATGAGTAATGTAAATCCCTTTTTTTCACATTGTATTCTTAATAAATCAAAAGTATAGAGTGTTTTTCTTTTACCTGAATTTGCAGAAATTTTGTTGCCATGTTCTGGTTTCCACCGTTTATCTTTTAAAAAGCTTTTCCCCCAAATATGTTTGTGATTTGAATTATTTGGGTCATAGATTGAATAACTGTCATTTATGGTTTTCCATTCTTTTTCTAATAATTCACAGCCTTTTAAAGCAAGTTCACTTTTTAAAAAATTGAAAAGTCGTTGATTGTCATTTGTGGTTAATACCTCAAATGGTTTAATACAATAGATGCAACTTATTTTCTTATTTTTTGCGAATTGAACTCTCACATTAGTTGTAGATAAATTGACCGAAGGATGCCTTTCCTTTAATCCATATAAGAATTTTTTCCTACATTGTACTTTAATTTGAGTTTGATTTTCTTCCTTGAGTACAACTTTTTCAACCAAATCAAAATCAGAATCATTAAATCGTTTTACAATTTCATTCCAATTTATATGTTCTGTTGCAGCGCTAAAAAAACTATTCTTTTCACCTTTTCTTGGGCAACCAGTTTTTTTGATTGCATTTGCTGTGGTTTGCCACTCATGAAAACAAATGCGGCATCTGAAATGAATTTGTGAATGCGCATTTGAATATTGATTAGATAAAATATCTATTTGTTTGCCGTCCGTAATTAGTTTTATTTTTTCAAATATTGATAATTGATTTTGATTCATCATTAGGCCTTTAATATTTAACTATAAATCAAATTCACAAGTTCAGCATTTTCTTGTGTGGTAATTTTTAAATACTTCAAGAAGGATTCTTCTGTTCTGTGGCCTGTCATTAACATTATTTGTCTTGTAGTTATTTTGCCTGATTTAACATGATTGGTTGCAAATGAGCGCCTCGCAGTTCTGTTTTCAACCAACTCCCATTTCATTTTTGAATTTTTATCAGAAGTATTTTTTTCATTTGTTTGAAAATCTACTTCAATATTTAATTCAGGTAACATCTTTGCAACTTCCTTGATATATTGGTTTGCCTTTTGGTCAGTTATCAATGGAGGTAAACTATTTTTTGTAATTCCTGAGTATTTTTTCAAAATATCTAAACCTATTGTATGAATAGGCACTGCAATTTCAACTTTCGTTTTTATAGATTTATTCCTCAAAAAGGTATGGCCACGATCATTTTGATAAATATCATCTGGTTTGATTTGATGCCAATCTATTGGCCTTAGTGCTGTTTGAGTTGCATGAAATACGAATGAATCTCTTATCCTTTCTAATCTTGGATTTGAAGTCAAATCAAGCTGATACATTTTTGATAATTCTAAATCTGTTAAATAAATGCTGTCCACCGTTTCAATTGGCTTAATGAATCTTTTATCTAAATGACCTCTATGTAAAGTTATACCTCGCTCGATAGCTTCATTCATAAATAACTTTAAAGTGCCGATATGCTTTCCCACGGTATTTGTTTTATATTTTAATTCAAAATGCATTAATTCTCTGAATTTCTTATAAAACTCTATGTCAATATCCTCGTATTTTAATTTGGCTTTGTAGTGTTTTTCATAAAGTTCTAAAACTCGAAGACATTGATTATATACACGAATAGTGGTATCTGCATATTTTCTACCTGTTCTTGGGTTTTCTGAGTTTTTCATCTCATTCAATAAGTTTTTAGAAAACGCCACTAATAATTTATTGTTTTGTTCCTTTTTTTTGTCATCAATGTTGAAGGCTGAATCTAAATGATTTTTGAATTCTGATTGATCTGGTATTCGACCATTGGATTTTTGGAACTCCAGAAACAATTGTTCACACTTGGCCTGATAATTTAAAATAATTCTATTTTCTTCAACGTGAGAAGGATGTTTTAATGTTTGTTTGACTTTTTGTTGAATCTTATCCCAAAATTGAGGATGAACCCTTACATCAGTGTTTCTTACGAGTCTATTATTATCCCATCTAATTACCAGTTGAATGGGTGTTAAACTTTCACCATTTGGATTACGCAAGTTGAAGTTGAACTTCGCCATTGTGCAAATATAATATGTTGTCGGATATGTTGTCGGTTTTTATTTTCTATATTTTATTTAATTGTATTTTTTTTGTAAAAATCATTGAAATTGTTATATTTACGTAGTTAAATGCGATAAAGCAAGAATAAAGTAAATACATATAGTTCGATTCCGCCCGATACCACAACAAAACAAAAAAGCCCGCTACAGCGGGCTTTTTTGTTTTTGATTTCAACCACCAAATCCAATGATTATTTGTATTGTAGTGCTTATCTCGGTTTCGCATCTTTAGTCGTTGGCTTTATCACTTTTATTCTTTGGTTGATGTCGCTGTAAAGACCTTCTTTTCATTTAATGTTACTCTAAATTTACACATTAAACTGTAGTATCTTTGCAACTAGGGATTTAAATCATTAAATGTCCCTCATGAAAAAATGAAGTTAGAATGGTTGCAAGGCATGGAAGAATATGGCCTAGAGTCAGATGAAATTGTTAGGTTGTTTGATTTCACAAAGGAGGAGGCTTTATTGTTGAAAAAGGCAATTGAGTACTTTGTAATAGAGTTAAACAATCCCCTTGATTTAACGAGATTGACTTACGTTGAAGCTTTAAATTGCAATTTGATTTTCCAGCAAACAGATACTGATTATGGCATTGAATTTGTTGAGAAAACTGGTTTCATCTGTGGACTTACAAAAGCATCTTATCAAAGATTGGTTTCATTGATTGAGCCTTTTTGCTTGAGAGATTTGAGTAGCTATCAGTGGCTGTATGACGTAGATACTGAAATCGATTTTTTGTTTTCGCCATCTGCGAAAGGAGGTTGGTAGCAATTTTTAAATAGAGTTCTTCGAACTTATTTAATTTAAGATTGTTATTTAACCATATGAAGAAACTTGTTCAAGAGCAGTTTTTGCCAATTTCAATTGAAAAGGCATGGGATTTTTTTGCAACGCCAAAAAATTTGAATGAAGTTACGCCCAAAGATATGGTCTTTAAAATTATGGGTGACATTCCTGAAAAAATGTATCAAGGAATGTTCATTCGATATAAAATTACACCAATGTTGAACATCCAATTGGATTGGTGTACTGAAATTACACATATTCAGGAGGGACAATTTTTTGTAGATGAACAGCGAAAAGGTCCTTACAATATTTGGCACCACGAACATCATTTTAAATCGGTTGATGGTGGCGTTTTAATGACAGATATTTTGCATTATGACATTGGCTTAGGTATTTTTGGATGGGTTGCAAGCAAATTGTTTGTAGATGCCAAAGTGAAGCAAATTTTCGAATATAGGAAAGAGATTTTGGGGAAATACGAGTTTAAATAATTCGGGTTATTTTATTGCCTCTCCATTCTATTTTTTGATATTGACTATATTTGCAATCTATCTTCGTTCGGGAGTAGGCTTGCACAAAAATGATATTCAAAATTAGAGTCAGTATTTTCATAGTCACTTTATTATTTGCAACGAATTCATATTCGCAGTACTCGTATTCATTAAATTATTTTGGTGGACAGATGGCCCCTCATTCTACTTACACGAAAAGTTTGGCAGCGCCAATTGTGGGGATTCAAACGGATGTTGTTTGGAGGATGAGAAGAGAAACAGATGATTTGGGAAGCCGAAAAAATAGTAATTTGAAGTTTTTTCCTCAGATTGGTGGTTCACTTACTTGGATGGATATGGGGATGAATGTTACTGGGTATCAGTTGGCGGTTTCTCTGAATCTTGGTGGAGAGATAAGTGCAAAAGGTCCCTGGTCTTTTGACTGGCATTTTGCTCATGGATTGACCTATTTGTCGGAGAAATACGATACGCTTACACGGCCAATTAATTATGCGATTGGTTCAAATTTAAATTATTTCGCTCAAATTAAAGGTGAAATCAAGTATGACATTACGCCAAATTTGGCCTTGTCATTGGGCGGTTATTTAACACATGCTTCAAATGGTAATTTGGAGAAGCCGAATGTTGGGTTGAATGTGATTCATTATGGGATAGGAATGTTATATGTTCCGAATGAAAGTCAGAATTCGGATAGGTCATCTTATTATATTCACAAGAAACATTATTTTACAACCCCATATTCTTTAGGTGTTAAATTTGGAAATCGCTCGCATAGTCTTGAATTTCCTGAATCTTTTACTTCATGGATTTTTGATTTTCAATTTAGGTTTCAAAAATCGGCACATCATATTTGGGATGTTGGATTTGATTTGTTCTCAGATCCCAATTATAAGTTTACAAAAACTGGTCGTTACACAGGTGCTGATGAACTAGATCAATTGGAATTTGCCATTAAAGGTGGTCATCAGTTTGTTTATGGTAGGATTGGTCTTCGTACCGATTTAGGGATCTACGTTTTCAGGCCTGTTTCTAGCGATAAGGGTGCTTTTTACAATGCAATTGGAATAGATTACAGATTAACGCAAAATTGGGTATTGAGATCGCGCTTAAAAGCGCATTTAAATGTTGCTGATTATATGGAGTTTGGTATTAGTCGATTGTTTTAATAATGTACACAAGGTTTTTCTGATTTTAAGGTATTGGATTAAACAGGAGTTTCTCAAATAAAAAAAAGGCTGTTTCAAATTTGAAACAGCCTTTTTTTTATGTTATTTAAAACTTTTAAGCTATTGGTTGCATTGAACCAATTGTTTTAAGGTAATTTATATGTGATTTAATTGCTTTGAACATAGTTGGGAACTCTTGGTATTTCACATTGAAATCTTCACAAGTTTTCTTAACTATTTCATTGATTTTTGGATAGTGAACGTGGCTAATTTTTGGAAATAAATGATGTTCAACTTGAAAATTTAACCCACCTAATAACCAAGTCCATATTTTATTTTTTGTAGCAAAGTTTGAAGTTGTGCGAATTTGGTGAGTTGCCCAATCATCTTCTACTACAACTAATTCATCGTGGTGAGCAACGAAATTAAGTCCCTCAACAACATGCGCCAATTGGAAAACGATTGTGATACAGATACCTGTGGTTAGAGCCATAATTAGATAACCTAAAATTGCGGTTCCAAATCCAAATACAAATGATGGTATTACAATAAAAATACCGATGTACACAATTTTGCTTGCCCAAAATTCAAAATGTTCAAAAGCTGTCATTTTACCTTTCATTTCGCGTTCAGCAATTTTACCGGTGAAATATTTTGTAAAATCTTGTAAAGAAATCCAGGTGAGATAAGCAACAGAATATAGCATAAGTCCATAAATATGTT
This sequence comes from Chitinophaga pinensis, assembly GCA_945865625.1. Classification (GTDB taxonomy): domain Bacteria; phylum Bacteroidota; class Bacteroidia; order NS11-12g; family UBA955; genus VMCP01. The sequence continues at coordinate 38,062 of CAMBFD010000004.1, forward strand.
GGAATTTATGGAACCAAAGTTTCTTTTGGTTGTTGTTTAATCTCATGTATGGATAGATGTCAATATCTTCATCAGCACCGTCAATATTGGTGAAACTATGATGTGCAATGTTGTGTTTTTCAACCCAGTAGAAAGCGTTTCCACCGAGCAAATTCAAACTATTTGCCATGATTTTATTCACCCAAGGTTTGGTTGAATAACTACCATGAGAACCGTCATGCATCACATTAAATCCTATGGCTGCAAATGAAATGCCTAAAATTGTGCATAAAACAATCCTCAACCAAGTTTGTTCTGGTGTAAATGCAACAAGAAATAGGTAGCTGCCTATCATAATCATACTGAGAATTACAGTTTTAATGTATAACTTCCAGTTGCCAGTAGGCTTAATCTTATTGTCAGTGAAATATTGATCAATGCGAGATCTTAAAGTACTGAAAAATTGGGCATTTCTGCCTTCAAAGCGAATTGTTGCCATTGTCTTTTTTGTTATTGTAAATAAAATACAAATTTAATCATTAATAATCCATTTGGCAATGAAAAGAACATTATATTTATCCTTTTAACTGCATTGTTTAAACAAATGAGAATTAGAATTTGATACCAATTCTAATTCCTGGATTTGCTTGTAGTCCAAATCCCATTCCAGATCCAAGTGAATTCTTTACAATACTTGTGCTACTGCTGTTCCAAGTTTCTCGTTTACCGTAATTATTAATGGCAAATCCATAGCCCAATTCTGCACCAATATAAATGCTTTGAATAAAATAATAATCCGCTCCAAAAACAAGGCCAGCATAAAAGTTATTTCCACCAACAGTTTGAGAGGTGAATGTTCCTCCTTCTGAATAATATTGACCATTCTCAGTATTTATGCCATTCAATGAGTTAGAATTTAAGCCGAATCCAACTTCACCGCCGAAATAAGGAGAAAGCTTATCTGTACCAGTAAAATGTTTTTCTAGCCCGAGTGCAACGTTGAAATTGGAACTCTCCGATTTGAGTGTAAATGGAGGAATGTTTGGGGTTATAACGTTATAAACGTAATCTGTATTATTTAAAAAGTTAAAAGCAAATTTAGTTCTTACCGCGATATTGTTTTTTAGAAAATATCGCATTCTAATTTCTGAGATTTGAAAATTGATGGGGGCTCCTCCAACTTGAAGGTTTAATGTAGCTTCAATGGTCAGATCTTTTTGAACAGCCTTTTGTGCGTTTGCTTCTGCAATAAAAAGACAAATTGCAATAAGTGAATAAAATTTGTATGCTTTCATAACCCTGCAAAAGTATTCACTTAAATGAAAAAATTAGAATTTAAAGCCAATTCTTATGCCTTGTGAATCACTCATGTCTAATTTAGTGTTCGCACCAAGACTTTCTCAATCCATTGAGACCATAAACTGTATTCGATACATTCCCTTTGTTTATGCTTTGATAACCATAGCGAATTTCAGTTTCAATGTAAAAATTTGAATTTAAATAATAATGAATATGGGGTTGGATGTTTGCGGAGTATTTGGCTTTGAGTTTGCTTGAGCTGATGAGTAATTCGCAAAAAAAATAGATACATGAAATTGTGAAAATGAAATTTTCCATGCTTCGATTTTTTTAAGATTGTTTTAATCAATGACTATTTCAAGTATTTTTGTTTCTAAATGTATCGCTTTGTAGTCGTAATTTTATTGATTTTCAAATGTGCCATTCTTTTTGGTCAAGAATGGTCACCGCAGGATAGCATTCGTTTATCGTTGAAAAATAAGCCTCACATTCTTATTGGGGGAGATCAACGCAATTCATTTGTTACTGGAATTCCTGTAAGAATTTTTGGATTAAGGGGAGGTTTAGACTATGGTAAATTTGCGTTACTTGGAGCTATATATTCAGCGAATGCGGAAAAAATAATCAAGCAAGGGGTATCCAATTCATATGACTATTTAATTTTTAGTGGAATTGGGGAATATCACTGGTATAATACGCATAGATTCAAAATCTCTCAAACGATTCAACTTGGAATTGGGGTTGTTGATCTTAAGGAGTATGATGATCAGCTTGGGAAAAATGTTTTAAGTACAAAAATGGTTATTCCTGTCGAAACTGGCGTTTCTGGAAATTTAAGAGTTTTGAAATATTTTGGGTTAACTGCTGGTATTGGGGTTAGGGTGTCATTAACGCCTGGTACCTATTATTCCGCACCATATTATACTTATGGGTTAATGGTTTTTACGAAGGACTTAATTCACGATATAAAGAAGGCATTCAACTGAAAACTGAAAACAAATTAAATAAAAAAAACCTTGGATAAACCAAGGTTTTTTTTATTTAATTGAAGATTATTTTATTTTTTTGATTTGATAAACTCATCGGTATGATTGATGAATTCTTCAATCTTATCTACATCGATTCTATTCGCGATAATTTTTTTATCAGCATCCATAATATAAATTGTAGGACTCGCAATTACATAATAGCTATATAATGCATCGGCATATTTTTGGCTTTGAACTTCACCTCGAATGAGGTGGATGAATTGTTTGGTTTCAGGATGTTCTTTAACATATTCGTACCACTCTTTCTTTTTATCTCCTGATGACAATGCCACGACTTTCCATCCTTTAGCCTTATTCGCTTCGTAAATTTTAACAAGTTTAGGCATGATTTCTTTACAGTGCCCGCATGTAGGATCCCAAAAAATTGTAATCGTGTAAGACGCTTTAATAGAGTTGGTTTTTACCCAAGCGCTATCTAAATTTTTCAATTCGAGTTCTGGTGCTGTGGCTCCAATTAAGCTATGAGATCGGCGGAAAGCATTTTGGCACATTTGACCGACAGTAGCGCTATCGACCCACCATGCTTTTCCTGAACAATAATTAGACAACGCCAAATGAACGAAAACCCTATCTAATCCCATGATATTGCTTGATTCAAATCGGTTTGTTAAATACCAAATGATATATTTTTCATTCTCAATCGAATTTTTGCATTTTTCAAGTAATTTTTCAGAAGCTATGATACAAGTATCTGCATCAGGAACAATGACTTTATCAAAATAGAAATCTAATTTGGTTTTTAATACGTTTACTGGCATTCTAACCAATCCATCTTCATTGAAGTCAACATGATCCCAATAGTGTTGTTTGAAATAATTAAATGGATATGCACTGTCTTTTGTGCCGTCCTCTTTTGTAGGTAATTTCGATGGAATTTCAACCCCAACCAATGCATAAAGAAAATGAGAAAGTAAGTTATTTGGGTGTTTTGCAATGAACAATGAATCTTGTAATTCTTTTTCTTTCAGAAAAGCTATTTTATTAGGCTCTAAACGTTTTTTGTTTTCTATGCTTGAATCTCTTTTCAAATCTTCATCCATGGAAATCAACTTCTCGATGACTGTCATTTTTTCATTTTGATACTTCACAAAATCTGAATTTTCAACTGAACCATCAACTTTCATTGTTTTGTAGTAATCTCTTTGATAAAAAGAAGTGTCGAAGGTAATTGTGAAATCTTGGTCGTCATCGACCATAATCTCAAAATAATCTTTTCGTTCGGGCAATACAAATAAGTACATGCCACGTTGAAGTTTTTGTTTGCTTTGAACTTTGGTGTTATAGCTACCATTAAATTCAATTAAGCCATTTTTTTGAACCTCAGCAGTATCTCTGTAGTATTTTCCACCAATATGGTGATCTGCTAACCAAACAATTTGACCAGGTTTGAAAGCTTTGCATCTAAATTTTAAACTATACGAACCGGGTTCTCTACCATTCCAGCTTTCTTTTTTGTGAATATTAGGATAAATTCCTACTGTATTCGGTTTTACAGTTGGCGTAGTGCGTTGATAGGGGTTAATTTGACCGTTTAAACGTACTGTAATAAAAAGTACTAAAAGTAATAAATTAAATTTGTGCTTCATCTTTATTCAAAATCTCCGTAAATTTAGACAAAATTTGTACCAAAATGTTGTATGAACCGCAAAAAGAATCAATTTTATGAAAGCATTTTCGATATAGTACGTCTAATTCCCCATGGAAGAGTGACTACTTACGGAGCTATTGCCGCATATTTGGGCACTAAAAGTGGAAGTAGATTGGTTGGCTGGGCTATGAATGTGAGTCATCATGAAGAACCTAAAGTTCCTGCTCATAGAGTGGTTAACCGAAACGGTCTACTCACAGGGAAAGCCCATTTTAAAGATGAAAATGAAATGCAGAAATTGTTAGAAGCTGAAGGTATTGTTGTTATCAACAATCAGATTCAAAATTTTAACGACGTTTTTTGGGATCCTGCTTCTTTGGACCCTGCTTCTTGGGATCGTGTTTCTTAACTACATCTGCAAATAATTGCCACCATTGCTTATTCGGATATGGTGCAATTACATTTAAAGAAGGATTTGTTTTTACAGCATGCGGAGTGATGAGTTGAAAAGCATGTAATGCAATGCTTCTATCGGGTAGGGGCTCTTTAGCTCCATATTTTAAATCACCCATGATTGGCGAACCTATTTTTGCAAGTTGGGCTCTGATTTGGTGGAATCGACCTGTTTCTAAATGAATTTCGTATAAGAATTTATCACCGCGATTATTGAGTAATTTATAATGTAAAATTGCATGTTTTGTTCCAGGTCTAGGGGTATTGTATGTTAAAGCTCTGTGCGTATTGCTGTCTTTTCCCAAGTAATTCTCTAAAGTTCCCTCCGATTCAGGTAGCGCATATTGGGTAATGCAGTGATAAATTTTCCTATTTTGCTTAAGTCTAAAAACTTCATTCATTCGAATCAAAGCTTTTGAGGTTTTTGCTAGCATCATGGTTCCACTTACGGGTCTGTCGATTCGATGTATCAGTCCAACAAAGGCAGCCCCTGGCTTATTGTATTTTTCGCGAATATAGTTTTCAGCAATTTCTAAAAGATGTTGATCACCAGTTTCGTCACCTTGCACAGGTAACCCTGCAGGCTTGTTTACAACCAAAAGGTGATTGTCTTCCCATAATACTTCGAGCATTCTGCAAATTTACCAAATAGTTGGCTATTTAATATTAAAGTTTTAGAAGTACTTTTGCCAACTCCATGTCGTTTTTTTCTATCAAAGGGTATAAGTTTGAATTAAAGGAAATAGCTTTCTTAGCTTATCCTATAATTTTAGGTCAGTTAGGGATTGTGCTCATGGGTGTTGCCGATACAATTATGGTTGGCAAATTAGGTACCGATGCTTTGGCAAGTGTGAACCAAGCGAATAATTTATTTTTTATGTTAAGTGGACTAACTTTTGGAGTTTTGTTTGCTGTGAGTACGTTGGTTAGTATTAAAGTTGGGGAAAATAAAGCTTCGGATGGTTTTGCTATCTACAGAGCGAGTTTAATTGTAAGTGTTGTACTTTTTGTTTTCCAATTTATTATCCTTCAAATATTAATTCATAATTTTCATTGGTTAGGGCAAACCGGCAATATAAACGTATTGGCTCCAAAGTTTTTAAATATTGTAAGTTGGTCAATTCTCCCAATTTTAATCAACATGAGCTCAAGGCAATTTACTGATGGGTTGGGTCATACAAAAGTGTTTATGATATTAACAATTGGTGCATTGTTGTTAAATGTATTTTTAAATTGGCTACTCATTTATGGTCATTGGGGCGCTCCAGCTATGGGTGTTGAAGGCTCTGCGTATGCAACATTAATCTCCAGAATTGTAATGGCCGTAGTTGGTTTGTGGTATGTCCGGTATTCTAAATTAATGAAACAGTATTTGCCTGAGAAGATGCCAAAATGGAGATCAGTTCTTCCAGAAATGAAACCTATTTGGAAAATGGGAATTCCATTGGCTTTACAAACGTTTGCGGAATGGGCTTGTTTTGCGCTATCTGGAGTCATGGTTGGCTGGTACGGCGCTGCCCAATTGGCGGCCCATGCTGTGGCTTTGAATATTGCTTCCGTTACTTACATGATTGCAAGCGGCGTTGCGATGGCAGGATCCATTCTCGCTGGGAATAGTTATGGAGAACAAAATATGGTCAAATTAAAAAAAGTGGCCCATGCTACCTTTCTAATATTAACCATTTTCGAATTGTTTAATGCCGTTATTTTTATGCTATTCAATAAGCAAATTGCTGCGTTATATATGGTAGACGATGACGTAATGCCATATATTTTACCTCTACTTTCATTGGCTACGCTATTTCAATTATCAGATGGAATACAAGCCGGCGCAATGGGTTTGTTGCGCGGAATTAAAGATGTTGTTTGGGCAAGTATCATTTCAATAGTATCTTATTGGATCATTTCCTTGCCATTGTCGTTTTATTTTGGGGATTATAGAATTTCTTATCATGAGGGACATTTTGTTCGGGTTCACGTGCCAAATTCGATATGGGAAAGTGGACAAGTCTATGGCGTTTGGATTGGCTTCACTGTTGGACTATTTGCAGCATCAATTTTTGGTGTTTATCGTTTTTATAGCAGATTAAATAAATTGAAATTTTAAATGAATATGAGAAAATATTTTTTAATGGCTTTTTTATTGCCAGTTTGTGCATTTGGTCAGGATTTTAAGTGGGATAGAACTTTAGATATTTTGGTGTCGCCATCAATTTCAACGGGTTTTTTAGGAACCATCACAGCCGATGAAAAAGGGGGTTATAAATCGGAACAATTGGCTGATTCGTTTAGGAAATCTGATGTTTCAAATTCGTTTGTCAACTTTGGAATTGCATTCACATTTAGGAAAACGGATAGAAAGGCATTCTCTGTTGGGATGTCATATTTAACAACTGGATTTACACGCCAAAAGGAAGGGAATATGTTTAACTATTTACCTCATCCCGAACTTTCTGTGTATTCTAATCTATCTGAAGGCCCAACGCAAATATTGAATTATGATTTTAATTATAACTATTTAACACTTGATTTGCATTATTTAGGAAGAATAGATGGGGCAACAATGGTTTTAAAAAATACGAAATGGTGGTATTTTTTAGGGGTAGCTCCTTCTTTATTAATAAAGCAAAATGTGGTTCTTCGAACCCAGGGTTTTACTTTGGTCGAAGGTAATAATTTAGAAAAATATGATTATACAGTAGATTACAATTCAAAGGGAATTTATTCTAATTCTTACGGAGCTTATAATATTACTAAGGTTAGTTCCCCAGCTGTGAATGTGTTTCTTTCTGCGGGCACTAGGTTTGATTATACATTGTCGGAAACTTTGCATTTGGTTTTACAACCAAAAGTAAATCTGCCAATCTTACCTTCTGCAACGGGTGTGCAAGTGGCGTGGTGCCCTCAGGCATCGATTGATGTGGGAATTATTTGGCCTTTACATTGAGAAAACCAATTTTTGGTATAAATGAAAAAAAACCTCGAAGAAACTTCGAGGTTTTTTTATAAGTCGGTAAATAGAATTACTTACCGTTTAGTTTAGCGCTTGTATATTCTCTGTTTAGGGTTGCAATGACTGACAATGGAATTCCTTTAGGACATTCAGCAGCACAAGCACCGGTGTTGGTACAAGCCCCAAATCCCTCAGCATCCATTTGATTCACCATGGCAACAACGCGACTTTGACGTTCCGCCTGGCCTTGTGGCAACAGACTTAATTGAGTTACCTTAGCACCTACGAAAAGCATCGCAGAAGCATTTTTACAAGCACTTACGCAAGCACCACAACCAATACAGGTAGCAGCCTCGAAAGCTTCATCGGCGATATCTTTGGGAATAAGAATATTGTTTGCATCAACCGCGTTTCCAGTATTTACAGAAACGAAACCGCCTGAAGCGATGATTCTATCAAAAGACGAGCGATTCACACTTAAATCTTTAATTACAGGAAAAGCATTTGCTCTCCAAGGTTCAACAACAATAGTGTCGCCATCATTGAAACTTCTCATGTGTAATTGGCAAGTGGTAATGGCTTGTTTTGGTCCGTGAGGATTGCCATTAATGACCATGCTGCACATACCACAAATACCTTCACGGCAATCGTGATCAAATGCAACTGGTTCTTTGCCATCATGAATTAATTGTTCGTTTAAAACGTCGAACATTTCCAAGAAACTCATGTTAGGATTCGTTTCAACGCTATAATTTTCAAAATTACCTTGAGCTTGAGCATTTTTTTGACGCCAAACTTGCAGGTTTACTTTCATTGAATGTTTCATGGTTCTCTAATTATTTATAGCTACGTTGTTGAATTTTAATATTTTCATAAATAAGTTCTTCTTTGTGAAGTTCCCATTTGTTATTTTCAGTATGTTCCCAAGCAAATACATTTTTGTAATTTTCATCATCGCGTAATGCCTCACCATCTTCGGTTTGGTATTCTTCACGGAAGTGACCACCACAACTTTCGTTGCGGTTAAGTGCATCGATACACATCAACTCACCCAATTCTAAGAAGTCGGCAACTCTTCCGGCTTTATCTAATTCTGGATTGAATTCTTTATCGGTACCTGGTACTCTTACATTTTTATAGAAATCTTCGCGTAGGGCTCTAATTTCAGCAATGGCTTCATTTAATCCTTTTTCATTTCTAGCCATACCGCATTTGTTCCACATAATTAATCCCAATTCTCTGTGGTAGCTTTCAACTGAACGAGTACCTTTAATGTTTAAGAAGTTTTGGATTCTTTCGTTTGCACGGTTTTCAGCCGCTTCAAATGCCTCATGCGAGGTAGGAATTGCTTTTGTATGAATTTCGCCACTCAAATAACTACCAATAGTTAATGGAATTACAAAATACCCATCAGCCAAACCTTGCATCAAAGCAGAAGCTCCCAAACGGTTTGCACCGTGATCTGAGAAGTTTGCTTCACCTAATGCATAAAGACCTGGAACTGTTGTCATTAAGTTGTAATCTACCCACAATCCACCCATTGTATAGTGAACTGCTGGATAAATACGCATTGGAACTTCGTATGGATCTTCGTCGGTGATTTGCTTATACATGTCAAACAAATTGCCATATTTTTCTTTCACAACTTCTTGTCCAAGACGCAATAATGTTGCATCATCTGGATTTTCGATGTTGTGTTTGCTTGCTTCTGTGCGGCCATATTTTTGCATCATGTTGTATTTGAAATCCAAATAAACAGCCATTTTGCTAGGCCCAACTCCATAACCACCATCGCAACGCTCTTTCGCGGCACGGCTCGCAATGTCTCTCGGTACTAAATTACCAAAAGCAGGGTATCTTCTTTCTAAGTAATAATCGCGTTCATCTTCAGGAATATTGTTTGGATGACGGTCATCATTTTGTTTCTTAGGGACCCAAATACGTCCATCATTTCTCAAAGACTCACTCATAAGGGTAAGCTTAGATTGATAATGTCCTGAAACAGGTATACAAGTTGGGTGAATTTGAGTAAAGCAAGGATTTCCGAAGTATGCACCCGCTTTGTGCGCTTTCCAAGCAGCAGTAACATTGCTTCCCATTGCATTTGTACTTAAATAGAATACATTTCCGTATCCCCCAGTGCATAAAAGAACTGCATGACTGAAGAAACGTTCAAGTTTACCAGTCACAAGGTTTCGTGCAATAATACCGCGGGCTTTTCCTTCAATGGTCACAACTTCAACCATTTCGTGGCGGTTGTGCATTTTAACGTTACCCAAACCAACTTGACGTTCAAGTGCAGAATAAGCACCTAACAAAAGTTGCTGACCTGTTTGTCCTGCAGCATAAAACGTACGTTGAACTTGAGTACCACCAAAAGAACGGTTACTTAAGGTTCCGCCATATTCACGTGCGAAAGGAACACCTTGAGCAACGCATTGATCTATAATAGAAGTAGAAACTTCCGCTAAACGATGAACATTTCCTTCACGCGCTCTGTAATCGCCACCTTTGATGGTATCGTAGAACAAACGGAAAACACTATCACCATCATTTTGATAATTTTTTGCGGCATTAATACCGCCTTGAGCTGCAATTGAATGCGCTCTACGAGGAGAATCTTGGAAACAAAAAGCAGAAACTTTATAACCCATTTCGGCAAGTGAAGCTGCGGCACTAGCGCCAGCCAAGCCTGTCCCAACAACAATAATTTCTATATGTCTTTTATTTGCAGGGTTTACCAACGGAGCCATGCTTTTAAATTTGGTCCATTTTTCAGATATTGGACCTTCTGGAATTTTTGATTCTAATTTCATAAAATTATTTAATCAAGTCTAAATGAAGAACAACCGGTATTGATGCAAATACCAATGGAACAATGATAGAAAATGCAACACCCAATGTTTTAATCATCGGAGTTAGAATTGGGTGGTTTAAACCAAAAGTTTGAAATGCACTTTGAAAACCATGCAATAAATGATATGCCAAACTAATACATCCCAAAACGTATAAAGTAACAGGAACGGGATTGGTAAATACTTCTACCATGAAATGATATAAAGTTTTTGTTTCGGTTAAGCCGCCTTGAGCATCGAAACGACTAACAATCCAGAAATCTTTAAGGTGCATAACCAAGAATAGTAACAAAATAGTACCTAATAAGCCCATACTTCTAGAATACCAAGTGCTATTTGATCTTTTTGGAGCTGCCCCGTATTTGTTGTTTCTCTTTTTCATGTTGTCTAGTGTTAAAGACAAACCTTGCACAATATGAATCAACAAACCGCCAATTAATCCAACCTCAGCAAGACGAATAAACAAATTATGAGCCATGAATTCAGCGGCAGCATTAAAAGTTGCCCCTCCATCCATAAAATAAACACAAGCATTAATTGCGCAGTGAACCACCAAAAAGGCGATGAGTGAAACTCCGGTCACTGCCATAACTAGTTTTCTACCAATGCTAGAGGAAAACAAGAACGACAAAACTCCCATAAATATTATTTTTATCTTTTTATTTGATTGGTTACAAATTTAACAAATAGCAAGACAAATAGATGTTTAATGTGAACTAAAGATGGTTATTTAGAATAATTTTAAAGTAAAAAGTAAACAAAATTGTTAAATCAACCACCCATAAGTTTAATTTTTTGTAAATATTTCCCTAAAACATCAAATTCAATATTTACAAAATCACCTTCTTTTATGTCGGTAAGATTTGTATGTTCCCAGGTGTAAGGAATGATTGCAACACTGAATGCGTCTGGAAAGCTGTCGATTACAGTTAAACTAATTCCGTTGATTGTTATGCTACCTTTTCCTACGGTTATTCCCGCTTCAATTGGATGTGAAATAAAAATCATGTGCGAGCCGTCTAAATCATGAATTTCATCGACGTGCCCAATGCAATCTACATGACCTTGAACATAATGTCCATCAAAACGGTCTCCAGCTTTTAGGCATCTTTCAATGTTCACTTTATCGCCAATGTTTAATTGTCCAAGGTTTGTGCGACTCAAAGTTTCTTTAATTGCAGTAACAGAATACTTATTTCCGTTGATTTCGGTAACCGTTAAACAAATGCCATTGTGAGCGATGCTCTGGTCTATTTTGAATTCGTTGCAAATGTTTGATTCTAAATGGAATACAACATTTGAACCCTCTTGGTGGATGTCAACTACGTTAGAAAATGATTCAATAATTCCTGTGAACATTATACAAAATAAACAATTAATCATGACATTTTGTTTTTATGACATATTGGCATTTAAATAATTATGGCAAAATCTTTGTGATTGCGTATGTGAATATGACAACGAAAGACAATTTATCGAGCGAACCAATTGATGAAAATTTAGAGCCACAAGACTTGGAATCGAATGACACTCAGGAATCGGTTGAAACTTCTGAATCAATTGAGACCTCGGAAACAGATTTATTGCAGGCTGAAAAAGAAAAGTATATCCGTTTGTATAGTGAATTTGATAATTTTAGACGAAGAACTACAAAGGAAAGACTTGAATGGATGCAAACGGCAAGTAAAGATGTGATTTTGAACGTGTTGCCAGTTATAGATGATATGGAAAGGGCTTTGAAATCGATGGAAACCTCCAAGGATATGTCGAAAGAAGCCATTGAAGGAATGAGTCTGATATACAATAAGTTGTATTCTATACTCGAGAAAAATGGGTTGAAACCAATGGATGCACAGGGCAATGATTTTGATCCAGAGCTGCACGAAGCAATTACTCAATTCGCTGCACCTACTCCAGATTTAGTGGGTAAAGTGATTGATGAAGTTGAAAAAGGATATTTATTAAATGATAAAGTGATTCGTTTTGCCAAAGTTGTTGTTGGTAATTAATTGATAAGATGAGTAAAAGAGATTATTATGATATACTCGGCGTGACGAAATCTTCGACCGCTGAAGAAATAAAGAAGGCTTACCGAAAGTTAGCAATTAAATTCCATCCAGATAAAAATCCGGGTAATAAAGAAGCAGAGGAGAGCTTTAAAGAGGCTGCTGAGGCTTATGATGCTCTAGGAAATGAAGAGAAGCGTCGTAAATATGATCAGTTTGGTCATTCTGGTGTAGGCGGGAATTCTGGATTCGGCGGTAGCGGCGGATTCAGTATGGATGATATTTTTAGTCAATTTGGCGATGTTTTTGGAGATGACAGTGTATTCGGTTCGTTTTTTGGCGGCGGAGGCGGTGGAAGAGGTGGTTCTCGTAGAACTGTAGGTTCAAATATTAGAATAAAATTAAAATTGACTCTTTCTGAAATGCGCGCTGGCGTTGAAAAGAAGGTGAAATACAAAAGAATGGTTCAAGCTGAAGGCGTTTCTTATGCAACTTGTAAGCATTGTGGCGGTTCAGGGGTGGTCAAAAAAGTAACAAATACATTCTTAGGTCAAATGGCAACCCAAAGTGCTTGTCCTATTTGTCAAGGATTGGGTAAGGTGATTGAAAGCAAACCTAAAGATGCCAATGAACAAGGGCTCATTAGTCAAGAATTTGAAACTTCAATTAAAATTCCAGGCGGTGTGGCAGATGGAATGCAATTGAGTGTGAATGGCAAAGGAAATCAAGGACCTGCTGCAGGCGCATCTGGTGATTTGATTGTGTTAATTGAAGAAATTGCACATGAAGATTTACATAGAGATAACAACAATGTAATTTATCATTTGTGGCTCAGTTTTCCTGAAGCGGCTATGGGCGCGAGTGTTGAAGTACCTACGTTAGATGGCAAGGTAAAAATTAAGATAGATGCAGGTACACAAGCCGGTAAAATACTTCGTTTAAAGGGAAAAGGCTTTCCTGATTTAAATGGCTATGGTACGGGCGACCAATTAATTGTTGTGAATGTATTCGTTCCTTCCAAATTGTCGTCGGAAGAAAAAGATATTCTTTTGAAACTCCAAGAAAGTAAAAACTTCAAGCCAGACGAAAAAGATAAATCCTTTTTTGACAAAATGAAGGATATTTTCTAAGTGTAAAATTTATGTCATGTTTTTTATGTTGACATAATTCTTGTCAATATATGTCAAAATGGCAATTATTTCAATTCATTTGATTATCAGTCATTGGTTCAGTATGAAATAAATTATTTAGAGATACTTTTCTCTTAATTATTTATTTATTAGCTTTCGTGAATCAATTATTTTTAAAATTATTTATATAACTTTATGAAATTAAGGCATTTAGCCATATCTTTTTTTGCATTTAGTGGGTTTTCTACTTCCACTTATGCTCAGAATCTTGAAAAGAATTCAAGTATTCAATTAGATTTTAATTATTATCAGCCTCTTAGCTGTCAAGGACCAGTTCCTTTAATTTTAACTCGAACTACCAGTTCGAAAGCAAAAGAAGCAATGAAAGATATCAAAGGTAAGTCTGGAAAGCGTTCTGAAAAAAGAACCGAAATGGACCATGCAGTGGAATCAAGTTTTTTTGAAGATCAGCTACTCACAAGTGGTCAAATACTTTACGGTGATCCAATGACCGAGTATGTGAATAACGTGGCCGACGAATTGCTGAAAGATAACCAAGCACTGAGAGATCAATTGCAAATTTTTGTTTTAAAGTCGCATATCCCCAATGCATACACAACACACAATGGAATCGTGGTTGTGACTATTGGCTTGTTGGCAAGAATTGAAAATGAATCTCAATTGGCTGTGATTCTTGCACATGAAATTCAGCATTTTGTAAAAAAACATTCCCTCAAACAATATAAAGAGGTGAAAAAAACCATTACAGAATCAAGAAGAAACTATGGCGAATTAGAGTCTAAATTGAAACGCCTCTATAGATTTAGTAAAGAGCAAGAATATGAAGCTGATGAATTAGGCTACGAGCTAGTTAAAAATTCAAAATATGATTTATCTGAAGGGATATATGTTTTTGAAATGTTGAAGTTTACCGAATATCCATTTTTAGAAACAACAATGACACTTGAGGGATTTGAAAAGCCCAATTTTAAATTCCCAACATACATTTATGAGAATATTCAATCACAGTTAAAAACAGCAAAAGAATTTGATGATAAAATTGACAAAGAAGAGAGCGACGAGGAATCGAGTACCCACCCAAGTTTAGATAAACGAATTGATCAACTGAAATTACAAGTTGACAAAAAGGAATATCGAGGTAGACAAAAGTTTGTTGTGGGAGAGAAGGATTTTAAATTAATGCAACAGATTTCACGTTTTGAGTTGCTTTTATCGTATATCAAAAGAGCTGATTTTGGCCGTAGTTATTACCTCGCAAAAGTTGTTGAACTCATTTATGGCAAGAATCAATTTTTAAACAAAGTTGCCGCAATGAGTTTGTATGGCATTGTTGAGCATAAGTTGAATAAACATAATTTAGATGATTACGGGCTTAGTGTGAATTATAATCGTGGCGACTGGCGTCCTATTTCAGCGGCATTTAATAAACTAGATTCAAGAGACTTTGGTGCTTTGGCTTCAAGTTTAATTTGGGAGATTTATATGTCAAATAAATCTGATGAATTTGTGCGTTCTATTTGTGATAGAACCTTTACTTTAATGCAGACCAAAGGCAATTTTAAATTGAAAGACTTTACTTCTTTCAAACCAGCTGCTGTTGAACCAGAAAAGAAACCTCAAATTGATACCACCGCTACAATTTCTGATGGAAAACTTAAAAATCCAAGGTCGAGAATTGCACGTAACTCAAGTGGAGAGGTTGTTGTAAATAACATTTATTATTATGGCGCATTTTATCATTTGAATGATAAGCAAAAAGCTGATTTGGAGAAATATTTCGATTCAATTAAAATTGAAACAACAAGCTACAGTGCCAATCCATCTAAATTATCATATACTGAGCGCGAAAAATTGGACGCTAGAAGGTATGGTAGATCGAATAAAAATGTTGAGAATTTGGTTCTCATGCAGCCTAGAATTATATATTCAAATGGTAAAGTTGATATGTTTTACGATAATATTGAGACCAAGCGAAATTACTTTGCGGAAGAAATTGCGAAAAATCAAATTTTAGACAATTGGAATTATGTGCCCAATGCAACCAATAATAAAGTTGATGTTTTAGATAATTCTGTTGGGAAATCTTTGAAAACTGAAGACCTAAATCGGTATTCTATTTCTAATGATTGGCTTTCTGAACGTTTGAATAACGACACAAATCAAATGATTCTATTTTACAAACAATATTTAAATGGTATGTCTAAAGATGAAAGCTCTCCTTATTTGTTGAATGTGAATTATGAGTATATTGTGATTCCTAGACCGTTCGATATTCAAGGACTGATTTATTCTTTTGCATTGCCATTCTATTTCCCATTTTATTTGGCTCAACAGTTTCAAAACGATTGTGTGCTCAAAGAAAAAGTTATGGCTTATAACACAGAAACTGGCCGTCAAGTGTATTATTCAAATAAGTCGTTTCAACATAAATTGAATCAAGATTTATTGAGGGCACATATTTATAAAACAATTTATGAAATTAAACATATCAATGGTAAATAATCAAGGAGGATATAAAATGCGATTTCTAAGAAATATATTGGTGATCATTTTTGCATTTTCTGCAAATAATGAAATACAAGCCCAGTCGAATCCGGGATTCATGGGCAAAACAGGCTTGGTTCAGTTTGATTTAACAGGATTGATGGGAAATTTGATTTATGAAGGACCAGCGGTAAAGGTAAATTACGGTTTTTCATATGAAAAGGCGAGAAATCAAAATTTCGCTTGGAATTTTGGATACAGCCAAACCAATCAAACCATGGATTACAACATGATTGTTGGTGAATACTTGACTTACTATGACAATGGTCAATATAATAATGTTAGGGATAAATCATCTTTTGATTATTTATTTTCTGAGTTTAAAGTTACACCAAAATGGTATAATGCTTCTCAGGGTGCTGTTTCTCCTTATGGTGCATACAATGGGTTGGAACTTTCTTTGGGATTTTTAAATATAAGCAATGCAAATAAAGAACAATGGAGACAACCATTATCCTCAGACGATGGCGCTAAATTAAATTCAATTCCAAGTGTCACTGTTTTTTCTGCAAGCTATATTTTTGGAGGTAGAAGAATGGTTACAGATCAAATTGGAGTTGACTTTACATTAGGTATGGGTTATACATTGTATCAGACATTGCCAGGCAATTTGATGGATTACGTTGAAGGAGATTCCTATGCGGCAACAATTGAAGAGTTCTATCAATACACTGCTCTTAAGCATATGAGTTCTTCAAAATTATTTCAAGCGAAACTTGGTGTAAGCTATCTGTTTTAAAATGATATCGACATAAAAAAAGGGGCTGAAAGCCCCTTTTTTTATGGTTGAATATTTTAGAATTAAGCTAAACGCTTTTGTAATTCTTTGTTTAACTCCTCAAGAAAATCTTCAGTGTACAAATAACTTCCCTCAGGAACATTGTTTCCATGGATACATACTGCTAAGTCTTTAGTCATTTTACCTCCTTCAACTGTATCTACGCAAACTTGCTCTAAAGTTTGACAGAATTTAATTAGGGCTTCGTTGCCATCTAATTTACCACGGTGCTCTAAACCTCTTGTCCATGCGAAAATAGATGCAATTGGATTTGTAGAAGTTTTCTTACCTTGTTGGTGCATTCTGTAGTGACGGGTTACAGTACCATGTGCTGCTTCAGCTTCCATTGTTTTACCGTCTGGAGTTACCAAAACAGACGTCATTAAGCCTAATGAACCGAAACCTTGAGCAACAGTATCGCTTTGAACGTCACCATCATAGTTTTTACAAGCCCAAACGAAATTGCCATTCCATTTCAATGCACTCGCTACCATGTCATCAATTAAACGATGTTCGTAAGTGATGCCAATTGAATTCATAGTCTCTTTAAATTCTTGCTCATAGATTTCTTGGAAAATATCTTTGAAACGACCATCATATTTTTTCAAAATGGTGTTTTTCGTGCTTAAATATAAAGGCCATTTTTTTGCAATTGCTTGGTTAAAGCAAGAACGTGCGAAACCACGGATACTTTCATCGGTGTTGTACATAGCCAAAGCAACGCCATCACCTTTGAAGTTGTAAACTTCGTGTTCAATCACTTGACCATCTTCACCTTCAAACTTAATGGTTAATTTGCCTTTGCCTTTTGTAACGAAGTCGGTAGCACGATATTGGTCACCAAAAGCGTGACGACCAATGCAAATTGGAGCTGTCCAATTTGGAACTAAACGAGGAACATTTGAGCAAACAATTGGTTCGCGGAAAACAGTACCATCGAGGATGTTTCTAATTGTACCATTTGGGCTTTTCCACATTTGCTTTAAGTTGAATTCGCTTACACGATCTTCATCTGGCGTAATGGTTGCGCATTTTATGCCAACATTGTATTTTTTGATTGCTTCAGCTGCGTCAATCGTAACTTGATCGTTCGTTTGATCTCTGTATTCCATTCCTAGATCGAAATATTTAATATCAATATCGAGGTAAGGTAAGATTAATTTGTCTTTAATAAAATGCCAAATGATGCGGGTCATTTCATCGCCATCTAGTTCAACTACTGGGTTCTCAACTTTAATTTTGCTCATGAATTATAAAAAAAAATAATTTTGCACAAAGATAATGTTTTCAGCCAATAATGGGAGCTTATCCCCAAGAAATACTGCTTTGGAATCAAAAATTAACGATTTAGAATCAGTTTTTGAGTGCTGATTACTTGGTTTTGTTGCTTGATTTGTGCAAAATAGACACCCTTAGCATCTCCACCCAAAGAAATTGGGTATTGAATGTTGGGTTGTAAATTCTTTTGATTGTAAACCATTTGACCAATGGGGTTGACAATTGTTAATTCAAAATTGTTTTGAGCACTTCGAATATTAAAATTGAAATTGCCATGATTGGGGTTGGGGTATAGGCTAATATTGAATTCGTTTTCTGAGGGACTTAAACCGCTACTGCTAGGAATGTAAGTTTCAACAGTTTCCGAAATTGTTACATGCCCAGATCCAGGTCCCATGTTTCCTGGGGTTACAACACCATAATAGTTATTGTACATGACATATGGGAAAACGGGTGTTTGGTTTTGATCGATTGTTACAAAATAGGCATATGTGCCGTTTGGATAATCAGGTGTAATGCAATATCTTCCATTGCGTTCATCTAAATCTCCTGATCCAGCTTTATATTCATGATCTTCCATAAAACATCCTAAGGGGTAAGTTTGGTCTGGATTAGGTCCATTTGTGCGTGTTACCAAGCTCTTTAATTGATACCCAGTAGTCATTCTTTTAATTTTTCCTGTGCCATCTAAATTGGAGTAAGCATAGGCACCATAAATTGGAAATCCGTCCCAAGCATAACCAATAATGGGAGAATGTTTAGAAGAATCTTTTGCATCATATAAGCATTTAGGACTTACATGGTGATGGTATTCACCATTTTTATCTGGGTGGCCTAGGCAATTATCGAAACTAATTCCCTCAAAGAAATAAGCGTTTCTATTCCAAACGCCAGCACTGTTGTACGACATACCATCGGAGGCGTTAAAAATGCTGACGCCATTACTCCAAATGCCAACATGTCCCAATCCTACTTTGGTAGGCGTATTGTTGTTTTTTACAGGTTTTCTGGTGATTTTAAAGACAAAATTCTGATTTGATGGATTGTTGGGGTTTGCCGTCCAAGGACCAATATCATAGCCAGGAATGCATGAAGCGCTTACATAAATATAATTTGCAGAATATTGTAATTTTTGGATATTACTGGAGATACCATTATATCCAGTTTTTCCATTGGAATTTAATATCCATGAAGTTAATTCGGGCTGTGCATTTGTAAAGTTGAAATTGAAAAATGCTAAGATGATGAAAAAGTTGATTTTAAAGTTCATGCGTTTTATGCGTTTGGTTTAAAGATATTTTTTATGGGAATTTAGGAAATTTTTTGAAATCAGGTTTGCGTTTTTCCAAGAAGGCATTTTTCCCTTCTTGAGCTTCCTCAGTTAAGTAGAACAATAAAGTTGCATCGCCGGCCAATTCCATCAAACCATGCTGGCCATCTAATTCTGCATTAAATGATCTTTTGAGCATTCTAATGGCCATAGGGCTTCTTTCCATGATGGTGTTGCACCAATTCACGGTTTCGTCTTCAAGGAGATCCAATGGAACAACTTTATTTACAAGCCCCATTCTTTCGCACTCAATGGCAGAATATTGTAAACACAAATACCAAATTTCACGGGCTTTCTTTTGTCCAACTATTCTTGCTAAGTAACTACTTCCAAAGCCACCATCGAAACTTCCAACCTTAGGCCCAGTTTGACCAAATTTTGCATTTTCTGATGCAATTGTTAGATCGCATACAACGTGTAAAACATGTCCACCACCAATGGCATAACCATTCACCATGGCAATAACAGGCTTAGGGAGAGAGCGGATTTTTTTATGTAAATCTAAAACATTTAAGCGTGGAACTCCATTTTCGTCAACATATCCTCCAACACCTTTCACATTTTGATCGCCCCCTGAACAGAAAGCTTTATCTCCAATTCCTGTAAGAATTACAACACCAACATCTTGTCGTTCTCTACAAATATCAAAAGCTTTTAACATGTCCATCACCGTTTGAGGTCTAAAAGCATTGTAAACTTCAGGTCTGTTGATGGTGATTTTAGCAATTCCCTCGTGAAGTTCAAACAAGATGTCTGAAAACGTTTCAATTGTGGTCCAGGTTCTTTGATTCATAATAATAATTGCAAAAATAATATAATTTGTGTTTTACTCTAATTTATGTTTGTTGTTAAAGTAAACCCTACAGACAAATTGTGACTCGGTCTATTATTTATGGTTGAATTCCTTCTGAAAATATCAGTCATTCCATATTTTGCATAAATTCCGATTTGTTTAAATTGTAAAACAGTAAAAGGAGAAACTACAAAGTTATTCAATCCGAAATCTGTGAAATACTTTTCTTTATCGCCATTTAAATACCTCACTTTACTATGACTTCTAACCAATGTTCCTGCCTGAATACCAATTTTCATTGAAAAAGTGGGATTGCGTTTTTTGTTTTGGAATCCCAATGCAATTGGAATACCTAAATAATTCGTGACCAATTTAGATTTGTCAGCAATTCTGCCGGGGTTTTGGCCCGGATTGTCAAAGTAATATTCAAATTGATTGCCTTGATTTACCAATCGAATTTGGTTATTCTCAAATCTGTAATTTTGAATGTCGTAGGCCACTCCAATCCATGCTCTTAATTTACCTTTGATCAAATTAATTCCCCAGCTATGATCAAAACCTATTTGCAATGTTTTACCTGCATCTAACTCTGGCATGCTGTGATAATCCATAACCATATTTGAAGGATTTTGTTTGCCTAGTACATTTAAGAATCCTAAACTAAATCTGCTTTGAGATACAACATCATTCGATTTTCGATTTTTACGTTTATTTTTATATCGTCTGTTTGGATTTTTGGGAGGCGGTGGACCACCGAATTCGCCATTTGGCCTATGTGGTGGTCTCATTCCTGGTGGGCGCATACGGTCGTCTGATTCAGCTCTCTCTTCCACAATTTTGTCTGGGTTTGTAGAATTACGCTTATACACTCTTGTATTATCTGATGCAGGATTATCGAGATTGACAATTTTAATGATTGTATTGATTGTATCATTCACTTGGACTTTTTCGACACTAACATTCACATTTTTTAGATCGGTTGGAATCTCAGGCATATTCAAAGTTTTTCCATTTGCCCATTGCACTAGATCTTGAGCATATTTATCGATTACTACTTGTTTGGCGCCATTACCAGTATCTTTTAGAATGGTAATTTTTTTAACTGTCAAAGTAGGACCATTTGAACCATTTGATTGTCCGAATATAAAAGGGGTAAACCCGAATAAACTCAATAATAGGATTGTAATATCGCGATTTGTCATTGTTTAAAATTGTTTTGTTAATTAAAAATTTGATTGACCATAGATGCTGTTTCTGTTTGTATTTCAATTCCAAAGCTAGGAAGCCATTTCTTTTCTTTTTTTGTTGTTACAAATTTTATTTTGGGGAATTGCCCTTTTTTTAACATTTCTTTTGCCTCTTTTACCCAAATTTCATTCAGCTCGGCAGTTTCTAATTCCTCCGCCGACAATAAAGGTTG
Source organism: Chitinophaga pinensis (assembly GCA_945865625.1). GTDB lineage: Bacteria > Bacteroidota > Bacteroidia > NS11-12g > UBA955 > VMCP01. The sequence goes on from CAMBFD010000004.1 coordinate 59,538, forward strand.
TTCTACAAGTTTAACTTCGGTAACAATTTCAGAAACTTCAATGTTGTGAGATAATTCCAATTGTTGATTGTTAGAATTTATGAGTAACCATTTTAACATCATTTGTTTCTTCTCTGAATTGCTTAAATATTGATTGTCTACAAGTTGGTTTAAAAATTGATTTTCGTCAATCAATTTAGTAGAAGGCTTGAATGCCTTGCCTCTGAATGAAACCAATCGTTTAATTGGTTCTGTGATCGATGTAGGTGCAGGGGTTGATACCAATCTATGCGTTTTAGTTAATTCAGATTTGGCTGACTTAATTTCTGGCTTTAAAGTTTGCTCAGATTGTATCGTTGAAACTTCTTGCTTGATCTTTAATGTACTTTGATTTATTTTTTGAGAAACGATAAAATATCCCCCAATCATGAGCAATATAGCCGCTGCCGAATATTGGAAGTATACATTTTTAAATATTGTGAAGGTTGACTTTTTGAGTAACCTTTGCTTGTTTGGAAATTGAATTTCCTGAGGTTCTAAATAAGTTAATTTTAGTGTTTGATAGAAATGATTTAAAGATTCATTGTTGTTGATTTCTCTTTCAAGTAAGTTTCGTTCTGATTCTGAAAGATTTCCCTCCAGTAATTCAAATATTTTCCATTGGTATTCTTCTGAAATTTCTTTCATATATAATCCTCCATTTTTCCTAGTATTTTTTGAAGCGCTTGTCGGCCTCTGAAAATTGTAATTTTAACCTGACTTTCATTTAATCCTGTGATTTCTCCAATTTCAGCATAACTATATCCCTCATAGTCACGAAGCAAAATAACATTTTTTTGAATTTCAGAAATTTCATTAAACGCTTTTTCAAGGATTTGTTTAAGTCCCTTGTATTCAGTTTGCGTAGAATGCGATTCTGGAATGTTCGTTGTTTCCATATCCACTTCGTTTTTTTGTTTTCGGATAATGTCAATCATACTGTTATATGCAATCTTAAATAAGTATGCTTTGTACTTTGTGGGATCTACTTTGTGTCTATTTAACCATAATTTTTCGAAAGAAGTTTGCACAATTTCTTGAGCATCCTCAACCACTTTGATGTTCTTCAAAGCAAACCTAAATAAGGCGTCACTTTGTGAATATACAATTTGGTTGTACTCTTCAATGGTCATTTGGTGTAGAATAAACGGATAAAAATTACTTTAGTTACAATAACTTTGAAAAATAATGACAAAGGTCACAGAAAATTGGTTTAAAACATGGTTCGACACAAAGTACTACCATATTTTGTATAAACATAGAGATAACGAAGAGGCAAATCTATTTATTGGAAAGCTTGTCCATTATTTGAAATTATCTCGCGGTTTAAAAGTTGCAGATATTTGTTGTGGCAAGGGTAGACACAGTTTAGAACTGTCGAAATATGGCTTGATGGTTTGGGGTATGGACTTAAGCCCCAACAGTATTGAAAGCGCAAACTCAATGTCAAATGAACTTACCAGTTTTGATGTTCACGATATGCGAAATCCCTTCCCTCAAAAAGATTTCGATACAATATTTAATCTTTTTACGAGCTTTGGTTACTTTGAAGATTTGTTAGAAGATAAAAAATGTTTGGAAAATATTTTTTCTTCTTTAAAATCTGGAGGGATATTCATTCAGGACTATATTCACGCCGCCTATTTTACAAAGGATTTGCCGTTGAGCGAAGAGAAATTGATTGATCATGTTTCATTTGGAATATCTAAATATGTTCAAGGGGGGTTTATAGTGAAAGAGATACAGGTAAAAGATGGTGATTATGAAGAAATTTTCTATGAAAGGGTCAAAATATACTCTCCTGAAGAATTAGTTTCGTTGCATGAACAAGCCGGTTTCCAAGTTGAAAATGTGTTTGGCGATTATCATTTATCTGCGTTTTCTGCAAGTGAATCTCAAAGAATTATTATAAATTCCCGCAAAAAATGATTGAAACCTTTATAAATTTCGACCACAAACTGTTTGTTTTTGTCAACCAAACTTTATCCTCAACTTCATTAGATGGAATCATGAGTTTCTTGAGTTCAAAATGGATGTTCATTCCCATTTACGTCATTGCTGTCTTGAAAATGGTTCAGAAATATAAGAAACGATTTTGGATACCAGTATTGTTATGTTTGTTGGCATTCGGACTTGCGGATAGCATTAGTAGTAAAATTTTTAAGCCAGCTTTTAAAAGGGTAAGACCTGCGTTTTGCGAAACGATGAATCCACGGTTACCAGATGGAAAACCAGGTGGCCATTACGGTTTTGTGAGCTCTCATGCAGCAAATACATTTGCTGTTTATCCGTTAATTGTGGTGTTGTTATTTTCGCAATACTCCAAAAAAACGATGCGGTTAAATACGAATAAGACATATTTATTTATAGCGTTTTTTGTTTCGGGGTTGGTTGCTTATTCAAGAATATATAACGGAGTCCATTGGCCTGCAGATGTTTTTTTCGGAGGGATATTGGGCTTGCTCATTTGTTATTCCTGTGTGCAGATTTGGAAGAATTGGTTGCAGTTTAAGGCTTTAAATGAAAATTGAATTAACTTCGCAACATGAGTTTTGAATTTATTCTTGTAGACAAACAAGTTGCTCCGTTTGTGGGTTTAATACAATTAAACCGTCCAAAGGAATTAAACGCATTGAATCTTCAATTGATGGGAGAAATCAAAGAGGCTTTGTTGGATTTCGATGAAGATGAAAATATTCGTGCAATAGTAATTACGGGTAATGAACGTGCATTTGCTGCAGGTGCCGACATTAAGCAAATGGCAGGAAGAACAGCCATTGATATGTTGAAAATTGATCAATTTAGCACCTGGGATAGTATCCGTAAGACTAAAAAACCCATTATTGCTGCAGTGAGTGGTTTTGCATTGGGTGGAGGCTGCGAGCTTTGTATGTTGTGCGATATGATTGTTGCGAGTGAAACAGCTCAATTTGGTCAACCAGAGATTAACATAGGAGTGATGCCAGGTGCTGGTGGAACTCAACGCTTAACAAGAGCAGTTGGGAAGGCTAGAGCCATGGAGATGGTATTGACAGGTAATTTTATTTCAGCTGAAGAAGCGAGAGAGGCTGGCTTAATCAATAAAGTTGTTCCTGTGCAATTGTATTTAGACGAGGCAATCAAATTAGGTCAGAAAATTGCAGAGAAATCGCCTATTGCTGTTCAAATGGCAAAGGAAAGTGTATTGAAAGCATTTGATACAGGTTTGCAAGAAGGATTGTTCTTTGAGCGCAAGAATTTCTATATGTTGTTTGCAACAGATGATCAAAAAGAGGGTATGGCCGCATTTGTAGAAAAGCGCAAGCCAGATTTTAAAAATAAATAATCACAGACAAACAGGGGGTTTTTGCAAAAAACCATTGTTCTATAGATATTTTAGAAACAAAAAAAAGAGGGGCTTATCAAATAAGCCCCTCTTTTTTGTAAGTAGAGTGAAATTTATATTTTAATTATTTAACATCAGCCCATGCAGTGTTCACGTAGAACATTTCTGTTGGAGAAATATATTTCCATACAATCACGGCTACGCCTGTGTTTGCTTTATTTAATTTCCACCAACCGAAATCAAAGCCAGATGCGCCTTGAGTAGCTGTGTTAATTTGGGTAACTAATTTATCTGGAGTTGCAACATAGTCAAAAGTAGCAGTTTTTTCAATCGCTGCATCTTTTGCTGGGTTGTTTAAAACAGCAGTCTCACTGAACGCTAATTGTGTACCCGCTGCATTTTTGTGTGCAGATGCACGAACGATGTGTTTGTGAGTTGCAAATGTTCCAGATGCACCAGCTTGGTAGCAACCAACTTCTTTTTCACAAACAATTACAGAAGTGTAATACAATGCACCAGCTTCTGGAGCATAAGCTTGCAATTTGTAATTAACAGTGATTTTGTTACCGCTTAATGAAGCGTTTGCAGCAACTCCAACTTCTACTGGTACAGCAGCGTTGTAATCGTCAGCAAATTTTGTCATAGTAGCAGCGTTTGTACCAGTGTTACCTAAGAAAGAGTTATCCATGTAAAAATGTGGGATATATCCGTTAGGTTTTGTTTGAGCATACAATGCAGTTGCAAATTGAGCAATAAACAAAGTATCGTTCTTTACAAATGTAGGTACCAAATAAGATGATCCTGAAGAATGCAGATCAAGTGAAACTAAGCTATTCGCGTCTCTTGCTGCTATGGTCGCTTTGAATTCAGGGCTTCCATAAGCACCACAAGGTCCACACCACGTAGCAGTGTTGTAAATCAACAAAGAACGTTGTGTCTTTGTCACAGTTAACGGAGCTGCGCCAGTTGATGGGCTATCGCTTCCGCAACTTTGCATCATTCCCACAACACTTGCAGAAACGAAAGCTAGTAAAAATAATTTTTTCATGATTGTTTGTTTTAAATAATTTGTACGAATTAATGAGATTTTTGCTATAAAAACAACTTATCACTTTAAAAAAAGCATTTTTTTTTAACAATTACGACTAAAGTACTTTTTTAAAATTAACCAATTACATTTGCACTCAATATGTCTGGTGTGATTGCACGTCAAAGTTTTTGGGCTTCTATTGTGAATTATTCAGGTAGCTTGGTTGGTTTGTTTACCACATTCTACCTTTTTCCTTTGGTCTATACAAAAGCTGAAAACGGAATTATTGGGCTCTTCATTGAAATGGGGGCATTGCTTGCCGGCGTGGCACAATTGGGTACTGGCTATTCAATTTGGAAATTTTTTCCTCAATTGAAAAACGACAAAGGACATCATGGGGCCGGATTTTGGTTAATTGCGATTCCTTTGGCCGGTTTCTTTATCATTGCTATTGCATTGCTTTTTTTTCAGTCTCCAATCATGCATTATTTTGGCAAAAACTCATTTGCCTTTCAACCATACTATTATTGGTTATTGCCGTTTATATTTTTCTTTGTTTTTAACAACGTTTTTGAAGTATTTTCAGCATCAATTGGCAGTATTATTTTTGCTTCTTTTTTAAGAGAAAATGTGGTGCGCTTGCTTCTAGGCTTGGTTGGATTTTGTTATTATTTGAATTACTTTGGTTTTGATTTGGTCATTTATTTAATTCCTTTGATTTATGGAATTACAGCAATGTTAAACTTAACATACATTTTAAAAAATACCCTGATTTCGTTCAAACCAGATTTTTATTTTGTGAGAAATCAACCCAATTTGAAAGCTGATTTTTCGAAATATACCGGATATCTCTTTTTAACTTCGGTAGCCAATTTATTGGTACAAAGGATCGATATCGTTATGATTAGTTCAATGGCTACATTTGATGATACAGGAGTTTATAGAATTGCACTTATGATGTCGGTCTTAATTGAAATCCCTACCCGAAGTATCCTGCAAATTTCAAATCCTAAACTTTCTGAAGCAATTCATAAAGATGACCATTTAGAAGTTGAAAGACTTTACAAGAAAACCAGTTTAAATCAATTTATTCTTGGATGCATGGCCTTGCTTTGTATTTGGGTGAATATTGATCTCTTTTTTGAACTCATGCCAAATGGTGATAAGTACATTGGCGCAAAATATGCGGTGCTTTTTCTTGGTATCGGTAAGCTTTTTGTATTGCTACAAGGTAACTCTTCGGCAATGCTCACGTTTTCTAAAAAGTACTATTTAAGTTTATTGGTGAATTTTGGGGCAGTCTTTTTAGGAATATTATTTAACAGTTATGCCATTCCCAAATGGGGGTTAGAAGGCGCCTCTGTTGCAACCGCATGCACATGGCTGGCTTCCGGTTTCATTACGGCTATCCTCATTTGGAATATTTATAAGATGAATCCATTAACCTTGCAAATTTTTTACGCAGCTTCTCTTTTCGCATTGCTGTTTGGCGTGAATCATTTTTTACAGAATGATTTCAATATCAATCATATTGTTTTTGGGGGACTTAAAACCATTTTAATCATGGGATTAAGTGTAATTGGCATTTACTATTTCAATCTCAGTGATGATGTGAAAAGTATGTTGCAGAAAATGCTCAAATTGAAAGTTAAACAATAAGTTACACGTTATAAATATCGTGCTTGTATTGCTTTAAATTTTCAGGGTTCTTAAACCATTCAATTGTAGTAGCCAATCCATCTTCAATTTTTGTTGAGGGAGCCCAATTGGTATGATCCATTAATTTTTGCTTTGAACCTAGAAGTCTAAACACCTCACTGTTTTGAGGTCTTAAACGATTTTCTTCTTGTTGGATTTTGGCATTTGGATT